>NZ_UHCT01000001.1:964268-1285691 GCF_900458435.1 Staphylococcus carnosus | reverse complement strand
ATTTCACTGCTTTTGCTGCACCGCCTGCTGAACTTCCACTGGACATAAAATATGAAAGCATTGGAATTAAAATCACAACAAATATAATACGTGAGGTCTGAGTGAGACTTACAACTAAAATATTTGCACGTTTATCTTCTTCAGCCATAATCAACATTTGACTTAAAGCACCAGGAATTACACTTAATAACGCAGTTTCAGTATTAACATGTGCAATTTTTTTAAAGAAATAAGCAATCAAAATTGCTAATACCAGCAATAATACTGTAACTAAAATAATAGAAAACCAATTCTGTGCGATATCATTGACTACTGTTTTGGTAAACGTTGAACCGATTTGCACCCCAAGTAAAATCAATCCAAGTTGGCTGATCCAAAATGGCCATTGTATATCCATTTTAAATACTCTGATACATATAATACTGGCAATGATCGGACCAAACATAAATGGCAGCATGATATGCAAAGCTGAAAAAATTAAACTAATAACTACTGCTAATAATAAAACAATCATATTATTAAGCCATTTTTTATTCACTTTTATCACTACCCTTAAATCCGCGACTTCTCTTTCGATACGTTAATGATAACATTTTTCATTATTTCTCGTTACAAAATTGCCCAAAAATAAAAGCACATACCTAAAGGTATGCACTTTTATAGATTTCAAATTTGAATTTAATAATTATTTATTAGTTATTCTTTCAAATGTTTTATCAAACGCTTCGATTGTACGTTCAATATCTTCTTTTGTATGTGCGGTTGATAAGAAAGTACCTTCAAATTGAGATGGTGGTAAGAAGACACCTTCTTTAGCCATTTCACGATACATTTCAGAGAATAATTTCAAATCACTTTTATTCGCTTGTTCAAAGTTAGTCACAGGTCCATCATTTAAGAAATAACCGATCATAGAACCTGCTCTATTTACAGTCATCGGAACATTATGCTTAGCAGCTACTTTTTTCAAGCCATCTTCTAACATATCTCCTAATTCATTGAAGTATTCATAACTTTCAGGTGTAAGCTGACTTAATGTTTCATAACCACTTGTCATTGCTAATGGGTTTCCTGATAATGTACCTGCTTGATAAATTGTACCAACAGGAGCAATTTCATCCATGATTTCTTTTTTACCACCGAATGCACCTACAGGTAAGCCGCCTCCAATAACTTTACCTAAGCAAGTTAAATCTGGAATGACGTCAAAATAACCTTGTGCACAGTTATAACCTACTCTGAAACCAGTCATAACTTCATCAAAGATTAGTAAAGAACCATATTCATTCGTAATATCGCGTAAGCCTTGTAAGAAACCTTCAACTGGCGGTACAACACCCATGTTTCCTGCAACAGGCTCAACGATAACTCCTGCAATATCGTCACCATACAATTCAAAAGCTTTACGAATAGCATCTAAATCATTGTAAGGAACAGTTATTGTACTTTTGGCAGTGCCTTCAGGTACTCCTGGAGAATCAGGTAAACCTAAAGTTGCGACACCAGAACCAGCTTTGATTAATAATGAATCACTGTGACCATGGTAGCAACCTTCAAATTTTACAATTTTGTCTCTTCCAGTATAACCACGAGCCAAACGAATTGTATCTTGTGTAGCTTCTGTACCAGAAGATACCATTCTGACTTTTTCAATAGAAGGAACGCGATCTATCACTAATTCAGCAAGTTTGATTTCTTCAAGTGTTGAAGCACCAAAACTTGTTCCTTTATCAACTGCTTTATGCAAGTTTTCAATTACTTGCGGATTTTCGTGTCCTAGAATTAAAGGACCCCAGCTTAGTACGTAATCAATATATTCATTGCCATCGATATCGTAAATTTTTGAACCTTTACCATGATCCATAAAAATAGCTGGCATATCTACAGATTTAAATGCACGAACGGGGCTGTTTACACCACCCGGCATAAGTTGTTCTGCTTTTTTATAGGCTTCAATAGATTTTTCGTAACCCATCTTAATCCTCCTTCTTATCTAAATAACGGCAGATATCTTTAGAGAAATAAGTAATAATCATATCTGCGCCTGCACGTTTCATAGATGTCATTTGTTCCATTACGATTTGTTCTTCATCAATCCAACCTTGTAATGCAGCAGCTTTAGTCATGCTGTATTCACCACTTACATTATAAGCAATGACTGGTACATTCGTTCTCTCTCTTACATCTCTAATGATATCTAAGAAACTTAATGATGGTTTTACAATCATCATATCTGCACCTTCATGCAAATCACTTTCTAATTCTAATAAAGCTTCACGGCGATTTGATGGATCCATTTGATAAGTTTTACGGTCCCCAAATGAAGGTGTTGATTCTGCAGCATCACGGAATGGACCATAGAAGCTTGAAGCGTATTTAATACCATAACTCATAATTGGAATATTGTAATATCCTGCTTCATCTAAACCTTTTCTGATTTCTGTGACGAAACCGTCCATCATATTACTTGGTGCGATAATATCTGCACCCGCTTCAACTTGAGAAACTGCTGTTTTTACAAGAAGCGGTAATGATTTGTCATTATCAACATCATGAGTATGTTCATCAATTAAACCGCAATGACCATGATCTGTATATTCACATAAGCAAGTATCAGCAATGACTAACATATCTGGATATAATTTTTTAGATTTACGTGTTGCTTGTTGAACAATACCTTCATGCGCATAAGCGCCAGTACCTACGGAATCCTTTTCATTTGGAACTCCGAAGAAAATAACGGCTCTGATACCTAAATCATAAGCTTCTTTTAATTCTTCATCCAAACGATTCAAGCTGATTTGATAAATACCTGGCATGGAAGGAATTTCTTCTTTAACGTCATCTCTTTCCACAACAAATATTGGATAAATCAAATCTTCTTTTCTAACGTGATTTTCTCTGACAAGGCTACGAATTGTTTTATTTGCACGTAGTCTTCTATGTCTATCAAAACTCATTTACGATTCCTACTTTCTTTAATTATTTTTAATAATCCATCAATCGTTTGCTCTTCAGCTATTTTTGCGGTATAACCATATTCTTCTATCTTTTCAAAAGTAGGTCTACCAATAGCATAATAATTATAATTTGAATCAAGATTTAAGTTTTCAGCTTCTTTGAAAAAATTATCTGCAGCAGAAGAACTTGCAAATGCTATGCCATTCGCAAGATTTCTTTTTAATAAAGAAATTGCTTGTAATATATTTTCAGTGTATGCCTCTGGTTCATATAAATCTATTTTGACGACTTCTGCATTTTTTTCTTGAAGTTCTTTTTGTAAAAATGGACGTGCAGCTGCACTGCTCGGAATAATTATCCTATCCCCTTGATTCACTTTGAACTCATCTATAAATCCTTCTTGCGAAAAATTTTTAGGAAAGAAATCAACAGAAATTCCAACTTGATTACAGTAATCTTTCGTTTTTTCACCAATAGCAGCAACGTAATCAACGTTTAATTGTTGAAAATAATCACGGAAATATTTCACCGCATTTTTTGATGAAAATATAATCCAGTCATAATGATGATTTAAAAGCGCTTCGTTAAAAGACAATGGTTTAATCTTAATAAAAGGAAGATGAATAATATCCTCATCTTCACTTTTTATATTGCTGGATTGTGTCATAATCACTGGTGTCTGCATTTGTAATCAACTCCGATGTTTATGAATTACGACTCTTCATTCAGAGCGTCAATAATTTCTTTTGCACCCTGTTCTTTTAATATGTCGCTGACTTCTTTACCAAGTTCAACGGGGTCGTTTCCAGTTGCAGTTTGCTCAAAGCGTTGTTTGCCGTCTGGAGACATAATTAACCCAGTAAAAGTTAAGCGTCCATTATCATCAATTGTCGCATATCCTCCGATTGGAACTTGACAGCTTCCGTTCATTTCTTTCAAGAATGTTCGCTCAGCAGTGACACACTCAGCAACTTCTTGATTATGAACTTTACTCAATAAGTCAAGAAGTTCTGTATCATCGCTTCTGCATTCTATTCCAAGTGCACCTTGGCCGATAGCTGGTACAAGTAATTCAGGATCTAAATATTCAGTTACAATATCATCAGACCAACCCATTCTGCGTAATCCAGCTGCTGCTAAAATGATTGCGTCGTAGTCTTCAGTTTCTAATTTACTCAAACGCGTATCAATATTACCACGAATCCATTTAATTTCTAAATTAGGATATTTCGCTAAAATTTGAGCACCGCGTCGTAAAGAACTTGTTCCTACAATACTTCCATCTGGTAAATCTGCTAATTGAACATGATTTTTCGAGATAAATGCATCAAGTGGAATTTCTCTATCAGGAATACATCCTAAAGTTAATCCATCTGGCAATTCGCTTGGCACATCTTTTAATGAGTGAATGGCCATATCTATTTCATGATCGAACAACTCTTGTTGGATTTCTTTCACAAATAAACCTTTACCGCCAACTTTAGATAATTGTTTATCTACGATACGGTCGCCCTTAGTTACTATTTCCTTTATTTCTATATCTAAGTCAGGTTCTACTTTCTTTAATCTTTCAATAAATTGACGACTTTGCGTCAATGCTAATTTACTTCTGCGCGAACCAACCACAAGCTTACGCATGTTTATTCCTCCAATTCAATCTGGTCATTCACTAACCAAAAAAGTTTGGGAAGTGAGAGATAAATATTAAGTTAAACATACTGAACATATATATCAACATATTAAATAAGACTTGGTTTAAAGGACTTACCCATTTTTTAGTACGCAAAATTATATATACGGCATAGCAAATCATTAAAATAATAGATGAAATGACTTTTGGATCAAGTAAGATTGCTAAACCAATTGTTTGAAAGCCCCACTGTGCACCTAGAATTACACCGATAACCAAAATAATTAAACCGATGAGTGTTGAATAAAACATCATTTTTTCCAGGTTATACACACTGCCTATTCTAAAATATTTTTGGTCAAAATGCTTTTGTTTAAGGTTACGATACTGAAGTACATATAGAGCACCGTTAACAAACGCTAATGAAAATAATGCATAACTGATAATAGCCAATGATACATGAATAATTAATAACTCATGATTCACATTAAACTCAGCATGCTGAATAAACGTTTCATTCGGTCGGAATGTATGAATGGTCATAACAACAAAGCCAATTGCATTGAACAAAAATATCGAAAAATCCAGTTGTTTAACAACACTGATTACTATCGAAATAGATAATATCAGCCAATTTAAAAAATAGAATACATCAAAAACGGAACCTAAAGGAACCGATTGCACACTATTCACATATAAAGACAAAGAGATTGTTTGAAACAACCAAACAATCCCCAATGTATAAAAACCTAACATTCTAATTTTATGATTCTTCTTAAAAAAATCATAAAAGTAGCAAGAAATACTGAGTAAATAAATTAGCAACGTTACTTCATGGAAGCGTACGAAAAATATATCTTGCATATCATCACCATACTAAGGCTGTTTATTCAAAACCTAAAATATGTCTTGCCGAGAGTTTTCGTTCTTTTTTCGCTAGACTCTTTTTATATTCACTTTCAGCTTCGATATCGAAAATGTTTTGAAACAGCTCTAATTTTTCACTGCTATTCTTATCATTACTCAATTCTTTAGCCTGTTTAATAGGGTCTTTCAACATTTGATTGATAATACTTTTAGTATGTTTAGAAATCACTTTACGTTCGCGTTCGCTTAAATCCGGTAATTTTCGATCAATGCTATCCATTGTATCTTGTTGAATATGCATTGCTTTTTCGCGAAGTGCACGGATTACAGGAACCACACCTAACATATTAACCCAATCGTTATGTTCATTAATCTCTGCTGGTATTTGTTCAGCAATTTGATCTGCAGCTGCTTGACGTTCTCTTAAGTTTGCATCTACTAAGCCTTTCAAATCATCTATATCGTAGCTGAATACATTCATATCTAATTCAATTGCTGGATCTATATCTCTAGGTACCGCAATATCTATTAACACCATAGGCTCATGACGACGTTGGTCTAAAACATTATTCATCATTTCTTGAGTAATTACATAATTTTGTGCACTTGTTGAACTGATTACAATATCAGCATTAACAAGTAATTCATTTAAATTACTTAAATCTGCATATTGTGTTTGATGTTTTTCAGCAAGTTGCTGTGCACGTTCTTTAGTTCTGTTCACAACTGTAATATTATCGATTCCAGCACCCAACAAGTTAAGCAATGAAAGTTCGCTCATCTCGCCTGCTCCTACAATTACAGCATGTTTTGATTTTAAGTTTCCAAACACTTTTTTAGCTAATTCTACTGCCGCATATGAAACACTGACTGCATTATCAGCAATATCAGTCTCATGATGCGCACGTTTTGCGAAAGTAATCGCTTGCTTGAACAAATGATTGAAAATTGTTCCAGTCGTACCTTCTTCTTGAGCTATAAAGAATGCATCACGCATTTGGCCTAAAATCTGCGTTTCCCCCAACACAATAGAATCTAGTCCAGCAGTAACTCTAAATATATGCTCTACAGCTTCATCCCCGACAAAAACTTCAGACATCTCTTTGATTTCATCAACTTCTAAACCGAACTTACGCGCTAAAAAGCGTTGGATATAATAACGTCCAGTGTGTATTTGGTCTGCAACCGCATAAACTTCAGTACGGTTACAAGTTGATAAGATAACATTTTCTAATATCGATTTAGTTTCGAATAAATCGAGATGCGATTCACGTATGGCATCAGCTTTGAAAGCAACTTTTTCTCTAAGTGCTACATCAGCGGTACGATGGTTGATGCTTATCGCAATTATATGCATTTATAACGCCCTCCATACTATTGACAATACTATCATTATAACACACATGATTAAGCCATAAAGATATCAATTCATATTAATGATAAATATTCTAATCTAGCAATTTATCCATTCATAATTTCGACAAAATTATGGTTGTTACTTACTTAATAAGACAAAAAAACGACACTGATTTTGATATTTTTAAATTAAACAGGTTCTAACTATCAATTATAATTACATTTCCCTGTTTCGAGAAAAATAATAGTCGCTTTTTTAATAATATTATCATGTAATAATCATTATAAATATCTTTCGATAGCATCCCAAATAACTTGCTGATTTTTATTGGTTACTGAAGAATAACTGATAATTGTATCTTCTTCTTCTAGTTCCAATTTATCTTTTATATTTTTTAAGTGTTTTTGAACTTTACCTTTTGCGATTTTATCTTCCTTAGTTGCAATGATTAAAACGGGAAGATCATAATATTTTAAGAAATCATACATAAGTACATCGTCTTCTGTTGGATTATGTCTGATATCAATTAATTGAACAACCACTTTTAATTGCTCACGCTGCGTAATATATTTTTCAATCATTTTACCAAATTGTTCACGCTGTTTTTTACTTACTTTCGCATAACCATATCCAGGAACATCTACAAATATCATTTGATCATCAATATTATAAAAATTTAATGTTTGCGTTTTTCCAGGCTGTTGTGAAGTACGTGCCATATTTTTGCGGCCTATCATACTATTGATAAAGGTAGATTTACCTACGTTTGAACGACCAGCTAATGCGACTTCTTCTAACCCTGTTTCAGGATATTGTTCTGGTTTAACAGCGCTGATTAGCAATTCAATATTATTTGGATTAACTTTCATGTTTTCCCTCTTTTCTCATTATCTTTCTCACCATTGTCGCGTTACATTATATCAGATAACCACACAAAATTGATATAATTCCAACAACAAAAAAATACACTTCAAACTACTCAGTATTGAGTAATTCGAAGTGTAAGGTTAATTAATCAACTAAGCTGAAGTTTTTTCTAAATTAACTTCGTTACCTTCAGCATCATATAATTCCGGATTAGCTTCATTATTAATTGTATTATCTGTAATGACAACTTTTGCAACATCATCAGATGATGGGATATCATACATAATTTCAATTAATGATTCTTCAATGATTGAGCGTAATCCACGTGCACCTGTTTTACGTTCGATTGCTTTTTCTGCAATAGCAGTAAGCGCTTCTTCAGTAAACTCAAGTTCTACATGGTCTAACTCAAGCATTTTTTTGTATTGTTTAACTAATGCATTCTTAGGTTGAGTTAAGATATTTTTCAATGCAGCAATATCTAATGTTTCTAAGTTTGCAACGATTGGAATACGACCAATAAATTCTGGAATTAAACCATATGATTGTAAATCTTCAGGACGAATGTGTTCAAGTAAAGCACTTTCGTCATATTTAGCTGCTTCATTGCTTGCAAAACCAATTACTTTTTCACCTAAACGACGTTTGATGACTTCATCAATACCATCAAAAGCTCCGCCTAAGATGAATAAGATATTTGTTGTATCAATTTGAATGAATTCTTGGTTTGGATGCTTACGTCCACCTTGTGGCGGTACACTTGCAGTAGTTCCTTCAAGAATTTTAAGCAACGCTTGTTGTACACCTTCACCAGAAACATCACGTGTAATTGATGTGTTTTCAGATTTACGTGCAATTTTATCTATTTCATCGACATAGATAATACCTTTTTCAGCTTTATCGATGTCAAAGTCTGCTGCTTGGATTAAACGTAACAAGATGTTTTCTACATCTTCACCAACATAACCTGCTTCAGTTAAGCTAGTAGCATCTGCAATTGCAAATGGTACATTTAATGTTTTAGCTAAAGTTTGTGCTAGTAATGTTTTACCACTACCAGTTGGTCCGATTAATGCCACATTACTTTTTTGCAATTCAACTTCATTATCTTTTGGTCCAAGCTGTTGAATACGTTTATAGTGATTATAAACAGCAACAGATAAAGATTTTTTCGCTTTATCTTGGCCAATAACATAATTATTAAGTTGATCCATAATTTCTTTAGGAGTCGGTAAGTCTGTAAATTCTTCTGTAGCTGTTTGCGCTAGCTCTTCTTCTACGATTTCCGAGCATAATTCGATACATTCATTACAGATGTAAACACCGCTTCCAGCAACAAGTTTTTTAACTTGATCTTGGTCCTTGCCACAGAATGAGCATTTTAATTTTTCTTCATCTTCATTGAATTTGAACATTATTTTTTACACCCCTATTCCATAAAGACTATACTAAAACACTCTCAATGTTGCAATTGATGTGTTTATAACCTTTATAAATAATACTAAACTTGCACCTTTTCATATTAACTTGGGTAATAAAGTCTCTATAAAGGCGATTCAGTATATATGTCTATTTAAATTAAATCTTATGTCCTTGATATATTTCTCATAATCCGAATATATCATGAATACCAACTTATGCAACAATGTTGCTTACAAACACTATAGCATAAGTAATTTTAAATCGAAATTATTCCGATTATAAATCAACTGTAGAGGATGAGATAGCAATTGAATAACTATCTCACCCTCTACATGTTTAATTATACAAATGATTTTTTATAGATTATTTATCTTCAGATTCTTCTTCAGCGTCTTCTGAAGGTTCAACTAATTTAGCGTCATCTAATAATAAGTCAATCACTTTTTTAACACGAACATCGTCTTTTACGATATCAGTGCTGCCAAGTGTTTTCTTAATGTCTTCAACAGAGATATTGAATTGTGTGCTCATTGCTTCTAATTCTTTATCAATGTCTTCTTCAGTAGCTTCAACTTCTTCAGCATTTGCAATTGCATTTAAAGTCAAGTTAGTTTTAACGCGTTCTTCAGCGTCATCTTTCATTTGTTCTCTTAATTGAGATTCATCTTGTCCAGAAATTTGGAAGTAAGTTTCTAAGTTCAAGCCTGATTGTTGAATACGTTGAGCAAATTCTTGCATCATACGATCTAATTCATTGTTAATCATTGCTTCTGGAATATCAACTTCAGCATTATTTACTGCTTTGTTGATAGCTTCTTCTTTTTCAACATTTTCAGCATTGACTTTCTTTTCTTCAGATAAACGTTTACGAAGATTTTCTTTGTATTCTTCAACATTATCAGCATCAGAATCTAATTCGTTAGCAATTTCATCATCTAATTCTGGAACGTTTTTATATTTGATTTCATTGATTTTAACTTTGAATGTAGCTTCTTTACCAGCTAATTCTTCAGCATGATATTCTTCTGGGAACGTAACTTTAACGTCTTTTTCATCACCAGTTTTTAATCCTACTAATTGTTCTTCGAAGCCTGGGATAAACATACCTGAACCGATTTCTAAATCGTAACTTTCAGCTTGTCCGCCTTCGAATTGTTCGCCATCAACATAACCATCAAAGTCGATGTTAACAGTGTCGCCTTCTTCAACTGAACCATCTTCTTTAATTACCATTTCAGCCAAGTGACCTAAACTGTGATCAATTGCTTCTTGTAATTCTTCGTCAGTTAAATCAGCGTTTTGTTTTTCGATTTCAAGACCTTTGTATTCACCAAGTTTTACTTCTGGTTGAACAGTTACAGTTGCATCGAATTTTAAATCTTTACCTTTTTCGATTTGATTAACTTCGATTTCTGGTTGATCAACTGGTTTAATACCAGTTTCTTCGATTGCTTCACCATATGCTTCAGGAAGCAAAATGTCTACTGCATCTTGGTATAAAGCTTCTACGCCAAAACGTTGTTCAAAAATTTGACGAGGTACTTTCCCTTTACGGAAACCAGGAATGTTTACTTGTTTTACTACTTTCTTGAATGCTTGATCAATTGCTTGATCTACTTTTTTAGCTGGAACAGTAACTGATAATACGCCTTGGTTACCTTCCTTTTTTTCCCATGTTGCTGTCATGTATAAAAACCTCCATGATAATCCTATTTTAATTTTTCAACTTCATCATTATATCATACGTATAATACGGTTACAAACGTTGTGATTAGTGTGTTTAACCATGATTACACGCAAAACGGATAAAGTGACTCTTGCTCTACAATATTAATCAAATACCCTATTTACTATTTAATATTCTTTTGTACTTTTTCAATCCAATTATTTACTTTATCATTAATGTTTTCAGTTGGGCTAAATGATAAATTCAACATTTTCTCTAAATATACATAGAAACTATCTATCCATATTTTTATAGAAGCAACTTTTTCTATTTCAAGCGGATACAAAGCGATTGAAAAATTTTGGAGCATTTGTGCGATTTCACTGCGTAATTGGTCTCCGTAATTATTTTCAAATCTTTCCATTACATTAGGAATTACTTGTTGTGTGAACACTGCATACTCAAGACCAGGTAATTGATCAGGCTGCACCGTAAATTCAGCTTCATATTTAGTGAATTTAACTTCTTTATTATATTGACCTTTTTTTAAGTATTCTAAGATGATTGTTTGAACATTTGTATGGAATGGATGTGTAGATAATAACTCAGCAAACGTATCTGTAAAACCAAATTGTCCTTCATGCATCAAATCAAAAATCAAATATAATTGCTGATCTACCTTTAAGTCAGGAAACTGTTTCATTCTTGCAATATATCGCTTTTTATTTTCATTTAATTGCATTTGAGCATCTTCTTTAATAGGAAACAATTGCATACGGATATTATGGTCTTTCACTTGGTCAATAATTTGGTTAAATACTTCCACACATTCAAAATATTGGCCCAAGCCATGTAAGCTCGTCATATAATAAACCATTAATTTATCATACGCATCATATCCTTGTTTCAATAATACGATTGCTTCTTCTCGTAATTCTAAATATTGTTCCATTCGCAGCAACATTTCACATTTTAATAAAGCAAGTTCTGTTGTTAATTCAAACTCCCTTTCATAGTTCATGAAAGCATCATACATTTGTTCATATTTTTCTTGTTCAAAAAAAGTTTTAATATCTTTGATTAACTTTTCATTGTTTTGCGGAAACGGAATAATATCTGACATTGATTACACCTGCTTTTAGTTAAATGCTTTCAGTATTAAGGCACTCCATGTTTCAAAGTCATCATAGTTGTCAATACGTCCTTGATGCATCCATTTAATTTTAAGTGTATCTGTTTCTTTCACTTCTACATTTTCTGTATCAACACGAATCTTAAATACGATACCTAAATGAACTTCTCCTACTTCATTTGTATCATCGTTAATAAAACCTAAATATTCCATATTTTGAGTTTTACTAGAACTTAAACCTATTTCTTCTTCTAGCTCTCTTTGCGCATTTACACGTAATACTTCATTAACATTTTGCGCATCTAATACGTCATTCATGTGTCCGCCGACACCAATTGAAGATTGACCATGCAAACGTTCTTCACCGCCGCCTGAAAGACGTTCATATACTAATGTTTCACCATTTTCATTTTCTAATAGGCAATAAGAAATGAGTTGTTTATATGCTGGGTCTTCTTCCATATCTCCACGTCTTTTTACTTCATATTGATCAAGTGTATCAAAGATTTTTTCACCCATCGGAACGTTTTTAGACAAAAATCCATTAAATGCATTTTTCTCGTGATTAAAAACAATTTCTCTTGGAACTACGATAATTTTTTCATCAAATTTTGACATGAGTTTCTCCTTTATTCTTTTGTTATGTACTTGCTTGTATTTTATCAAAGATTTGAAAATACAGTAAAGACGAAGCGACTTCCTTTTAAACAAAAAACACTCAACCATCGAATTTCTATCAATGATTGAGTGTTTTTTAAGATAAGCTTATTTTAAAGCAGCTTTTGCTTTTTCTACTAATTCACCGAAAGCTTTGTCGTCTGAAATAGCGATTTCAGAAAGCATTTTACGGTTGATATCGATATCAGCTTGTTTCAAGCCGTTCATCAATTTAGAGTAGCTCATACCGTGGTTGCGAGCTGCTGCATTGATACGTGTAATCCATAATTTACGGAAATCACGTTTTCTTTGACGACGGTCACGGAATGCGTATTGACCTGATTTCATTACTTGTTGTTTTGCTGTTTTATATAAAGTACGTTTTGCGCCGAAGTAACCTTTTGCTAATTTGATTACTTTTTTACGACGTGCTCTTGTTACTGTTCCACCTTTAACACGTGGCATATTGAATTCCTCCTTGGTTATGTTAATAACACTTATATTTTAATTAATTATGACGAAAGCAACCTTTATTGAAAAAGCTGTTGCCCTTTTATTTCTGAATCACTCAATTATTTTTTGTAAGCTAATAATTGTTTTACGCGTTTCATATCACTTTTAGAAACTAAGCTAGCTTTACGTAATTTACGTTTTTGTTTAGTACTTTTGTTAGCAAATAAGTGAGATGTGAAAGCTCTTGAACGTTTTAATTTACCAGAAGCAGTTCTTTTAACACGTTTAGCTGCTCCGCGGTGTGTTTTCATTTTAGGCATAATGAAATTCCTCCTGTAAAATTATAAAAATTATTTTTCTGCTATTGGTGCAAGCATGATAAACATTTGACGGCCTTCCATTTTAGGACGTTGTTCAACTGTAGCGATATCTTTGCATTCATCAGCAAATTTTTCTAATACACGTTGACCAATTTCCTTATGAGTAATAGCACGTCCCCGGAAACGAATTGAAACTTTACATTTATCGCCTTTGTTTAAGAATTTACGTCCGTTTTTCAACTTAGTTTGGAAATCATGTTCCTCAATTGTTGGACTTAGACGAATTTCTTTAACATTGATAACTTTTTGTTTTTTCTTCATTTCTTTTTCTTTTTTCTGTTGCTCGAATTTGTATTTGCCGTAATCCATAATACGAGCAACAGGAGGTTTAGCATTTGGTGCGACAACTACTAAATCTAAACCTACACGTTCAGCCATTTCTAATGCTTCACGTTTTTGTTTTACACCGATTTGTTCACCGTCTTGACCAATGACACGAATTTCTCTTGCGCGAATTCTTTCGTTAACTTGCGTTTGATCCTTTGCTATGGTTAACACCTCCGTTATATTTACGAAATATCCCAAGTAAAAAGAGCGGGCACAGAAGTGCCCGCTCTTTTTCCATTAGTCAACATGATTAGATTATCACGTTGTATTGGACCTGCCAACAGCTATGATGCGTCGCTACAGGTGAGAAGCGGGAAGCTTCTACTTGGTTCGTTTCGTATTCAACGTATATAATCATATCAACTTAGAATTATAAAGTCAATCATTATTTTTATTTAAATTGGCTCATGTCCATATCTTGACGTAAATCTACATCTTTTAATGGGATTTTTTTAGTTCTATATCTTAATTTATGATAGATAAAGAAAGCTAAGAATACTGGAATTCCCATATAAGTGATGAGGAAACGATTAAAATCAAAGTTACCAGTTTTAATGAAATCAACATCTTGACCGATAATAACAATTACACATAAAACGCCTGCAAAAATTGGACCGAATGGGAACCATTTCGCTTTATATTTCAATTCATGTTTATTATAGTTTTGTACTTTGAATGCGCGTCTGAATCTGTAATGGCTGATTGCAATACCGACCCAAGCGATAAATCCAGTCATACCACTTGCTGCAACGATATATTCATAAGCACCGCCGCTTAATTTTTGTAGTAAGAATATAGCCACAACTACAATACCAGTTGCTAATAATGCAATAAACGGCACGCCGCTTTTAGAAGTTTTGCCGAAAACATCGGAAGCTAATTTATCTTTACTCATAGAATAAAGCATTCTTGTTGAAGCATACATGCCAGAGTTACCAGCTGATAATACTGATGTTAAGATAACAGCATTCATAAATGAAGCAGCAAAAGCTAAACCAGCATTTTTAAATACTAATGTAAATGGAGACGTTGCAATATCATCACCGCCGCCCATTAAAGCTGGACTTGTGTAAGGAATAATCATACCGATTACAAAAATAGCTAAAATATAAAACAGTAAAATTCTCCAGAATACTTGTTTAATTGCTTTAGGTACAGCTCGTTCAGGATTTTCAGATTCCCCTGCTGTGATACCGATCAATTCAGTACCTTGGAATGAGAACCCTGCAATTAAGAATACACCAAGTATTGACAGTAAACTTCCACCTAGGCTTCCGCCAAGGATTGGTCCTTCTCCAGAATTAAATGTTTCAAATCCAATAAATTTACCGCCCATGATACCTAAAATAGTTAAGATACCAATAATTATAAATACAATAACAGTTACTACTTTTATTAGAGCGAACCAATATTCACTTTCACCATAAACTCTAACTGATAATGAGTTAAGTGCGAATATAATTAATAAGAATAAAATACTCCAACCCCATGCGGGCATCCCTTTCATTGGTGACCAATATTGAATAACTTGTGCAGCAATTGTTACATCGGCTGCTACTGTAATTACCCAGTTAAACCAATAGTTCCATCCTAATGCAAATCCAAGTGAAGGATCGACAAATCGTGTTGCGTACGTACTAAATGAACCTGAAACAGGTAAATACGTAGCCATTTCTCCTAATGATGTCATTAAGAAGAATACCATTATACCAATAATCGCATATGCCAGCAGCGCCCCTAAAGGCCCTGCATCATGAATTGCGCCGCCAGAAGTAACGAATAAACCTGTTCCGATACAACCGCCTATCGCAATCATGGAAATATGACGATCTTTCAGGCCTCTTTGGATGCCTGCATCTTGACTACTTTTATTTTCCATAAACGTATCCTTTCTTAGGATTAGAGGCTTGCAATTAAATAAAAAAACAATGGTTGCAATTCCAAGATATGCAACCATTGTTCGACTTTATAAATATACGGTAGCACATCACATTATGTGACAGTCCAGCTCCTATTCGGAAACTGTCCCAATATACAATAGTTATGGTTATTATATATTTCGGCATCTTTGCCTTTGACTCATTCAACATTCGCTCCATAAAGCTTCTGACAAGTTAATTATCAAAGATGCAACCTCTAACACTTTTTTTTAATATTTATTCAACTACATTGTAATATACCTTAAACAATCATATATTTCAAGGTCTTAATTTTGTCTTTGTTTTTTTAAACGAATTTCATCTACTAAATTCCAGATAAATTCATCTTTTTCTACAGTTTCTTGATCTTTTGAACCATATTTTCTTACATTTACTTCATTGTTTTCAATCTCTTTATCACCAATTACAAGTTGATAAGGTATTTTATGCATTTGTGCTTCACGGATTTTGTATCCCATTTTTTCGTTACGATCATCAATTTCTACACGTACACCTTGAGATTTCAATTCATCTTGAATTTGTCTTGCATAATCATAATGCAAATCAACATTAACAGGGATGATTTCAACTTGTTTTGGCGCTAACCAAGTTGGAAAAGCACCTTTTGTTTCTTCAGTTAAGAATGCAACAAAACGCTCCATAGTAGAAACTACACCACGGTGAATAACTACAGGACGATGTTCTTCACCATCTTTACCAATGTAAGCAAGGTCAAATCTTTCAGGTAATAAGAAGTCAAGTTGTGCTGTTGATAAAGTTTCTTCTTTACCCATTGCAGTTTTAACTTGTACATCAAGTTTAGGGCCGTAGAAAGCTGCTTCACCAATTGCTTCTTCATATGGCAAGCCCATTTCATCAACTGCTTCTTTCAACATTGATTCTGCTCTTTCCCACATTTCATCATCGTCAAAGTATTTTTCTTTATCTTCAGGATCACGATAACTTAATCGGAAACTGTAATTTTCAAAACCAAAGTCTTCATATACATCAAGAATCAATTCAACAACACGTTTGAATTCTTCTTTAATTTGATCCGGTCTTACAAAGATATGAGAGTCATTCAAAGTCATACCGCGGACACGTTGAAGTCCAGATACAGCACCACTTGCTTCATAACGATGCATTGTACCTAATTCTGCAATACGAATTGGCAATTCTCTATAAGAATGAGGTTTATTTTTATAAATCATCATATGGTGCGGACAGTTCATAGGTCTAAGTACCATTTCTTCTGTTTCGTCTAATTTCATTGGTGGGAACATGTCATCTTGATAGTGATCCCAGTGTCCAGATGTTTTATAAAGTTCTACATTGGCCATTACAGGAGTATAAACATGGTCATAACCTAGTGCAACTTCTTTATCAACAATATAACGTTCGATTTCACGACGAATTGTTGCACCGTTTGGCAACCATAGTGGTAAACCAGCACCAACAAGTTGGCTATTCATAAACAAGTCTAATTCTTTACCGATTTTACGGTGATCGCGTTCTTTTCGTTCTTCCAACATTTTCAAGTGTGCTTTCAAATCTTTTTTATCGAAGAAAGCAGTACCGTAAATACGTTGCAGCATTTTATTATTGCTGTCGCCTCTCCAGTAAGCACCTGCAGTTGATAATAATTTAAATTCTTTAATTTTAGAAGTTGATGGCACATGTACTCCACGGCATAAATCAGTAAATTCACCTTGTGAATATAATGTCACTGACTCATCTTCAGGAATCGCATCAATTAATTCTAATTTATAAGGATCATCTTTAAAGAATTCCTTTGCTTCTTCACGACTCACTACTTTACGTTCAATTTTATAATTTTCATTCACAATTTGTTTCATTGTTTTTTCGATTTCAGGGAAATCATCAGAAGAAATTTTAACATCTGTATCAAAGTCATAATAGAAGCCGCCATCAATAACTGGTCCAACTCCGAATTTAACATCCCCATACAAACGTTTTAATGCTTGTGCCATTAAATGAGCAGTAGAATGACGTAAAACTTCTAGTGCTTCATCACTGCCCGGTGTCACAATCTCAATTGATCCATCTTCTTCTAATGGACGAGTTAAATCCACCATTTTGTCATTGAATTTACCAGCCACGGCTTTTTTACGAAGTCCTGGACTGATTGATTGAGCAATTTCCTCAGTAGTAATTCCTTTATCAAACTCTGTACTGTTTCCGTCTGGGAAAGTAATATTGATTTTATCCATTCATAAACGCCTCCAATATATAATCCTCTACGTAAAAACAAAAAAACCTCCTCCCTAATAAAGGGACGAGGTTATCGCGATACCACCCTAGTTCAGATAAAAACATGATTCCCACATGAATTTATCTATCTCTGCATAAGATAACGGTCTTGAGCCGGATATTCATTACGAATATCGATATCAACGAGGGAGTAACAAATTACGATGATAACTGTATTCTCATCAACAACAGTTTTCTGTGTACCAAGAAGCAATCTATCTTATCCTCGATTTTTTACGTTAATTCAGATTTATCTTTATTATAACTCATTTTTTCAAAATTTCAATCGTCACGATAGTTCTCTCCAACAAGTTCATACGGTGTTGCTAAAGATTTAATACGCTCCATAATTCTAGCAGCTTTGGTCTCTTCTGCACCGTTGCGTGTAATAGAAAGATGATGTTCAAGTGCATTAAAATCTAAGTTCGAGCTGAACAATGTCGGAAGTTCATGCACCATACGATAGTGAAGTAATGGACCGATGACTTCATCTCTTACCCACGGTGTCACTTCTTCTGCACCAATGTCATCTAACATTAATATGTTGGCTTCTCTGATTCGTTGTAATTTCTTTTCATATGAACCATCTTTAAAGCCATTTTTTAAAGTACGAATAAACTCTGGTAAATAAACAATGGTTGAAGGTATTTTCTTTGATTTCAATTGATTCGCAATTGCGCCTAAAATAAAGGACTTCCCTGTCCCAAAAGATCCATATAGATATAAACCTTTTACATTTTCCTTTTCTGCAATTACATCTTTACAAAACTTATCAGCAACCATCGCAACATTTAATCTATCACGTTTGTCCATATAAATATCTTTTAATTTAGCATTCAATGTATCTCGCTGCATATGATGTGATGTAATAAGATGTGCTTCTCGTTGAGCTTCATCATGTTTAATTTTACAAGGACAAGGTAAATATTTGATTTTAATACGGTCGTTTTCAATATAAAGTTCTGGCACATGCCCTTTAACAAAATTCGGGCAGTCTGCAAAATCATGACCATCATAATGTTTTTGCTGGTCTTTGTATTCTTGTAAAATGTTCAAATCTTCATCAATCATTCGATTCGTTAATTCTGATTGATGCGTTTCTAAAAATTGTTTTACATCTGGATCGTTAATAACATCTTTCTTGATTTTTTCAAATCGCTTTTGAAAATCAGGAGATGTCTGCATTATATTACTGAACCGCTTCATTCGTCATCCTCCTTCCATGTTTCATTTAAATGTTTTAAAAACTCCGCTCTATCTTGAGCTAAACTTTGATCGCCAGAATCGGTTTGCGGTTTATTTTGTTTGCCGCGTCTTTTTTTATGATCTCCTCTAATCAGCCATTCTGGAGTAATTTCTTTTGATGCAACTTGCTGACCATAATTCTTAAAGTTGCGTTGGTTATTGTTTTGTTTGGTTTTACGTTGTTTTTCCGCTTTTTTCATTTCTTTTACGTGATGATACGCTTGTTCAGCTGATGCCAATTCTTTCTTTTTCCAATTAGATGCAATTTCTTGAATATAAGATTTCGGCAACTGCATATCATTATTCAACATCACATATTGCAATAATATATTAATAACACCGAACGGCAATTGTTCCCTTACCATCAAATCTTCAATCATATATTTTTGTTTCAATGTAGGTTCGGATTTTGACCAGCTTGCTAGCATATCAATCGGGCTCGTTGAATCCATTAATTCAAACCAGCTTTCAAACTCTTCAGGAGTTTGCGGGGCTTGGGTTAATTCAACAACTTCTTGTTTTTGCACTGGAGAAGGTTGTATATCAACTTTAGATTCTAAAGCCGGCAATTGATTCTCATGTTCTATAGCATAGAAAGAGCGAGCTTGTTTTCTTAATTCTTCATAAGAAATGCGTTGTCCGCTTGTTAATGATTTTAAAATCAACCCTTTCATGCCTTCTGGAGTAATACCATATAAAACGGCAAGCTGAGTAATCAGACCTTTTGCTTGTTCTTCGACAATTTCTGAACTGACAAAATGATTGCTTAATAGTTGATACAGCGTTTCAAAATCAAAATGGACTCTATCTAAATTAATCCCTTTATAAGAAGCAGTTTGAGGGATATCATTTTTTTGAATCGCATCAAAAGCTTGATTAGGTACTTTAAACACATCAGTAAAGTTGCGAGTCACTTCTTGATAATTGCTTAAATCCATTTGTTGTCGCTCAAAATAATGTTTTAATTCTTGAAAACGTTTTTTATCCACTTCTTTATAAAGATAAACAGAAAGCATAGGATCATTGAAAAATTGCTTAGGTGTCGGCGGTTGAATCAATTCGTACACAAAATGAGAGTTTTCTTTTCCATGTTTAACATAAGTTTTAATTAATCCAATAGCTTCAAGCCGATTCATTTCTTCACGAAAATCCCCAAGATTAATTTTCAATTCGCTCATAATAACGTAATGACTGGTTGAATGATTAACGCTTGAGTTTGCAAATTGTGATAAGTAATGATAAACACCTATGGCTTGTGTTCCAATTAAAGGTGTAATCAATCGATTCAATACTTCTAATTGTGTAACTGAAAGTTTATCAGGTTGAAATACATTAAACGGATCTTGCGGTCGAATACCAAAATCATCTTGATTGAACATACTTAATTGTCACTCCGTTTATTCTTTTCTTGCAAAATACCTTGCATAGATTCGAGCAACTGATCAACATCTTTAAACTCCTTATAGACTGAGGCGAAACGTACATACGATACTTGATCGACATGCATCAGTAGATTCATAACATGTTTCCCTATTTCTCGTGAAGATACTTCCGCTTGGCCTTCATCACGCAAGCGCCATTCAACTTTATTTGTAATATCTTCTAATTGCTGATAACCGACCGGACGTTTTTCACATGAACGAACTAGCCCATTTAAAATCTTTTCTCTTAAAAACTGTTCGCGTGTTCCATCTTTTTTAACAACAATCAATGGACTCATCTCTATATGTTCAAATGTTGTAAAACGTGTGCCGCAATTTTCACATTCCCGGCGTCTGCGAATTGCATTTGCTTCGTCAGCATGTCTGGAATCAACTACACGAGAATGCGTCGAATTACATTTTGGGCATTTCATTCATTTTCACCTCTCACATTAATTATGCCTATTATACTATAATCTTTCTTCACACAAAAGAAAGCGAAACATTTCTGATTTATTACATAAAAAACCAGCCGACTGGAGCCCTACTTCCAATCAGCTGGTGAAAATATATTTGAATATGTGTAATTATGCTGTTGCTTTTTCTTTAGCATTTAATAATTCGCCAATTTGTACTGCAATGTCTACAACGCGGTTTGAATAACCCCATTCGTTGTCATACCATGCAATAACTTTTACTTTTTTATCATCCATAACTAAAGTTGACATTGAATCAACAATTGCTGAGTTAGGATTTGTATTGAAGTCAACTGAAACTAATGGTTCGTCAGAAACAGCTAAAACACCGTCTAAATCTGCATCTTCAAAGGCTTTATTCACTTCTTCAGCTGTTACATCTTTCTTCAAATCTACAACTAAGTCAACTAGTGAAACGTTTTTAGTTGGTACACGAAGCGCCATACCATGTAATTTACCTTCTAATTCTGGTAATACTTCTTTAAGTGCTTTCGCAGCACCTGTCGAAGTTGGGATGATGCTTTCGTTGCATGAACGTGCACGACGTAAATCTTTATGAGGATTGTCAATATTTTTTTGATCATTTGTAATAGCATGTACAGTTGTCATTAGGCCGTTTTCAATTCCAAAGTTATCATTTAATACTTTAGCAACTGGACCAATGCAGTTTGTAGTACATGAAGCATTACTGAAAATGTCATACTCTTCAACATCAAGGCTATCATTGTTTACGCCTTTAACAACCATTTGAACATGTCCGCCTTTTGAAGGTCCTGTCAATAATACTTTTTTAGCACCGGCATTGATATGAGCAATTGCTTTATCGCCATGGTTGAATTTACCTGTAGCTTCTATGACAATATCGATATCTAAATCTTTCCAAGGTAAGTTTTCTGGATTACGGTCTGAAACTAATTTAATATCATGACCATCGATACGAATACCATTTTCAGTAGGTACTACCTCACCATCATATTTACCATGAGTCGTATCGTATTTTACTAAATGTGCAATTGTTTCTGGGGGATAACTCGCATTAATTGCTACTACGTTTAAATCATCATTTTTAGAAGCAATACGTAATACCATACGTCCAATGCGTCCCATTCCATTAATTGCAATATTCGTTGTCATAAAAAGCACCCCTCGTTTTTATATGTGTTATACTTTATGGAATCAGTATAGCATAATAATTTAAAAATGAAAGCGTTTTACAAAAATAAACAAAAAAATTACTTATCGTAAATGATAAGTAATTTAAAGTGTGCTAAAACAAATGAAAAGGCTTACTTATTCTTCCTCTTGGTTATAGTCAGCTTGTTGGATATAACCTTCATCCATCAACAGTTGTTCTAAATTTTGTTTCAATTCTAATAGTGTACCTCTGTTGTCAATTACATGATCAGCCATGCGTCGTTTTTTATCAATAGAAATTTGGCTGTAAACTCTTGCTTTTGCCTCTTCTTGAGACAAGTCATTACGTTCCATCAATCTTTCTACTTGGATGCTTTCAGATGCATAGACCAACCAAGTTTCATCAACTGTATCTTGAAGATTATTTTCAAATAGTAATGGTATATCCATAATGACATTATAACCTTCGCTTAAATATTGCTCTTTTTGTTCATCCATAATTTCTCTGACAATAGGATGTACAATTTGGTTAAGTTCTTTACGTTTTTTGGCATCATTAAATACAATTTCGCCAATATATTTACGGTCCATTTCTCCATTTTGATCAATGGCTTTATCACCGAATACTTGTTTTATTTGTTGTAAACCTTCAGAGCCCTTTTCAACCGCTTCTCTCGATGCGACATCTGCATCCACGATTTTAAAACCATGAACTTCCAATAAATTAGATACAGTAGATTTTCCTGTACCAATTCCGCCTGTTAATCCTATCACTTTCCCCATAAAATGACTCCTTCATACTATTTTTGGCATTGGGGACAATAATGTGTGTTTCTGCCCGCAATGACTTTTGTTTGAATCGGTCCGCCGCAAACTGGGCAAACTTTCTTTTTATATACTTGCAAGTAATTTTGCATTTGACCTGTTTTACCATCAGCATGGCGATATGAAGAAATACTTGTGCCGCCATTTTCAATACCCAAACGTAATACTTTCACTACTTCATCAAATACACGTTTTTGTTCATCATCATTTAATGAATCTGCACTGCGTTCAGGATTGATTTTTGCATTAAATAAAGCTTCACAAGCGTATATATTTCCACATCCTGCGATAACTTTATGATCTAAAATCACTTGTTTAATTGGTTTTTTATGATATGTTTTCGTTTCTAATTGATGCTTAAAATGAGCAAAGGCATTTTCATCAAATGGTTCAGGGGCCATATCGGAAAAAGAAGAATGCGCAGATAAATCTGCTACATTCTTGATTTCACCGAAACGGCGTATATCTGAATAAATAAGTTGTTTACCATTACTTAATTTAAAATTGACATGCCAATGTTTTTTATAATTTGGAACAATAATATCATCTAATGTATCAACAACAAAGAACCCGCCTGACATTCCTAAATGGCTTACCAATACCCTTTGATCATCATTTGTTTCAATGTGAAAAAGGATATATTTACTTCTTCGTTCCACCCGTGTAATTTTATATCCTTCTGAATATAATTTAAACATTGGTAAATCTATTTGTTTAATAATCGTATCTTTTCCAATTTCTTTTCCGTTAATGACAGCATTTGAGAACTCAACTTCTTCAATACGTTGATTTAATACTAACGGTTCAATGCCGCGTTTTACATGTTCAACTTCTGGTAATTCCGGCATTCAAATTCCTTCTTTCTATTTTGCATCATACCATGTTGGGCCATAATTTGTGTCCACTTGCAATGGTACGTCTAAATCTATAGCATTATCCATTATATCTTCAATAAATGCACTGAATGCTTCTACTTCTTCTTCAGGAAGTTCAAATATCAACTCATCGTGCACTTGTAAAAGTAAATGCGCATGAAAATCTTTATTTTTAATTTCTTTATCAAAGTTCACCATGGCTAATTTTATAATATCAGCAGCACTGCCTTGAATTGGTGTATTCATAGCTGTTCGTTCCGCGAAGCTTCTACGATTAAAATTACGGCTTGTAATATCCGGAATATATCTACGGCGGTGTAATAAAGTTTCTACGTATCCTTTAGCTTTGGCATCTTTTACAATATCGCTCATATATTGTTTTACACCAGGGAAGCTATCTAAATAATCATCAATAAATTGCTTTGCAGCTTTTCTAGTAATACCAAGACTTTGACTTAAACCGTAATCACTGATTCCATAAACAATACCAAAGTTGACTGCTTTCGCTTGTCTGCGCATTAAACTATCTACTTCGTCTGGTTCTACACCGAATACTTTCATTGCAGTTGCCGTATGAATATCATGCCCTTCTCTAAATGCCTTTATCATACTTTCATCTTGAGTAATATGCGCAAGCACGCGTAATTCGATTTGTGAATAGTCAGCTGACAAGATAACATTTCCTGGTTCTGCCGGTTTGAATGCTTTACGGATTCTGCGTCCTTCTTCTAATCTTACTGGTATATTTTGTAAATTTGGATCCACAGAAGACAATCTTCCGGTTTGAGCTAATGTTTGATTGAAGTGCGTATGAATCCGATGGTCATTTTGAATTACTTTTTGTAAACCTTCGATATACGTTGATTGTAATTTAGAAAGCTGACGATATTCGAGTATATCATCAATAATAGGATGTTCACCTTGTAATTGCTCAAGTACATCTACAGCAGTTGAATAACCAGTTTTTGTTTTTTTAATAACAGGCAATTTGAGATTTTCAAAAAGTACTACACCTAACTGTTTAGGTGAATTAATATTAAAGTCTTCACCTGCAGCATCATGTATACGTGTAATCAAGGTATCTAATTTACCTTGAATTTCTTTTTCCATTTCTTTTAGTTCATCAACATCTGTATAAATACCAAGTTCTTCCATTTCTCCTAAAATACGCGCGAGCGGAAGCTCTAATGATTCAAATAAATCAAGTTGATTAAACTCTTCAAGCTGATCATACATAATTGGTGTACTTTCAGAAATTGCATCTAAAATAGAAGCGATATAGGTATCAAGTACCTCATCTTCAGGTATTTGTCTTTTACGTCCTTTACCGTAAATATTTACTTCTTCAGCCACGTAATTTTGACCGTAATTATGAACAACTGAATAAACATCATCAATACTTCTTGATGGGTCTAATATATAACTTGCTAACATAATATCGAATGAAACATTTTTAATATCGATATTCAGGCGATGCGCTTCAGCATAAGTTTTTTTAGCATCATATACACGTTTTCTTGTTTGATCATTCTCTAACCATTCAACTAATTCAGGATAGTCATTAATTTGTTCCGCATTAATGACAACAAAATGTCCATCAGCTTGAATGCCGAACTTAAGAATATCTGCTGTTAAATAGTCTCCTTCATCCACTTCAAAATGAATTGATGCTTCTGATAAATCGTTGAAGTTGATATTTTCGAAGTTGTGTTCTACTTCGTATTCTCTTTTTTCTTCTGTTTTATCTTCTGCACTTACGTCGATTTGATTAAGCATTTGTTTAAAATCTAATTCTTTAAACAAATCTATTTTTGCAGTTTGATCTACATCGTCAGGTAGTTTTGTATCTTTTAATGAAACTTCAATTGGACTATCTCGTTTAATTGTAGCTAATTGTTTGCTCATGAATGCATCTTCTTGTCCATTTTCAAGTTTTTCTTTTAATTTTTTGCCAGACACTTCATCAATATGTTCATATAAATTTTCAACAGTTTCGAATTGATTTAAGAGCTTAATGGCTGTTTTTTCGCCAACACCAGCAATACCTGGAATATTATCAGATGTATCACCCATTAATCCTTTCATATCAATGATTTGAGAAGGTTTTAAACCATTATACTTTTCAGCAATAAATTCAGGTGTATAGTGGTCTACATCTGTAACCCCTTTTTTCGTATAATAAATTGTTACATTATCAGAAGCCAGTTGTGTTAAATCTCTGTCTCCTGTAACAATAATCGTTTGGATACCCGCTTTATCAGCTTCTTTACTTAATGTCCCTATGATATCATCCGCTTCATAGTTCTCTAATTCATAATGTTTAATCTGATAAGCATCTAATAATTGGCGAATTAAAGGAAATTGTTCGCTCAATTCTGGTGGTGTCTTTTGTCTGCCGCCTTTATAATCACCGAATGTTTCATGTCTGAATGTTGTTTTGCCTGCATCAAATGCAACTAAAAAATTTGTCGGCTGTTCTTCTTTTTTAATTTTTTCTAATAACATTGCGAATCCATATACAGCATTTGTATGGATACCTGCACGATTTGTCAAAAGAGGTAAAGCATAAAATGCGCGGAAACTTAAACTATTTCCATCAATCAATACTAATTTTTCCACGTGATAACCTCCTGAATTGATTTAATTCCATTTTATCATAAGTCATAATTCACTCACAAAATAAGCGCCGGAATCACTTCCGACGCATATATTAATTATGAATTTCGTGTTTTATTATCAAAGAAAATAATACGGAATGTAGTACCTACATCTGGTTCACTTTCAATTTGTATCCGGCCTTGGTAGGCTTCCACAATATGTTTGGTGATCGATAAACCAAGTCCTGTTCCACCAGAATCCCTGCTGCGTGCTTTGTCTACTCTGTAGAAACGTTCGAACACATGCTTTTGTTCTTCAGGCGCTATACCGATACCATGGTCTTCCACCTCTAATATACGTTTATCATCTTTTTGATAAACGCGTACATAAACGGTGCTTTCATCTGAAGAATAATTAATCGCATTACTGACTAAGTTCGTCACGACCTGTGCAATTTTTGAAGCTTCAGCATCAATCATGACGTGATTTTGAATTTCAGCATCGATTTCTATTGCTTTCCTTTGAGCATAAGCATACAGCGTATTTACAGTGGTTTGTGTCACTTCTGATAAATCAACACGTTCAGTTCTGATTTCAGTTTGTTGCTCAATATGAGACAAATCTAATAAATCTTCAACTAATGATTCAATACGATTCGACTCTTTCAGAATAATATTTAAAAACTCATCTAAAGAATTCTCGTCATTTTTCGCACCATCAATCAATGTTTCAGCAAAACCTTTAATCGATGTAATCGGTGTTTTCAATTCATGCGAAACATTCGCTACAAATTCCCGACGTAAGTTTTCAAGTTTTTTAAGACTTGTAATATCATGCAATACAACTACCATACCTTGCAGTCTTTTTTTATTGCGCGACAAAATTGGTACACAAGCAGTATCAAAATATTTTTCATGTACATTATTAATATATATTTCAACTTGCTCATTAATCGTTTTTTCAGTTTTAAAAGCATTGATAATCAATGTGTTTAATTTTCCTTGAATAACTCTATTGTAATTTTTATTTACAACACTTGTTTCCGGATTGAACATATCGTAATAAGCTGTATTCGCTACAACAATTTTACCGTATTTATCAATCATTAAAACTGAACTTGGTATATTTTCTAACGTAGTTTTCAATCGATTTGATTGAATTTTTTGTTCGTTATGCATTTTTTGTAATCGACGTGCTAATTCATTGGTCGTTACAAATAATGCTCTTGTTTCTTTCACATTACTTTCAGGAACACGGATATGATAATGACCTTGCGCTAATAATTTCGTAGCATAAGTAACATCATTAATTGGACGGATATAAGTTCTGTTGATATTTCTAACAATTAAAAATACGACTGCTAATATAAACATACCTATAATCACAATATACTTCCATGCTTCAAATTGAAGTTGTGAAATTTCATTATTATACCCTGAGATAATAATGTGATGATCATTATCAATATATTTATAGGTAAATCGATGATTACCTTTGTGTGTGTCATAAATTAAATTGGATGGATTTCCGACAACATTGATGTTCTCATTCGCCGGTACATTGTTTCCAGCTTTGAATAAAACTTTATGATCAGAATTTCTATGTACAGTAATCGCAAAATCATTCAAGCGTGCATATTCCCTAATAGCATTATCTTGATGTGCTTGATAAGACTCATTGACTCTTTCTGCATCATTTTTTAAATTTTCACTATCTCTACCTGAAATAGTGGTATAAATAGCATGATTAATCAGTAATCCTAAAGCAATGAGACAAGAGACAATCAATGTTACGAGCGTAAGCAGTAATCTTGTATAAAACTTCAATTAGCAGATTTCGGTCTTTCTAATTTATAGCCTAAACCACGGACAGTTTTAATAAGTTTCGGCTGCTTAGGGTTTTCTTCCAATTTATCTCTTAAATGACTGATATGCACATCAACAATACGTGAATCACCTGTAAATTCATAATTCCATACAGAATTCAACATATGTTCCCTTGTAATGACTCTGCCTTGGCGTTCAATCAAATACAATAATAATTCGAATTCTTTAGGTGTTAATTCTAATAATTCATTATTTTTATATACTTCAAAATACTCGGGTCTAATCTTGATGGAACCAATAATAACATCCTCGTTATCATTCTCGTCCTCTTTGACACTTTGAACTTGTTGAGAACGCCTTAAAATGGCTTTTACACGTGCAACTACTTCTCTAGGTGAAAATGGTTTAGTCATATAATCATCTGCACCAAGCTCTAAGCCTAGTACACGATCAAATTCATCATCTTTGGCAGTCAACATTAAGATAGGAACTAAGTTCTTATCAGAACGAATTGTTTTGCATACTTCAATTCCATCCAGTTTTGGAAGCATTACATCTAAAACTACTAAATCCGGTTGTACTGCATCTAACTTTTGAAGTGCTTCTTCTCCATCATATGCAACTTCAACAATATAACCTGCAGTTTCCAAGTTGTATTTCAGTAAAGTTACAATTGATTGTTCATCGTCGACTACTAAAATTTTTTGAGACATGGTCGTACCCCCTGTGTATTTTTCAACCTAATTATAACTTATATTTTCATAAAGATAACATACTATGTATTAACTTTACAGAAACTTAACAATTAGTTCATAATCTGAATTTTTGCGATTTCAAATAATAAAAAAAGCTATACTGCCTGAGTAGACAGTATAGCTGTAATGGATTTTGATTACAGATTTTTAATCAATTCATCAGCGAATTCTGATGTTTTAACTTCAGTAGCGCCATCCATCATACGTGCAAAGTCGTAAGTTACAACTTTAGAAGCGATTGTTTTTTCAATTGAAGCTGTAATTAAATCTGCAGCTTCTTGCCAACCTAAGTGTTCTAACATTAATACTGCACTTAATAATTCAGATGAAGGGTTTACTTTATCTAAATCTGCATATTTAGGTGCTGTACCGTGAGTTGCTTCAAAGATAGCATGGCCAGTGTCATAGTTAATGTTTGCACCTGGTGCAATACCGATGCCGCCAACTTGTGCAGCTAATGCATCAGAGATATAGTCACCATTTAAGTTCATAGTTGCTACTACATCGTATTCAGCTGGACGAGTTAAAATTTGTTGCAAGAAGATGTCAGCGATAGAATCTTTAATGATAATTTTACCGTCTGCAACTGCTTGATCTTGAATTTTGTTTGCTTCGTCTTTACCTTTTTCATCAACTAAACGATCATATTGTTGCCAAGTGAATACTTTATCTCCAAATTCATTTTCAGCTAAATCATAACCCCATTGTTTGAAAGCACCTTCAGTAAATTTCATGATATTACCTTTGTGTACTAGAGTTACAGATTTACGATCGTTATCGATTGCATATTGGATAGCTGAACGAACTAAACGTTCTGTACCTTCTTTAGATACTGGTTTAACACCAATACCAGAAGTTTCAGGGAAACGGATATTTGTTGCACCCATTTCATCTTGTAAGAATTTGATTAATTTCTCAGCTTCCGGAGTACCTTCTTTAAATTCGATACCTGCATAAATATCTTCAGTATTTTCACGGAAAATAACCATATCAGTATCTTCTGGACGTTTAACTGGTGATGGTACACCTTTGAACCAACGTACAGGACGTAAGCAAGCAAACAAATCTAATGTTTGACGTAAAGCTACGTTTAATGAACGGATACCGCCACCGATTGGTGTAGTAAGAGGTCCTTTGATAGCAATTAAATATTCTTCAATTGCATCAAGTGTTTCTTGTGGTAACCATTCTCCAGTAGTATCGTACGCTTTTTGACCTGCTAGAATTTCTTTCCATTCAATTTGCTTTTCACCATTATAAGCTTTTTCTACAGCAGCATCTAAAACACGACGTGATGCTCTCCAGATATCTGGTCCAATTCCGTCTCCGATAATGAATGGGATAATTGGGTTGTTTGGTACTAATAAACCGTCTTCTTGTTTAACAATTTTTTCTGGTGCCATTAATAATTCCTCCGTTACTTAAAATTATAAGTTTTTGCATTTCATATACTAAAACACTATGACCTATCTTTCTTCAATTGGAACATATACACGATTAGTTTCACCGATATACTTCGCACGAGGTCTCATAATACGGTTATCTCTATATTGTTCAAAGATATGTGCTAACCAACCTGAAGTACGGCTGATTGCAAAGATTGGTGTAAATAAGTCGTGTGGAATATTCATGCTATGATAAACAGTCGCACTATAGAAGTCAACGTTAGCAATAATGCCTGTACGTTCTTTCATAATATCTTCAATTTTCACTGAGATATCATATAAGTGTTTTTGACCTGTTTCATCTGTAATTTTCTTACTCATTGTTTTTAAATATTTCGCACGTGGATCGCCGTTTTTATAAACACGGTGACCAAAGCCCATGATTTTTTCTTTATTTTCGAATTTTTTGTCTAAATATGGTTCTACATCATCAACTGATTTGATTTCAGATAACATATTCATAACACGTTCGTTTGCACCACCATGCAATGGTCCTTTTAATGAACCTACTGCAGCAACAATTCCTGAGTACATATCTGATAATGAAGATACAGCACAACGAGCTGTGAATGCTGATGCGTTCAACTCATGGTCCGCATGTAATACTAAAGCTTTGTTAAATGCTTCTTCTTCAATGTCAGTAGGTACTTCCCCACGTAACATATATAAGAAGTTAGCTGCATAGCTTAAACCTTCTTTAGGTTTAACTGGTTCTTTACCTTCACGAACACGTTGGAATGAAGCTACTAATGAAGCCATTTTAGCTTGAATTCTAATTGCACGTTCTAATTTTTCTTCATCAGTTTCACTTTCGGCATTTTCATCAAAATGCGCAATGTAAGAAACAGATGTTCTTAAAGCTGTCATTGGATGTACATGATTAGTAGCATAGTCTTCAAAGTGTTCATATACTTTGTCATCTAATGTACCATATTCATACAACTTACTTTTCAACTCATCTAGTTCTTCTTGTGTTGGAAGTCTGTAATTCCATAGTAAGAAGATAATTTCTTCAAATGAAGCATTTTCTGCTAAATCATCGATGTCGTAACCCGCATATGTCAGTTGGCTATCGATAATTGAGCTCACTTTCGTTTCAGCTGCAATTACCCCTTCTAAACCTTTTTGCAATTCTGCCATATTAATTTCCCCTTTTCTATAACAAATTGAAATGGCTTTCATTTGTTATTATATCCAATTATCGCGATTTTGTGAACAATTAAGCAACTCTTATAAACATGTAAATATACATACAAAGCTAGTATCTAAAAGGTTTTTACCCCCAAAACGCCCTCCACTCGTACACTTATTACATTTTAATTGTTTTTAGTTCATTAAAATCCACTTTTTATGATGTGTCATTTTAAATATTTATCATTCATTATAACTATAATTCATTGTGAATTGCATGAAAATTTGCATTATTTGCAAAAAACATTTGTCATTACTTATAAATATGTGCATAATATTGATGAGGTGCAAAAAGGGAGTTGTTATGAATATGGCAAATAATAATTTACAAAGAGAACTGAGCAATCGTCACATTCAACTGATTGCAATTGGCGGCGCAATCGGAACGGGGCTATTTTTAGGGGCAGGACAAACGATTGCTATGACAGGTCCTTCCATATTATTAACATACATTATCATTGGATTAATGTTGTTTATGTTTATGAGAGGATTAGGAGAAATTTTAATTTCCAACACGAACTTCAAATCATTTGCAGATGTTACAAATGAATATATCGGGCCTTTTGCAGGATTTGTAACAGGATGGACGTATTGGTTCTGTTGGATAATTACTGGTATGGCAGAAGTTACTGCTGTTGCAAAGTATGTAAGCTTCTGGTGGCCACAAATTCCTAACTGGGTAAGTGCATTATTCTGTGTATTATTACTTATGGCATTTAACTTATTTAGTGCCAAAATTTTCGGGGAATTAGAATTTTGGTTTGCAATTATCAAAGTTACAACAATTATTGTATTGATTGTTGTGGGACTAGTTATGATTTTATTTGCATATAAAACTCAATTCGGTCATGCTTCATTTACTAACTTATATGAACATGGTATTTTCCCTAAAGGTGCAACAGGATTCTTCATGTCCTTCCAAATGGCATTATTCTCATTTGTAGGGATTGAAATCATTGGGGTAACAGCTGGAGAAACTAAAGATCCAACTAAAACAATACCAAAAGCTATCAATAGTGTTCCGATGCGTATTCTATTGTTCTACGTTGGTTCATTAGCAGTTATCATGTCTATTATTCCATGGAATAAAATGGACCCTTCAGAAAGTCCATTCGTTCGCTTATTTGCTTTAGTAGGTATTCCATTCGCAGCTGGTATCATCAACTTTGTTGTTTTAACAGCAGCTGCACCATCTTGTAACAGTGGTATTTTCTCAAACAGTCGTATGTTATTTGGTTTAGCGAGACAAGAACAAGCACCACCTCTTTTCAGATCTACAAATAAAAATGGTGTACCTCATATCGCAATTTTTGTTTCTTGTGCGCTATTATTAATTGCAGCATTATTGAACTATATCTTCCCTGATGCAACATTAGTATTTACGTATGTAACTACTATTTCAACAGTGTTATTCTTAGTTGTATGGGGATTAATCATCTATGCATACATCAGATATCAAAAACGTGAACCAGAACAACACAAAAATTCACCTTATAAATTACCAGGTGGCAGAATTTCTGGTTACATTATCTTATTATTCTTCGTCTTTGTGTTTGCGTTACTATTTGTAAACCCAGTAACACGTGTAGCAATCTTTATCTCACCAGTTTGGTTTATTCTTTTAGGATTCATGTATTGGAGATATACACAACAAGTTAAAAAACACCAAGGATAAGTTTTAATAATTCAGCACCTTTATTTCACTAAAAGAACGGGTACCTACTTCTGAGGTCACTCGTTCTTTTTTGATTAAATACAAAAAGTGTAATGATAAAAAATGATTCATACGCGCAACTTATCTCCTTTAATTTGGGTTTGTTCACTTTATATAATAGAGATAATTGCGCTTTATTGTACTAAAAATCGGACGAGTGATTTTCTTACCAATCCGATTTAGCATAGAATTTAATTATGATGTAATTTATATGTATGGAAAAGAGCTCAAACCTATTTCAAAAATAAGTTTGAGCTCTTTCTTTTCATTGATTATTCAATATAATTTATAGGATTAAAGTACGTTTGCATAACCATCATATACACGACCAGTGTTGGCATCAACAGTAATCACAACGTCATTTGCGATTAATTTAGTTGCATTGCTAGCGCCAACAATTGTTGGGATACCTTGTTCTAAGCCGATGATTGCGCTTGGAGAAGTAATACCGCCTTCTTCAGCTACTAAACCAGCTGCTTGTTCAATATATGGAACGAATGTTTCATCAGTTGAATGCGTTACAATAATTTTGTTTGAAAGATCTCTTCCTTCTAACTCAATTGCATCTTGAACAACAATTGCATTTCCTACTACTGAATTACGGCCGACACCTTGACCTTTAACAATTTCGTCACCAACTAAATGTAATTTCATCATGTTAGTTGTACCTTTTTCACCAGTTGGTACACCAGCAGTGATAATTAATAAGTCACCATTTTGTACACGACCAGTTTCAATTGCAGTAGCAACAGCATTGTTTAATAAAGCATCTGTAGTTTTACGTCCTTTTTTAACTACTGGGAACACACCCCATACTAATGCCAATTGGCGCGCAGTTTCTGGACTTGGAGTTACAGCAATAATGTCTGAATGAGGACGGAATTTAGAAATTGTTTTAGCTGTTGATCCACTTTCAGTAGCCGCTACGATTGCTTTAACTTTCAAGTTTAAAGCTGTATGAGCTACAGAAACACCAATAGCATTTACTAAGTTTGTTTCTTCCAGTTTAGTTCTGTCATTCAATAATTTTTTATAATCTTGTGCAGCTTCAGCAGCAACTGCAATGTTTCTCATTGCTTTAACCGCTTCTTCAGGATATAAACCAGCAGCAGTTTCACCAGATAACATAACTGCATCTGTACCATCATAGATAGCATTGGCTACATCACTTGCTTCTGCTCTTGTAGCACGCGGGTTACGTTGCATAGAATCTAACATTTGAGTAGCTGTGATAACTGGTTTACCTAATTTGTTACATTGTCTGATTAAATCTTTTTGGATAACTGGTACATTCTCAGGTGGAATTTCAACACCCATATCACCACGAGCTACCATTAAGCCATCAGAAACTTCTAGAATTTCTTTAATATTGTCGATACCTTCTTGGTTTTCGATTTTAGGAAGAATGCTGATATTTGTATTGCGTTCTTCTTCTAAAATTTTACGAATATCCAAAACATCACTTGGACGACGAACAAAACTAGCAGCGATAAAATCAACATGCTCATCAATACCAAAGCGGATATCATCTGCATCTTTTTCTGTGATACCTGGTAAATTAACTTTTACATTTGGCAAGTTAACACCTTTTTTATTTTTAATTTCACCAGAGTTTAAGACTTCACATAATACTTCGCCTTTTTCTTTATCTTTAGCTTTAACTTCTAATTCTACAAGACCGTCATCAAGTAAGATGAAAGAACCGATTTCAACGTCATTAATAAGGTCTTCGTAAGTCACTGAAAATTTATCAGCAGTACCTAAAACTTGATTCATGCTGACAATAACATCATTACCTTTTTCTAAATTAATAACGCCGTTTTCCATATCATGAGTACGAATTTCTGGTCCTTTTGTATCAAGCATAATAGCGATAGTTTTGTTTAAACGTTGAGATACTTCACGAATACGCTCGATACGCGCTTTATGTTCTGCATGATCACCGTGTGAGAAGTTCAAACGCGCAACGTTCATTCCAGCTTTCATTAATTTTTCTAACATTTCTTCAGATTCTGATGCAGGTCCAATCGTACAAACGATTTTAGTTTTTCTCATTATTAAAGCCTCCTAATAAATTCACTATAAATTAAATTGATAATTCTTGTGCAAGTTTATACATCTGTTTATCAAATTTACTTCCCTTGTTATTGAAAATGTCCTCAAACTTTGTTTGTGTAAGTTGATTTTGTTTGATACCTACACCTAACGCCGTTTTTCCATCCATCAATAATTCAACTGCATGTCCACCTAATCTTGATGCCAGTACTCTATCTTGACCTGTTGGGCTTCCTCCACGTTGGATATGACCTAAAACTGATACACGGGCATCGACGTGAATGTATTTTGCTAATTCATCAGCACATAGTTGGCCGCCCATAACACCTTCTGCCACCACGACAATAGAGTGTTTTTTGCCACGTTTAATACCAGATTCAATTTTTTCAGCAACATCTTTAATATCTACTTTTTCTTCAGGAACAATAATTGTCTCTGCTCCGACAGCTAAACCAGCCCACAATGCAAGATCACCACAATCTCGGCCCATTACTTCAACAATAAAAGTACGTGCATGGCTTGAAGCTGTATCTCTGATTTTATCCACAGATTCAATAATTGTATTTAATGCTGAATCAAAACCGATTGTGTAATCAGTTCCTGGAATGTCATTGTCAATTGTACCAGGGATACCGATAGTTTGTATTTCTGGACATTCTTCACTGATGCGTTGTGCACCGCGATAACTACCGTCTCCACCTATTACAACGAGTCCATCAATTCCTCTAGAACGCAAATTCTCAATTGCTTTTGCACGAACTTCTTTGTCCTTGAATTCTGGACAACGTGCAGAATATAAGAATGTACCGCCTCTTTGAATCGTATCTCCCACTGATCCTAATTCAAGTTTCTTAAGATCATCATTGATTAATCCTAGATAGCCTTGATACACACCATAAACTTCAATCCCATTATAAATAGCTGTACGCACAACTGCTCGAATAGCAGCATTCATTCCCGGTGCGTCTCCGCCACTTGTTAAAACTGCAATTTTTTTCATGACGACTGACCTTCCTAACTTGTATGATTTACATTAAAAATACCATAAAAATAGAGGCTTATCCATAGAAATACAATGCATTCTATAATGTAAACGTTTTATATTTATGATTTCGAAATATAGCCACATTCTTTATTATATTCTTGTAAAAATCAATAGATAATTCTACTATATTTTTCAGGAAACAATACACTATATTCTTATCGTATTTTTGCAGTCAGCTTAAGTCATGTATATCTTTTTATTCAAAAAAGTATTGTAGTTGTAAAAAAAGAGATTCTATGACGCTAAAAATAGCGTATAGAATCTCTCTACCCTTATTGTTCTTTAAATTCACCGATTTGGCGGAATTTTTCAAAACGATCATCAGCAAGTTCTTGCCCATTTAATTTTTCTAACTCTGATAATTGTTTTGTGAATGCCTCTTTAATACGTTCAGCTTGTAATGCGACATCTTTATGCGCACCACCAAGAGGCTCATTGATAACATCATCTATGATTTGCAATTCTTTTAAATCCGGAGCAGTTATTTTCATTGTTTCAGCAGCAATTTTAGATAAATTACTATCTTTCCATAACAATGCAGCTGCACCTTCAGGTGAAATTACAGAGTAAGTACTGTTTTCTAACATAAGCACACGATTGGCAATACCAATACCGAGTGCACCACCACTTCCGCCTTCACCAATTACTAATGAAATCACAGGTACTTTCAGACTTGCCATTTCAATTAAATTTTTGGCGATAGACTCACTTTGACCTCTCTCTTCAGCTGCTTTACCTGGATAGGCACCTTTAGTGTCAATGAATGTGAATATCGGACGACCGAATTTCTCAGCTTGTTTCATTAAACGCAATGCCTTTCTGTAACCTTCAGGATGTGCCATACCAAAATTACGATAAATATTATCTTTTGTATCTTTACCGCGCTGTTGTCCGATTACTGTAACAGGTTGACCATTTAAATAGCCGATGCCGCCAACCATCGCAGGATCATCACGATAATTTCTATCCCCATGTAACTCTATAAATTCATCAAAGATATATGAAATATAATCTAAAGTTGTAGGCCTTTCTTGTAATCTAGCTAATTGTACACGGTCCCATGGTTTTAAATGCATGTAAATTTTTTCAGTTTCTCGTTCTAAAGACGCTTCTAGCATGTCAATTTCTTCTTGTAAATCAACATCATTTTTTTCTTGTGATTCTTTCAAAGCATCTATCTTATTTTTAATTTCAAATAATGGCTTTTCAAAATCAAGCATCTTTATTCACCTCTTGTCCAGCATGCATTTTTAAAATAGATTCTAAAGTACTGCGCATTTCTTTACGATGTACCACTTTATCTAGTTGACCGTGTTCCAATAAGAATTCTGCAGTTTGGAAATCATCCGGCAATTTTTCATTAATTGTCTGTTCGATAACTCTGCGGCCTGCAAATCCGATTAATGCTTTCGGTTCAGATAAATTAATATCTCCAACAGAAGCGAAACTTGCAGATACGCCACCCGTTGTCGGATTCGTAATGTAAGAAATATATAATAATCCAGCATCAGAATGACGTTTCAATGACACACTTGTTTTACCCATCTGCATCAATGAAATAATACCTTCTTGCATCCTGGCACCACCACTTGCTGAAAATAAAATGAACGGTAGACGGTGTTCAGTACAGTAATCTATAATACGACAAATTTTCTCACCGACTACTGAACCCATACTGCCCATTCTGAATCGAGCATCCATGACAGCAACACCGTATTCTATACCGCCTAATTCAGCAGTACCCGTCACAACTGCTTCGTCTAAACCAGTTTTTTCTTGGTCTTTTTTTATTTTTTCTTCATATCCCGGAAAATCTAAAGGATTGGCAGAAGTCATCCCTTTATCAAATTCTTTAAAAGTTCCTTCATCTGAAATTGCCTCAATACGTTTATATGCAGTCAATGATAAGTGATGGTCACAATTGAAACATACATTGAGATTTTCAGAAAGTTCTTTAGTGTACATGATTTTTTTGCATTTTGGGCATTTAGTCATGATACCTGTTGGAACATCGTTCTGTTTTGAATCTTGCACAGTAACATATTTTTTCTTTTTACTGCCTCGATTAAAAAAATCTTTAAACATTGGTCAACCTCCACACCACTATTATGCCGCTTCTAACCGCATAACAGCTCTTTGAAAAATAAATTTCCTAATTAAATATCAGTTAATCTCATCGTTTTATTGTATATTTCATCTGGGTCAACTTCAACCCTAGATACTCCAGATTCCATAGCAGCTTTTGCTACATTGCGCGCAACTGATGGTGCAACACGTCTATCAAAAGGTGCTGGAATACAATAATCCGGTGATAATTCATCAGGCTGAATTAAATCTGCAATTGCTGAAACAGCTGCTTGTTTCATTTTTTCATTAATATGCGTTGCTTCAACATCTAATGCACCTCTGAAAATACCCGGAAATGCTAAAACATTATTGATTTGGTTAGGAAAATCTGAACGTCCAGTTCCCACTACTTTAGCCCCCGCAGCTTTAGCATCATCAGGAGTGATTTCAGGATTAGGATTTGCCATTGCAAAAATAATACTGTCTTCATTCATTGATTTTACCATATCTTGAGAAAGTGCGTTTGCAACAGACACACCGATAAAGACATCAGCCCCTTTAATCACATCAGAAAGTTTGCCTTCTTGCTTATCCTTATTCGTCCATTCCGCTACAAAATCTTTAGTCGGATTCATACCATAAGGACGACCTTCATAGATAGCTCCTTTAGAATCACACATAATCATATTTCTTACACCATATGAATATAATAATTTAACAATTGCGATACCCGCTGCACCTGCACCATTTAAAACCACTTTAATATCTGACAGCGATTTATCTGTAATTCTCAATGCATTAATTAAACCTGCCATTGTGACAATCGCAGTACCATGCTGATCATCATGGAAAACTGGTATCTTTGTTTCTTTCTTCAATCTGTTTTCAATTTCAAAACAACGCGGTGCTGAAATATCTTCTAAGTTGATACCGCCATAATTAGGTTGTAAATATTTTACAGTTTTAATGATTTCTTCAGTATCTGTGGTATCTAAAGCAATCGGAACGCCATTAATGCCAGCAAAACTTTTAAATAAGACGGCTTTACCTTCCATAACAGGTATACTTGCTTCAGCGCCAATATTACCTAGACCTAAAACAGCTGTACCATCAGTAATAACAGCTACTGTATTGCCTTTTGCTGTATAATCATATACTTTACGAGGATCTTCATATATTTCTTTGCAGGGTTCTGCAACGCCTGGAGAGTAAGCTAAGCTTAATTCTTCTTTGTTAGTCACTTTCACTTTAGGTGTAACTTCTAATTTTCCTTGATTCTTTTTATGCATTTCAAGTGCTTCATCTCTTAAAGACAAGTTAATCGCTCCTTTGTTTTAACGGTTTTACAAAACCAAATGAAACTTGGTTCATCTGTAATTAAAATGTATATATGATTTATTTTTTAAATGAGTGTTTGTGTCTTTTTATCATACAAGTTTTGTTTTTAATTTCAAAATCTAGAACGATTATAACACAATTATCCTTATTGCTAAGAAAGGTTTCTATTAAATACACTAATCTTTCGTCATATGATTGCATTAAAAATGCTAAGCAAACTGCTTAGCATCAAGTTAAATGATTCTCACATTTTCAGGTGGTATCTTCTGAATAAACGTTTCTATTGTCTCTATATCTCTTTTTATTAAACCAATCTGTTCCATTTTATTAGCTGCTACATGATACAAATTTACCGGAATCGTATCTTGATTATTTTCTGTTTTAAAACTGTCAAAATCTAGATTAGACGCTTCAACATTGCGCAATACTAACATTCTGGCAAACTTGAATTTCTGATTTTCAAAGTGTTCCAAAGTTTCTAATTGATTGATGATTAACTGTGTTTGATTTTGGCGTTCTTCAAATTTGCCGCTCACAATAAAGGTGTCATTGTCTTCCAAAATATTCTCAATTTGTTTAAAGACGTTCGGGAATATTACACCATCTAATGTTTTAGTTCCATCATTTAAAGTTACAAATGCCATAGGTTGTCCATTTTTAGTACGAATACGATTCATCTTATCAATTTGCACTAATATAGGTTGGTTGTTCTTCGCATTTGAAAGTTTGTATATTCCTAACAGTTGTTTATTTTCAAATATTTTTTCGACGGGATGTTTTGAAATATAGAAACCGAGATGTTCTTTTTCAAAATCGCTCAACACCTTATCCGGCAATTCTTCTTTTGCTTGATAACTTTCTTTAGGTGTCACAAATTCAAATAACAGCTCATCTTGTTCCACATTGCTTGCACCATCTAAAACTTGGTCTAAGGTTGATAGAAGCGTTGCACGATTTTCATTGAATTGATCAAATGCACCGACTAAAATAAGTGATTCTAACAATTTGCGAGTTTTAACTCTATTCGGCAATCTTCTGGTTAAATCAAAGAAGTCTTTATATTTTCCATTTTCGTACCTTTCTTCAACAATTGCTTTCACACTTTGGTATCCAACACCCTTTACTGCACCGAGTGATAAATAAATACCTTTAGAAGTTGCTCTATAGTACCAATGACTCTCATTAATATCAGGTGGAAGTATTTTCAAATTCATTGATTTAGCTTCAGTTACCATAAGTTCAGTTTTCTTATCATTACCGATTGAGTTAGTAAGTATATTTGCATAAAAATAGTTAGGATAATGAACTTTTAAATAAGCCATTGTGTATGCAATTTTTGAATAACTGACAGCATGCGCTCTCGGGAAACCATAATCTGCAAATTTTAAAATCAAATCAAAAATTTGCTTGCTCAACTGTTCTGAGTAACCATTCTGATTCGCACCATCGACAAAGTGTTGTCTCTCGTTTTCGAGCATAGCTCTATTTTTCTTACTCATCGCACGTCGTAAAATATCCGCTTCACCATAACTGAATCCTGCGAATTTACTGGCAATCTGCATTATTTGTTCTTGGTAAATAATGACACCGTAAGTATTTTTAAGGATAGGTTCCAAATCAGGATGCAGATATTGTACTTTTGATGGAACATGTCGTCTTGTAATATAAGTCGGAATTTCTTCCATAGGTCCGGGACGATAAAGTGAAGTCATGGCAACAATATCCTCAAAATGTTGAGGCTGCAGTCTTTTCAATGCCTGTCTCACACCATCAGACTCTAATTGGAAAAGACCCGTTGTATCTCCTCGTGATAGCATTTCAAAAACTTTAGGATCATCAAAAGGAATCGCTTCAATATCAATAGAAACATTTAAATCTTTCTTTACTTGATCAATAATCTGATGAATAATGGATAAATTTTTCAAACCTAAAAAGTCAATTTTCAATAAACCTAATTTTTCATCTTCTGTCATTGTCCATTGAGTCAGTAATCCTGTATCACCCATAAATAATGGGACATGCTCATATAATGGTCGATCATTGATGATAATACCAGCGGCATGTGTTGACGTATGTCTTGGCAAGCCTTCTAATTTTTTACTTAACTCAAACCATTTTTCATGTCGGTGATTTCGATGTACAAATTCTTTAAAGCTCTCATTTTGATAAGCTTCACTGAGCGTAATACCTAATTTAGATGGAATCAACTTAGAAATTTCACTTAATGTTGATTCTTCAAAGCCCATGATTCTGCCAACATCTCTCGCAACTGCTTTTGCGAGCAGATGGCCGAATGTCACAATTCCAGAGACATGATAATCACCGTATTTCTCTTGCACATATTGAATGACTTTTTCACGTCTTGTATCCTCGAAATCAATGTCAATATCAGGCATTGTGACACGCTCCGGGTTTAAGAAACGTTCGAAAAGCAGGTTATAACGCAGCGGGTCTATTGTTGTAATATTCAACAAATAACTGACTAATGAACCTGCAGAAGAACCACGACCAGGTCCTACCATGACATTGTGTGTTTTGGCATAATGGATTAAGTCACTTACGATTAAAAAGTAGTCTTCATAACCCATTTCAGTAATGATGTTAAATTCATATTCTAGTCGTTCACGATATTGCGATTGATCGAACTCCATTTTTTCTAATGATTGCTCTAATAAATGCCATAAATATGTTTTAGAGGAACTATTATCTGGTGTTTGGTATTGAGGTAGAAGCGGCTGATGATACTCAATTTCTGTTGTACATAACTCTGCTAGTGTCTCAGTATTTTCAATTACATCTGCAGACAACCCTAAATCATTTACTTCGTTTTGTGTATAAAAATGAGCATGATGATTACTTCCTGTATTTACTAAATCTATAGTTTGATTGTCTTTGATTGCATTTAAAGCACTGAGTGTATCTGCATCTTCAGCATTGAGGTACCTTGCCTCCTGCATATACACCATATTCAAATCTAACCTTTCAGCCGCACCGCTGCTTTGATGATCAACATACAAATCAGGATGTTTCTCAAAATGATGAACCAGATTTAATTGTTCCGATGTAACGTTTTTAAAAATAATGACAAGGTTATCTTGATACTTTTTCAACCATTCAATTGGTGTTGCGTATTTTTCTTGTACTTTAATAGCAGAGGATAGTTGATAAAGTGATTTCAATCCCGCTTCATTTTTGGCAAGCAATACCGTCTCTAACTCAGTAAGTCCATCACTTAAATAAATAGTCATACCAAAAACAGGTTTAATGCCTGCTTTGATGCTTGCATCATAAAATTGAGGAACAGCATGCAGTACGTTCGTATCTGTAATTGCTAACGTTTCATAACCTTCTTGCACAGCCTTTTGAATAATATCCGGAACTTTTAAACTTGAATTAAGCAAGTCATAGGCGGTATGAATGTTGAGATGTGCCTTCACTGCGACCATTCCCCCTTTTTAATCATTAATTCTCTTCAGCTCTTTTATTCAATTCAGCTGCAAGTGCATCAAATTCTTGCCAATTATCTACTGAAACACCAGACGCATTCGGATGACCTCCGCCTCCGAATTTTTGAGCGATATCATTGATAACAATACCTTTTGAACGTAATCTGCAACGAATTTCAGAACCTTCATCCACAGCAAACACCCATACTTTCAAACCTCGTAAATCTGAAATTGTATTGACAAATTGAGAAGCTTCATTAGGAACTAAACCATACTGCTTCAATACATCTTCAGTAATTTGTACTTTAGCAAATCCATTTTCATTCAAGTCAAAGTTTTGTAAAACATAGCCTTGGAATGGTGCTAGTTTAGGGTCTTTCTCAGCCATTTTATTTAATTCTGCACTATGGTCGAAATGATATTTCAATAAATCAGCTGCAACTTGCATCGTATGCGGTGTTGTATTGTTAAAGAAGAAGCGGCCTGTATCTCCGACAATTCCTAAATACAAAAGTCTCGCTGTATTTTCATTGATAATAGATGCATCATTAAAATATGAAATTATATCAAAAATAATTTCACTTGTAGATGAAGCATCTGTATTGACATAGTTTAAATCTCCGTATTGATCAACTGGTGGATGGTGATCGATTTTAATCAATTTTTGACCATTATCAAAACGTTGGTCATCAATTCTTGGCGCATTTGCAGTATCGCAGACAATGACAAGTGCATCTTTATAATCATCATCTTTCACTGCATCAAAAGTTCCCATGAAATCTAATGAAGGTTCACTTTCTCCTACTGCATAGATTGTTTTATCAGGAAATTTTAATTGAAGATATGATTTCAATCCTAATTGTGACCCATATGCATCAGGGTCTGGACGTACATGTCTGTGAATAATGATTGTTTCTGTTTCTGCAATTGTATTCATAATTTCATTAAAGTTGTTCATCTTGGTTCAATCTCCTCTTCTATCTAGCTTTCCAGCATCTGACATATTGTCAATGCTTTTGCCACTGGTGTTTGTCCGTTCATCATACTAACTTCTATTTTAGCAAAATGTCTTCCTATATCTAACATGTTGTATTGTATTTCTAATTCAGTCTCAATCGAAACTGTTTTTAAATACATAATACTTAAACTCTCAATCATAACTTCTTGTTTTTTTAATTGGCGCATTTTATAACGAATCGTTTCTTCAATGATTGCCACAAAAGCACCTTTGCTTAATGTACCGTATTGACTTGTTAATTGAGGCGCGACATCGACAGTAATACTATCTTTATTTATAGAAATATACTTAGCGACTTGATCATTAATCGTTTCGCCTACTTGCGGTTGTCTGCCAATTAATTGCATTGCTCTTAAAACATCTTCACGAGAGACGACACCTAATAACTTTTTATTGATAGTTGTGACTGGCAAGAGTTCAATTCCTTCCCAAATCATCATATGTGCACAACTTGCAACTGTCGTTGAATTCTGCACGTTTAAAACAGGCTTTGTCATCACTTTTTGAATACTCTCATCAGAATCTTTCGCAATGATATCTTTACTTGTTACAATACCAACAAGTTTCCAGTCGTCATCTACTACTGGGAATCTAGAGTGTCCCGTTTGTTGTGAACGCTTTTTCAAATCTGATACTAACATATCTTCTTTTGCCACTGTTTCTTCTGAAACTGGTTTAACGATATCTTCAACAATCAAAATTTCTTTTCGAATAATTTGATTGTACATTGCTCTATTAATCATATTGGCTACTAGATATGAATCATAATTTGATGATAGAATCGGTAGATTATGTTCGTCAGCATACTTTTTGATTTCCGGTGTAGTATTGAAACCACCCGTTATAAGCACTGCACTGCCATGTTTTAAAGCTTCCATTTGTACATCTGTTCGGTTGCCGACTATTAACAATGTATGTTTGGTTAAATATTTAACGACATTTTCAAGTTTCATCGCTGCTATCGCAAATTTAGTCAATGTATTGTGCAATCCATTTCTACCTGCTAAAACCTGACCATCTATAATCTTTACGATTTCACCAAATGTAAGATGTTCGATTTGTTCGCGACTTTTCTTTTCGATTCTTACTGTGCCAACTCTATCTATTGTTGCAACTAATCCCAATTGTTCAGCATCTTTAATAGCGCGATATGCTGTACCTTCTGAAACCTCTAAATCTTTCGCAATTTTTCTTACAGAGATTTTCTTTCCTACAGCCAAAGAATCAATATGCGCCAGAATTTGCTCATGTTTTGTCATCTTACTTCCCTCATTCTCTGCTTTCTCTTATTATTTATTATAACTTGCTTTACTCTAAAAATCGAAACAATATCACAAGTGATTTTAACATTTGATTGAAACCTTCTCTAATATAAGAATTTAATTTAGCAAGAAAAAGCTTTTTAATAATTTGTTCATAAATTTAATTGGAAAAATTGTTACATCTTTATTAGAATAGAAACTAAGGAGGGATTGAGATGTATAAAAACATATTACTCGGTGTTGACACGGATTTAGAAAATAAAAAAGTGCTTCAAAATGTTCAAAAATTATCTGGGGAAGGTACAATCGTTACAATTTTGAATGCGATTTCAGAACAAGATGCACAAGCATCTATTAAAGGCGGAGTTCATTTAAATGAATTAACTGCCGATCGAAGTAAAGATTTGCAACCAACTCGTGATACTTTAGATGAGTATGGCATTGACTACGATGAAATCATTGTACGTGGTAATCCTAAAGAAGAACTTGTAAAATTTGCAAACAGCGGCGACTATGACATTTTAGTTGTTAGTAACCGTAAAGCTCAAGAGAAAAAGAAATTTGTATTAGGCAGCGTCAGTCACAAAGTAGCCAAACGTGCTCAAATCCCTGTATTAATTGTTAAATAATAAAAATGCTTGTACAGCAAAAAACTGTACAAGCATTTTTATTTTGTTTAACTTAATCGAATTTTACTTCTTCACCTGGTTTTAATATTTGAACTTCACCTTTATTCACTAATTTTTTGAAGTCTTCAGGATTTTGTTCAATATAAGGGAAAGTATCATAATGAATTGGTACTGAGATTTTAGGTTGGATAAATTCATTAATCGCATAGCTTGCATCTTCAATTCCCATAGTAAAGTTATCACCAATCGGAACAAAGCATATATCTACCGGATGACGATCTGCAATCAGTTTCATATCACTGAATAAACCAGTGTCACCGCAATGATAAATTGTTTTGCCATCTACTTCTAAAATCAATCCTGTAGATGCACCTAAATAAACAGGAATTCCATCTTCATTCGTTAAACTTGAACTATGAAATGCTTGTACATATTTTACAGAACCAAATTCAAATTCCCACTTGCCGCCGATATTCATAGGATGCACATTTTCAACGCCTTGTGATGTTGATAAGTAATCTGCAACTTCTGCTAAACCTACTACAGTGGCATTATTTTTTTTAGCAATTTCTACCGTATCCCCAAAATGATCTCCGTGACCATGTGTTAATACGATATAATCGACTTCAACATCTTCTGCATTCAAATCAGATAATTCATTACCTGTAATAAATGGATCTACGATGACTTTCTTGCCGTTTGCTTCAAAATAAATAGTTGATTGTCCATGGAATGATAATTTCATTAATAATCCCCCTATGTTCATTTTGTTGATTATATTATAACATCTTCCCTCTTTTCACAAAAAACAATCCCTCACCTTTTGAATTATCTACGAATGTAGACTAAACTATAGTTAATTAAAAATATGGAGGTTGATGGATTGTGAAGACAGATGAAATAGTAAAAGAAATACGTAACCAAGACGCTGGTGCTGCTTGGATTACTACACCATTAAATGTTTTTTATTTTACGGGCTACTTAAGTGAACCGCATGAACGTTTATTAGCCCTTTTAATTACTGCTGAGGGCGAACAAGTTCTATTTGTTCCAAAACTTGAAGTAGAAGAAGTAAAAGCATCTCCATTTAAAGGCAAAGTTGTGGGAAATGCAGATGGAGAAGATCCATTTAAACTTGTTGATTATCATTTTGATAAATTACTTGTTGAAAATGAACATTTAACATTAAAACGCCAGAAAGAATTAATTGAAGGTTTTGGGGTTGAAACATTCGGAGATATCGACGGTACAATTAAAGCACTTCGAAATGTTAAAACACCTGAAGAAATTGATAAAATTAAAAAAGCAGCTGAACTTGCTGATAAATGTATTGAAATCGGCGTCAATTTCTTAAAAGAAGGCGTAACTGAAAAACAAGTTGTACGCCATATCGAATATGAAATTCAAACAAATTACGGTGTAGATCAAATGAGTTTCGACACAATGGTATTATTCGGTGATCATGCTGCTTCACCTCATGGTGTACCTGGAGATCGCGCACTTCAAAAAGATGAATATGTACTCTTTGATTTAGGAGTCGTATATGAACAATACTGCAGTGATATGACACGTACAGTACCATTCGGTACACCTGATGAAAAAGCTAAAGAAGTATATGATATTGTTCTTAAAGCTGAAAAAGAAGCAATTGATATGATTAAACCAGGTGTAGTAATTGGTGATGTTGATAAAAAAGCACGCGGTATTATTACTGAAGCAGGTTATGGCGAATATTTCGTACACCGTTTAGGACATGGATTAGGCTTAGAAGAACATGAATATCAAGATGTAGCAGCGCATAATACAAATAAATTTGTCCCTGGAATGGTAGTAACAGTTGAACCAGGTATTTACGTTCCTAACGAAGTAGGCGTTCGAATTGAAGATGATATTTTAGTTACAGAAGATGGTCATGAAATATTAACACATTACGAAAAATAAATAATTTCCAAAACAGATTTGCAAGTTTGCAAATCTGTTTTTTTATACAAAAAACTCCAGCATATTCTGTAAAACCCTAAACAGAATTGCTGGAGCTTTTAAATTGATGTTTACTGAGGAAAATTAATTCATCTCCTCTTTGACATCCCATTAATTATTCTAATTGAATTAAATTAATGCTTTATCTACTGGTGTATACGGAAGATCAAGCGCTTTTGCGACACCTTCGTTTGTAACTTTGCCGTCATAAACGTTTAATCCTAATGATAATGGTTGGTTATCACGTAATGCATTTAAGTAACCTTTATTAGCAATTTGCAATGCATAAGGTAAAGTTGCATTGTTTAAACCAACTGTAGAAGTACGTGGAACCGCACCTGGCATGTTAGCTACTGCATAGTGAACTACACCATGTTTGATATAAGTTGGATCATCATGAGTAGTGACATGGTCTGAAGTTTCGAAGATTCCGCCTTGGTCAATCGCGATATCAACCATAACTGAACCGTCTTTCATTTGTTTAACCATATCTTCAGTAACTAATTTAGGCGCTTTAGCACCAGGAATTAATACTGCACCGATTACAAAGTCACTGTTTACTACAGCTTCTTCAATATTTAATGGGTTAGACATGATAGTGTTAACACGTCCATCAAATAAATCTTCAAGCTCTTGTAAACGTTTAGGGTTAACGTCTAAGATTGTTACGTTTGCACCTAAACCTAAAGCGATTTTAGCAGCATTTGTACCTGCTTGGCCACCACCGATAATTGTTACATTACCTTTAGGAACACCAGGAATACCAGAAAGTAAAATACCTTTACCTCCGTAGAATTTTTGCAAGAATTGCGCACCGATTTGCGCTGCCATTCTTCCTGCAACTTCACTCATTGGTGTTAATAATGGTAATGAGTTATCTGGCAATTGAACTGTTTCATAAGCAATTGCTACAACTTTGTTGTCAGCTAATGCTTCAGTCAATTCTTTGTCGTTTGCCAAGTGTAAATAAGTGAATAAGATTAAATCCTCTCTGAAGTATTGATATTCTTCTTTGATTGGTTCTTTAACCTTAATAACCATTTCTACATCCCAAGCTTCTCCAGCGCTATTTACAATTTCAGCACCTACAGCTTTATAATCTTCATCCGTAAAGAATGAACCTTCTCCAGCAGTGTGTTCGACAAGCACAGTATGCCCTTTCTCAACTAATGCATGCACACCACTTGGTGATAAACCTACTCTGTTTTCATTGTTTTTTATCTCTTTTGGAATACCTATTTTCATTCCGTACACCTCCCATGCATTATCGTAACGCGAATGTGATGAAAGCGCAATCATTATGCCGACAATTATTGATAAGTTTAAATTATTACGAATAATAAGATTATTGCAACCTTCACTTAATTGTAAAAATTTTGTTTTATATAATCATTTCTAATATTCTGTCAACTGTGATAAAATAAACATGAATAGAAGAAGGAGGTCATTTACGATGTTAACTTACAAACATATTTTAATCGCCGTTGATGGATCACAAGAAGCAGAATGGGCATTCAATAAAGCGGTGGAAGTTGCAAAGCGTAATGATGCTAAACTCATTATTACAAATGTTATTGATTCAAGAACTTATACTTCTTATGAGGTGTACGATGTTCAATTCACTGAGAAATCAAAACAATTCTCAGAAGAATTATTAAAAGGCTATAAAGATTTTGCGCATAAAGAAGGCGTAAAAGATGTAGAAACATTATTAGAGTTTGGTTCTCCTAAAGCAATTATCCCTAAAAAAATTGCTAAAGAAGTAGATGCAGACTTAGTAATTTGTGGTACATCTGGTTTAAATGCTGTTGAAAGATTTATTGTGGGCTCAGTATCTGAAGCAATTGTACGCCACTCTCCTTGTGATGTGTTGGTTGTTCGTACAGAAGAAATTCCTGAAGATTTCCAACCACAAGTTGCTACTGAAGAATTACGCAAACAATATCAAGCAAAATAATTATCAATTATTACTTCCAGTGAATATTTAAGTTAAAAATAACCAGGACAGATGATATAAAATCTGCCCTGGTTTTGTTTTGGTAAAATATTTAAATACAAAATAAAATTAATCCAGTTGATAGCTTTTTCTTAATTAAAAGACAAATAAGCTATCAACTGGATTATTTTTTAATTACAAGCTGCCGAATTTAACTGCATCTCTTGCAATCATAACTTCTTCATTTGTTGGAATAACAATAACTTTAACTGGTGAGTGAGGATAATTGATAAATCCTTCAGTACCATGCAATTGAGAATTTTTCTTAGGATCCCAATACACACCCATGAATTCTAGTCCTTCTAATACACGCGCACGTACTTCATCAGAGTTCTCTCCTACTCCAGCTGTGAAAATAACAACATCTACACCATGCATTTTAGCTGCATAAGAACCGATATATTTATGGATTCTAGATGCAAAAACATCTAATGCAAGTTGAGCGCGAGTTTTACCCTCTTCAGCATCTTGCTCCAAATCTCTCAAGTCACTTGAAGTACCTGAAATACCAAGTAAACCTGATTCTTTATTCAAGATATCTAATACAGCTTCTGCGCTCTTACCTGTTTTTTCCATAATATAAGGAATTAATGCCGGGTCAATGTCACCTGAACGTGTACCCATTGTAACCCCTGCTAATGGTGTAAAGCCCATTGAAGTATCAACTGATTCGCCGCCGTCGATTGCAGCGATAGAAGCACCATTTCCGATATGACAAGAAATAATACGTAATTCTTCAATTGGTTTTCCTAAAATTTCAGCAGCACGCTGAGATACATATTTATGGCTTGTACCATGGAAGCCGTACTTACGAATACCGTAATCTTTATAATAATGGAACGGTAAACTATATAAATATGCTTGCTCTGGCATTGTTTGGTGGAATGATGTATCAAATACTGCTACATGAGGAATACCTGGCAATAACTTACGGAACGCGCGTATACCCATTAAGTTTGCCGGATTATGCAACGGCGCAAGTTCAGTAAGTGATTCAATTTGTTTTTCAACATTATTTGTAACTAAAGCTGATTCAGGGAAAAGTTCACCGCCGTGTACAACACGGTGTCCTGTTCCATCGATGTCATTGATATCACGAATAATACCTAAATCGATTAAATTATCTAACATAATGTTTACAGCTTGCACATGGTCATTGATTTCTTTTTCATCCGTAAATTTACGACCATCATATTCAACAGTTATCTTTGAACCTTTGAGTCCGATTCTTTCAATTAATCCTTTACTGACTAATTTCTCTTCAGGTATTTCGATAAGTTGAAATTTCAATGATGAGCTGCCTGCGTTAATCGCTAAAACTAAATTTGACATAAGATTATGCCTCCAATTTTTCCATTTTCTTTTACCATATCTATTTAACCATTAATACAGTTTAAATACAAGATTGTTACAGTTAATTTTTGTGATGATTTTGTTGCAGCCACTCGTTCAATTCACCCATGAATTTTTGGAATTGCTGAGGATCTTTAAAATCAGGAATATTAGCAAGCAATACCTCAACAGAGAGCGTTACGTCACGTTCCTTTTTCTGTAATATCAATATAGATTTACGTGAATTTTCACTTTTGAATAATGTTTTGGGAAGGTTCAAAAATGCCTGCATTTCTGTATCTGTTGCAATGAATTTTTCAAGCTGTTTTACATTCTCTCCTTCAAAAATATTGCTAGGCACTACCAAGAAAGCATACCCGCTTCCTCTCAATGCTTCTACAGCTTGTTCAATTAATAGATAATGTGCATAACTATGTCCTTCTTCAAAACCAAGTTTCATTTCATGACTTCGATCATCAACTGGATAATAGCCCACTGGAAGATCCCCGATTACTACATCTGCTTCTTCGAAAGGTAATGGCATAATTGCATCTTGAGGATAAACATCAAAAGGTATTTCTAAGAAATTCGCAAGATGTACACTGACACGTGATAATACAGGATCTACCTCAACTAAATGATGCATTAATGTTTGATCTTTTAATACCTCATGAACAGTTGCACTTAAATGACCGCTTCCACTTGTCAAATCAACAATATTTAATTCTTTTTTGCCTTCAGTAAATCTTTCAACCAAATAGCCCAAAATCAAACCAATTGAATCCGGTGTAATTTGATGGTTGGCTTGAATTTCTTGTTGCTGCATTAGACTAAGGTATGCAAATTGAAAAGCTTTACGTCGATCAGCTAACGTTGCTTGTTCTAATAATTCACGATTATTTTGGTAAATATCTTCCATTGCCAATCCAAGATTTTCAATAAAACTTTGTCCGTTTTCCTCGTTCAATGCTTTTGTTTTGCTATCTAATTCTTGGAACAATCGTTCCATTATAGTTTTTTCTTCAGCCATATTAAAACCCTTCCTAAAAAAACTGCTCATAATCAATAAGTACTACTAGCACTAATTATGAGCAGTCTAATCTTATATTTATTTAAAAGATCTTTATATCTTGTTTATTAGTCCAATTCTTTATAAGCTTTTAAAGCTGATTCAAAGTCTGGGAAATCAGTTCCTTCACTTACAATTTCAGAATAAACAACTTTGTTGTCTTTATCTAATACGAATACAGAACGTGCTAATAATTCTAAGCCTTCCATTAGCACACCAAAGTTTTTACCAAATGAATGTTTTTGGTAATCACTTAATAAAATAACGTTATCTAATCCGCTTGCTGCACACCATCTTTTTTGTGCGAAAGGCAAGTCTTCAGAGATTGTTAACACAACGCCGCCTTCTTCTGAAGAAGCTTCTTCATTGAATTTACGTGTTTGTTTGTCACATACACCAGTATCAATTGAAGGTACTGCACTGATTAATTTTTTCTTGCCATCATAATCTTTTAGTGTCACTTCTTCTAAATCGTTGTTTACAACTGTGAAATCTGGTGCTGTTTGACCTTCTTCCACTGGATTGCCTGATAATGTTACGGGATCTCCGCCGAATGTAATTTGTACCATAAAATAAACGACCTCCTAAGATTCTGTTATTTATTTCTACTACCCTAATTATAACGATATCAATCTTAGATGACCAATGATTATGGTTCATACAAATATAATTTTTTGGTACTCAATCATCATAAATGCCACAATTTCCTATACAAAATAAGATTTACACTTTTCCATTAAAAAAGATGTGTTCATCTCTTTGTATAAGTTGAACACATCTTGTTATCCTATGACAGCCATTGCTGTACATAATCATATATATTTTTTAAAATCAAAGCACTTGTAACAATTACAAACAATGCTTTAACATAGCCTACACCTTGTCGCAAAGCAAATTGCGCACCTGCATATGAACCGATTATCATGCTCACTGCCATCAATAATCCAATGCCATAATCCACTTTCCCTAAAATCATAAACAGTACTAATGCCCCTACATTAGATGCAAAATTTAAAACTTTCGCATTCCCTGCTGCACTCAAAAAGTCAAAGCCGACAATTAATAATGTAAATAGGAAAAATGAACCTGTGCCGCCGCCTAAAAATCCATCATAAAATCCAATACATAACAATATAATGGTAAATATAACGGCTTTGCCTGGTGATAGTTTTTGATACGTTCTGATACTACCCCAGTCTTTACGCATCAAAGTATAAATCATCACCACAGTTAAGATTATAATCACAAGCGGTTTTAAAACTGACGCAGGTAAAAATGATGCCAAACTGGCACCGCCCGCTGCAGCAATGAAAATAAATGGAAATAACTTCCCGACAATTTTCAAATCGACCTTACCGGAGCGAATAAACTTCAATGCGCTAGTCAGTGAACCGAATGAACTTGCTAATTTATTAGTTCCTAGTGCTACAGCAGGTGGCAGACCGACGGCTAATAAAGCAGGTGTAGAAATTAATCCGCCGCCTCCAACTACCGAATCAATAAAAGCAGCTAAGAAACCAAATAAAACGATAACAATAATTAATGTTAAGTCCCATTCCATGACGTCTTTTTCCCCTTTGTTAAAACGATGCTCTTAAAATAAATCTTGCATTAACGTTTCAGTATCTTTATCTTTTTGACTTTGATAATCTTTAGTGATTTCAATTGTTTCAACGTTATTAACTGCACGTTCAATCATTTCACTGAAGTCGAAAACCCCTTCATATTTTTCAACTTTTTTAAAATCCGGTTCCGTAACTGGATTTTTCGGTGTGAAAATAGTACAACAATCTTCAAATGGTTGAATAGATGTTTCGTAAGTTCCATACTCTTTCGCTTTAATGACAATATCTTCTTTATCTAAAGTAAGTAAAGGTCTTAAAACTGGTGTTGTTGTCACATGATTAATCGCATACATACTTTTCAGTGTTTGACTCGCAACTTGCCCCAAATTTTCACCGTTTACGATTGCATCTGCCCCGATATTATGCACCACTTTATCTGCAATACGCATCATCATTCGACGCGTTGATGTCATTGTATAACGATCATAAACCACCTTGTTGATTTGTTTTTGTACTTCGGTAAAAGGTACAATATGCAGTTTAATCGGTCCTACATGTTCAGCTAAAATACGAGTCAGTTCAATCACTTTTTCTTTAGCTTTTTCACTTGTAAATGGCGGACTGTGGAAATGAATTGCTTCAATTGTAACACCGCGACGCATTATTTCCATTCCAGCTACAGGAGAATCAATACCGCCTGAAAGCATAAGTAATGTTTTACCGCCTGTTCCAACTGGCAATCCGCCTGCACCATCAATCACACGATCATAGATATAAATTGCATCTAAACGGACTTCTGTTTTAATAATGTGATCTGGTTGACGAACGTTTACATGAACTTGCGGGTTGTTTTCTAAAACTGCACCGCCTAAAATACGTTGTAATTGATATGTGTCATAAGGAAATTGTTTATCTGAACGTTTTACATCAATTTTAAAAGAGTCGCCTTCTGCATATGTTTTCGCAAAGTCACTTGCTTGTGCTTTTGCTACTTCTAAATCTTTTTCGATTTTCATCACTGGACTGATAGATTTAACACCAAACACTTTGCTGATGCGACGCATCATTTCTTCAATATCAGCTTCTGGTGTCACTTCTATATACATTCTGTCTCTGTTTGCTTTTACATTGTAGCCTTGAAGCGGCATTAACGCTTGTTTCACATTCGAACGTAATTTGTTAACAAACATCTTACGATTCGCGCCTTTTAACGTCAATTCGCCATATCTGACTAATATATGATCATACATCATGGTTTTAGCAACTCCTTCATTTCTTCATATACTTTTTCAAATGCAATTTTAAATCCTTTAATATCATCAGCAGACGTTAAATCTCCCATAGAAATACGAATACTTCCTTCAATACGTGATTCTGAAATCCCCATAGATAAAAGGACTTCATTAAGATGACCGCGTTTAGAAGAGCATGCACTTGTTGTAGAGAGCATAACATCTTGTTTAGAAAATGCATTTACTAATACTTCGCCTTTTACGCCATCAAAACCTACATTTAAAATATGAGGGGCACTGTTTTGAGGTGAATTTATTTTCACACCTTTATAGTTTTGCATGAATTGACGTAAGTCCTCATTATAATTACGTAAACGACTATTTAATGCTTCACGTTCTTGTACAGCGTGTTTTAACGCTTTAACAATCGCAATGTCTATAGGAAGATTTACTGTACCGCTTCTTAAACCGTATTCTTGTCCGCCACCGTGGATAACAGGTTCAAGATTATGAATATTGCGTACTAGTAGTAACCCTTGCCCTTTTAGTCCATTAAATTTATGTCCACTGAAACTCATACTATCTACACGATTAAAGGTTAGTGGCACTTTACCGATTGCTTGTACTGCATCAACATGAAAATGTGCTTTAGGATAATCTTCTAATAGTTCTGCAATTTCAGTAATTGGTTGTTCTTGGCCTGTAATATTATTCACTTGCATACATGTGACTAAGCCGACACGATTAGTCATTAATGTTTTTAGATGTTCTAAATCAATCTTACCTTCTTTAGTAACATTGACATATTTCAAATTAAATCCTTCTTCTTCTAATTGACGCATTACTTCTAATACAGAAGGATGTTCTATAACTGAAACGATAATTTCATCAGCATAAGGCTTTCTATTATAAGCTGCTCCTTTTAATACCATGTTATTAGACTCAGTTGCACCGCTTGTAAATATGATATCAAAGCGATCTTCAAGTCCTAATATCTGATTAATTTGTACTTTAGCTTGCTGCAATAATTGCTCTGCCTGCAACCCTGCTTTATGCGGGCTGTTTGGATTAAAGTATAAATCTTGGTTCACTTTAACATACGTATTTAATACATCTTGTGCAGGTTTTGTTGTCGCTGCATTATCTAGATAAATCACTTTTAAGTCACTTCCACTTAGTTTAATTCTTTCTCTGTTCCGACTCACTTCCAATTTTTATATTTTACCATACCTCAGTAATTTCTCAATACACAAAAAATCCTGAAGCTTAAGATAGCCTCAGGATTTTAACGCTTAACTATTGGTTTTGTGAGATAACTTCGTCTTCAATACGTTGTGAAATACCAGGATCCACTGAATCTAATGCTTGTTCTGCAATTTCGATTGCACGTTTGTAACGGTTGTTTTTAAATAAACGTTCCGCTTCATTCAAGCTCTTATCTATACTGCTGTCATCTTTACGATAACGGTTGCCGTATTGAATCAATTTTTCAGCAAGTACTGCATTTACAAGTACGTCTGTTGCTTCATTTTCAAAATTATTCATATGCAGCACAACTTTTGTCACTTTATCTTTCAAGTGTTTTACGTTGATTGGACGTTCACTGAATTGACTATTGATTTCACGAACTTCATGATCAATTTCATTTTTCATAATAATGAATCGTTCTGGAACACTCGTTAAATTCGAAGCAAGTAAACGTCGGTATACTTCTTCTTTTTTAGATTGTACACGTAAAATATTATCTTCTGCTTCAGCTTCATCTTCACGCAATTGAATCAAGTGATTTTGAAGTTTTTCTTGTTTTTCATTAATCACTTGAACATGATCTTCGATGTAGGCCAAATTATCTTGAACTTCACTATATCGAACAGCTGATTTAGCCATCTCTCTTAAAATATCATCATATACGGCAATCAGATTTTGAATTTCATTTTCGAATTGACGTACATTTTGAATATCTGTTTCATTGATATAGTAGTTTTCACGTACATATTCAATTTCAGTTTGAAGTGTGTAGTTCATATCTTTTGCTTTGAATAAATCACTCGTGATGACTTCTTTTGTTTCATCTACTTTATTCTTAGCTTTTACTTCATGTTCAATAAGGTCATACATTTCATCTAATTGATCATTGATTCCGATCAATTTATTATTTGCTTCTTCAAGTTCTAAACGACTAATCATTGGTTCTACAAAACTCAATTCTGTTTTGAGTGTTTGAAGTGTGCTGTCAATTTTCACATGGTCTAAATCATAACCTTCTACTTTCAAATCACGACAACCATATTTTAAATCTTGGAATTGACCAGGTAATTCTTTTTGTGCTTCACGAATTAATTCTGGTATTTCTTCCATATCCTTTTTCAAATAGTTCATGTCTTCATTTAAAGTAGCGATGTGTTCATGAGCTTGACGATAATTCCCATCCTCTTTAAGCTCTGTATATTTAATCAATTCAGGCTCAAAGGATTCAATTTCTTTTTCTAATGGATCTGCTGCTTCTCCAAATTGATGACGATTCGCGAGTACATCTCGTTTCATCTCACGATAATTATTCTTACTTTCTTCATAAAGTCGATCGCTGTCTTTATGTAAAGAAAGAATATTGTCAACTTCTTCTGAAAGTTTACTATGTTGCGACTCGTAGCGATCCATTAAAGTATTTGCATCGTCAAGTTCGGATTGGGCTGCTGAGAATTTGAACTTATCAAAGTTTTCCTCAGCATTATGAATTTTCTCTTCAACCGGGCTTAAATTCTCATTAATATTATTTAATGATTCGCGCTTTAAGCGGTCGTGTTCTTGTTGTGTTTCCCCTTTTAGATTTAACTCGTCTAATTCACTTAAACGATCATCTAAAGTTAGTTTTTCAACCTCTATCTTGCGCTCTTCCGTTTGCTCAACCACTTGACGTTTTGAAGAACGGAGATAGAACATGATACCGACAACTACCAATGCTATAATGATAACTGCTAAAATGATATACAGTGCCATTGTTTTCTCCTCCTATTTAATCACTTCTTATTATAGCGTAATTTTGGGTCTCATTAAAATAAAAATCTTAACTTTCTTATAACAATCTCCTTACATTTGAACTAAAAAGCGATTTGAATTGAAATAATTTTAGAAAACATATTATAATATGGAAAATTATAGATGGAAAAGAGGTCTTTTAAGTGACTCAAACTACAACTAATTATAAATCTATTCAGCAGCAGCTTGAAGGTTTAAATGCTGATGAAAAATATATGATTACATTATTAAGCAATACTTCTGCTTTATTAAATGAAAATTTGTCTAATATTAACTGGTTAGGTTTTTATTTAATCGAAGACGGGCAATTGATTTTAGGTCCATTCCAAGGACGCCCTGCTTGTACACCTATTCAAATTGGTAAAGGTGTATGCGGCACTTCTGTTGAAAAAGATATCACACAACGTGTGGATGATGTACATGCATTCCCTGGTCATATTGCTTGTGATGCGCGTAGCCAATCTGAAATTGTGATACCCATGCATCGCAATGGAGAAGTTATCGGATTATTAGATATTGATGCGCCAATCAAAGAACGTTTTACAGTAGATGATCAAGTTGGTTTAGAATCCATCATGAAAATATTAGAAAAACAAATTGCTCAAACGGTGAAATAATACGATAGATTCTACTATTTTCTATAAATGTATTGACTTTACCGGTGTAAATGGTACAATACTCTTTGTGTGAATTAACGAAAGTAGCAGTTGTATATTATTAGGCGCTATGTTGTTCCCAACGCGGACGTGCCGTGTAACCGTAGCTATGAGGCGAGGACACATAAAACAACATATCTTAATAAGCATACAACACTCTTTTTTGTTTTTTCATTACAAATTTAAAAAAACAAAAGGAGGAGTCTTAATATGGCTCGATTCAGAGGTTCAAACTGGAAAAAATCTCGTCGTTTAGGTATTTCTTTAAGCGGTACTGGTAAAGAATTAGAAAAACGCCCTTACGCACCAGGACAACATGGTCCTAACCAAAGAAAAAAATTATCAGAATATGCAATTCAATTGCGTGAAAAACAAAAATTACGTTACTTGTATGGAATTACTGAAAGACAATTCCACAATACATTTATCGAAGCCGGTAAACAATCTGGTGTGCATGGTGAAAACTTCATGCGCTTATTAGCTAGACGTTTAGACGCTGTCGTATATGCTTTAGGTTTAGCACGTACTCGTCGTCAAGCTCGTCAATTAGTAGGTCATGGGCACATTGAAGTAGATGGTAAACGTGTAAACATTCCATCTTATACTTTAAAACCAGGTCAAGTTGTCTCAGTTAGAGAAAAATCTCAAAAACTAGACATCATTCAAGAATCAGTTGAAATTAACAACTTTGTTCCTGAATACTTAGACTTTGACGAAGAAAAATTATCTGGTACTTTCGTACGCGTTCCTGAACGTAGCGAATTACCTGCTGAAATCAACGAACAACTTATCGTTGAGTACTACTCAGGTAAATAATAGAACTTTTCAAGCACTGCTTTCCAATTGGAGAGCAGTGCTTTTTTGATGTAAATCCAATCTAAAAAATGAGAAAGCGAGAAACTATTTTCTAGTTTTCTCGCTTTTCCCTCTTACTTATTCTTTTTAGTTTTAATAATTCTGTAGATTACTACGCCAACAATTACAATAATCCAACTTGCTAATTCTTTTTTACTTTCAAATTTCAAATTAATTTTCATAACAATAATCTGAGGAAAGAAATCTTTTGTTTTTACTTGATGTCTTTCGCTCTTCCTCCTATTTGATATCCTAATATTATTATACAATAATTTTCATCAATCTAATTCAAAATAATAATTAGGCCCATCAGTTATAATACCGTCTACACCAAGATCTATTAATTTTTGTATTTCTTCAACATTATTGACTGTATAAGGCATTACTTTTAAACGATGTGCATGTGCCCTTTCAACAAATTTACGGTTCACTAATTGATAGTTCGGATTTACATATTCACAGAATTTAGCTATTTTATTGAAGTTAGGCATTCTCATTAAATATTTCTTCTTACTTAAAAGTAACCCTAATTCATATTCCCGCGTGATTTCGGCAATTTTCTGGATACTCTTTTCATCAAATGATTGTAAGATAGCACGTTCAGGATTCAAGCGATATTCTTTAAGTTCACGCAACAATATTTCTTCAATATTAGGATATTGACTCGGCTTTTTAATTTCTATCAATAAAGTTATATCATATGGTTGTATAAGTTTAACAACCTCTCCAAATGTCATGATTCTAGTTCCCTCAAAAGTGCTATCCTTCCATAACCCGAAATCATAGCTTTTCAATTCATCTAATGTATAATTTTTAATATAACCAGAACCGTTAGATGTTCGGTCAATTCTATCATCATGAATCACTACTAATTCTTGATCTTTGGTCAAATGAACATCTATTTCCAACATATTTATATTCGTATTTAATGCTGCTTTGTAAGCAAGCAGTGTATTTTCAGGATAATCAATATTAAAACCGCGATGTGCGATTATTTTAAGTTCATCGTCTGGTTTGATTTTATGCATGTAATCCATCCTTTTTTGTTAATAAGCTTTAAAAATAATTTATCATATATAAAATGGGGGGTAAAAGAAAAATGCCAGAACATGATTTTATTATAAATACGCAATGGAGTGGTGGCCGTGATGAAGTGGGACGTGCTCAAGGTAATGTGATTAACGAAGAAATTTCTATCCCAGGCTCATTAGGAGGCCAAGGTGTAGGCACTAACCCAGATGAAATGCTTGTAGCTGCAGCTTCTTCTTGCTATATAATTTCACTTGCTGCAGCTTTAGAACGTGCTCGTTTTACTTCTGTATCTATTAATCAACAATCTATAGGAACTGCTTCACTTAATAACGGTAAATTTAAAATGGAACGTATTACACATAAACCGCAAATCACTGTAAATAGAACTGAAAAAGAACAACTTGAAAAACGCCTCAATTCATTATTAAAAATCGCAGATAACAACTGTATGATTTCAAATTCTATACGAGGTAATGTAGAAATTAAAATAGAACCAACTATTTTATAACTCACTAAGAATGGCCAAGCAAAGTAGATTTATTTTGTTTGGTCTCTTTTTAATTAAAAAGCTACAAAAAACACTAAAATTGCTCTTTTCAAAAATATATTTATAGCCCAAATAAGAGTAACCGCTTACAATCTGTTGAAGTGTTAAATTGTTGCAAATACTCCATATTTACACATAAATTCACTTCCTTATTTTCAGAATATTTGATAAAATGAAACAATCTTGTTGTTAGGGGGAAATCTATATGTATCATCATCCATTGTTATTAACACCGGGACCAACTCCGATTCCGGACCGTATTCAACGCGTCATCCAAGAACCAATGATTGGTCATCGTACAAAAGAATTTGAGAAAGTTGCTGAAAAGGCTTATAAAGGGTTGAAGCCTGTTTTCGGTTCAGAAAATGACGTACTTATTTTTACATCCAGCGGTACGAGTGCTTTAGAAGCAAGCATGGTCAATTTGGTTAATCCAGATGACCATGTTGTTGTTATAGTTTCTGGAACATTCGGCAATCGTTTCAAACAAATTGCAGAAACGTATTTTAATCATGTACATGTTTACAATGTTACATGGGGAGAAGCAGTTAATGTCAATGAATTTATGGATTATTTAAATTCATTGACTGAAGATGTGACTGCAGTATATACACAATACTGTGAGACATCAACAACTGTAGTACACCCTATTCATGAATTAGGCAAAGCAATACATGAAAAATATCCTGAAACTTATTTTGTAGTTGATGGTGTCAGCTGTGTGGGCGCAGTTGATGTCAACCTTAAACGCGACAATATCGATGTACTAGTTGCAGGGAGCCAAAAAGCATTAATGTTACCACCTGGATTGGCTTTTGCTGCATATTCAGATAGAGCAAAAGATCGTTTTGCTGAAGTAGAAACACCACGTTTTTATTTAGATTTTAATAAATATATTGCATCTGCTGAAAATAATTCAACACCTTTCACACCAAACGTAAGTTTATATAAAGGTGTAGCTGCATATGCAGAACTTGTTGAAGATGAGGGATTCAACAATGTAATCAAAAGACATTATGTAATACGTGACGGTTTACGTGCTGCGCTAAAAGCGTTAGATTTACCACTTCTTGTGGAAGATGAATATGCTTCACCTACTGTTACAGCCTTTGTTCCACCAACATCTGAGGAAATTTCCTCAATTAAAAATCAATTGTTAAATCGCTTCAACATTACAATTGCTGGGGGTCAAGGAAAATTAAAAGGAAAAATCTTACGTATTGGTCATCTAGGAACCATTGATACAGCTGACATATTACAATGCGTAAGTGCTTTAGAAGTTATTTTAAGTGACTTAAGAAATGAATCTTATATTGGTAAAGGTACAAAAGCTTATTTAGAGGTGATTAAAGATTATGTATAAAATTTTAGTATCAGACCCTATCGCTAAGGACGGGTTGCAAACTTTATTAGATGATGAACAATTTGAAGTGGATATAGATACATCACTTTCTCCAGATGAACTAATTGAAAAAATCAAAGCATACGATGGACTCATTGTGAGAAGCCAAACTCAAGTCACTGAAGATGTCATTGAGGCAGCGGATAATTTAAAAATAATTGCTCGCGCTGGTGTGGGTGTAGATAATATAAATAAAGATGCCGCAACAAAACGCGGTGTTTTGGTCATCAATGCACCGGATGGAAATACAATTTCTGCAACAGAACATTCAATGGCTATGATTTTAGCTATGGCTCGTCAAATTCCGATGGCACATCAATCTCTTAAAGAAGGAAAATGGAATCGTTCTGAATTTAAAGGTACTGAACTTTATCATAAAACTTTGGGCGTAATCGGAACTGGCAGAATTGGATTAGGTGTTGCTAAACGCGCAAAAAGCTTTGGTATGAAAATCATTGCCTTTGATCCATATTTAACTGCTGAAAAAGCTCAAGAGTTAGATATCGAACGTGCAAGTGTTGAGGAAATTGCACAAAAGGCTGATTTTGTTACAGTTCATACTCCCCTTACTGCTAAAACTAAGGGTATGATTGGTAAAGAGTTTTTTGAACAAGCAAAACCGCAATTACAAATTATCAACGTAGCACGTGGCGGTATTATCGATGAAGAAGAATTAGTTGAAGCATTAGATAAAGGGCTAATCGCACGTGCTGCAATTGATGTATTCACACATGAACCTGCTACCAATTCACCTTTAGTTAAACATGATAAAGTAATTGTAACACCACATCTAGGAGCTTCTACTGTTGAAGCACAAGAAAAAGTAGCCGTTTCAGTTTCTAATGAGATTGCAGAATTTTTCCATACTGGTAATGTTCGTCATGCAATTAATGCACCGAAAATGATTTTTGGAGAGGAAGATAAAGAATTACAAGATTATATCGATCTTTGTGATATGGCGGGTAAAGTTTGTATTCAGCTTCTTGGAAAAGCACCGCGTGAACTTAAAATTAAATTCAGCGGTCAACTTGTCAAAGAAGATACAAATATTTTGACACGTACTATTGCTAAAGGCGTATTATCTCAAGATTTAGGAGATCGCGTAAATCTTGTGAACTCACTCTTCTTATTAAATGAACAAAATGTCGTATATAATGTCGAAAAAGATGCTAAATCACGTTCATTTAATAATTACATCGAATTAACAATGATTAATCGTGACCAAGTCGTTACGGTTGGTGCTACAGTACTAAATGGTTATGGTCCTCGTATTGTAAGAATCAACGACTACCCTGTTGATTTTAAACCTGCCGAATACCAATTAATTATTAATCATACAGACCGACCTGGTATTGTAGGTAGAACGGGACAGATTTTAGGAGAATATGATATTAATATTGCTTCAATGCATTTAGGCCGTGCAGAAGAAGGCGGCGATGCAATGATGATTATATCAGTCGACCATACAGTTTCTGAAGATATCATCAAAGCACTTTTCCAAATTGATGGTTTCAAAAATATTCAGTTTGTAGATTTAAGTAAATAATCATTATAAAAACCAGCTGGGAGAAGATCTCTCCAGCTGGTTTTAAAATTTTTATAATAATATTTTTCGAATATCTAATACATTATCAACGATGTAATCTGCTTGATGTACTGCTAATTCATCTTTCGCTGCTTTACCTTTCAAACCTGTCAAAGTTCCTATAAAAGTTGCATCAGTTGTATCAGCACTAAATAAATCCGCTAAAGAATCCCCTACTATAAATATTTCCTGATCAGAGAATATATTTTCTTGTTGTTCAGCGTATTCACGATAATTTGATTCATCATTACCATTATATGCAGTAATATAACTAAATGGATTAGGTTTGCCTAAAGGCTTTAATTCTGGAAATCGTTCTTCTGCTTTTAACACTTCAGAAGCAGTTGCTATATGGTGTGGATCAAAGAAAGAAGCTAGTCCTTTATCTTCAAATGGAACAAGAGTTTCTGTTCTAGGGCGCCCCGTCGCAATCGCAAGTTGATAACCTGCTTCTTTTAAATCACTGAGCAGCTTTTGAATTTGATCAATAGGAGCTAATTCTGATTCTTGATAAATATAGCCAGTTTTAAAATCACTGCGTGGTGTTTTATTTTCTACCTTACGATATAAACGATGTCCTAAATACCATTCTTGATAAACCTCTTGAGCAATTTCCCACAATGGACTTCTAATTTCAAACAGTTCAGTATGAGTAGTATTCAATTCTTGTTCAGCATATTTTCTTAAATCACGATAAATTTGTGATTTTCCTGATTCAGCATTTTCCATAAAATTTAATGGTTTTACAAAATCTAGAGTATGGTCATTTAAATTCTCTCCAAGCTCTTGTAGTGTTACATCTGTAAATGGATGTGCTGTCAAAAATGCTTCCTTTTCTTCCGGAGAGACATTTTTTAATAAATCAATCAAATGAATTGATAAGGCAATAAACAGCATGTCCCAATTAGAATTCAAACCACGTGACTTCATTGCATTTAGTATTTTATCTTGGTCAAATACAACCTGACGAATCAGGGTAATATCACTATTAGCGATTTTATTGAATTTGACATTCTGCATTAATTTCAAAAATTGATGACTCATCAAAATTTCATATACTGTTAATGCTGATACATCAAAACAGCGCTCTTCACTTAAAAATACACCATCAACATCAAATAATACTGCTTTCATAATTACGCACCTACTTCAGAAAATTCAGATTAATGAGTATCATTATACAAATGAATACTTAAATAAGCAATAGAGCGAAGCAAACCTTTTTAAAAGATTTATGCTTTGCTCTAATTATTGACTTTAATTTGTTTCCATTTGCAATTCAACCTCATCAGCAACTTGTTGAACTTGAGTGCCAATAATGACTTGTGCGTTATGCTGACCGCTTGTCGTCACACCTACTGCGCCTGCTTGAGTAATTTTATTTTTATCTAATTGATTGATATCTGCAACTTCTAATCGCAATCTCGTAGCGCAATTTGTAAGTGATGTAATATTTTCTTTTCCACCCAGCCCTTCAATAATTTGAGAAGACATTTTTTCATATTTACGTGGTTCACCTTCTGAACTTATACTTCCAGCTGGTGCTCCATTTGCTGTTTCCACAACCGGATCAGCAATTTCATCATCTCCACGTCCTGGTGTATTTAAGTTGAAGATTTGAATAACTGCTCGGAACACAACATAATAAATTACAAAGAATACTAGTCCTTGAACCATCAGCATCATTGGATGATTGGCTACAGGATTTAACAATGATAAAACAAAATCAATCAGTCCTGCACTAAATGCAAAACCTGCAGTCCAATGAAAAATTGCTGCAATAAATAGTGATAATCCTGTTAACAATGCATGAATAACAAAAAGCACAGGAGCTACAAACATGAATGCAAATTCAATTGGTTCAGTCACACCTACAAAGAAAGCAGAAATTGAACCAGCAAGCATCAACCCTGCTACGCGCTTTTTCTGTTCTGTTTTTGCCGTATGATACATTGCTAAAGCAGCTGCTGGAATACCAAACATCATAACTGGGAAGAAACCAGCCATATAACGACCTGTAATACCTTTTACTGCATCATGACCTGTTTGGAATTTGGCAACATCATCAATACCTGCAAGATTAAACCAAAACACTGAATTTAAAGCATGATGCAGTCCTGTCGGTATTAATAATCGGTTAAAGAATCCATATAAAAATGCACCGAAAGGACCAAAATTAATAATCCACTTACCAAACGCTACAATAGCATCATAAACAAATGGCCATACGAAAAAGAAAATAATAGCTACGACAGATGAAAACAATGCTGTCATAATCGGAACCAAGCGTTTACCGCTGAAGAAAGATAATGCCGTAGGCAATTCTGTTCCGCTGAACTTGTTATAAGAATAAGCAGCAACCAATCCGACGATCAGACCTACAAATACATTTTGTCCATTCATAGCAGTAAAAGCTTCATTGAGTTTATCTGCCTTAACATGTAATAATTCGGTTAGTTTATCGGGAGATAAAACACCTGTTACTACAAAGAAACCGACAACTGCAGCCAATGTTACAGCTCCGTCATTTTTCTTAGCCATACCGAGTGCTACACCAATTGCAAAGAGTATGCCGAGATTTTCCATAATTACAAAACCGCAATTGAAAATAAATTGTCCAATTACTGAATTGGCTTGAAAAGCTTTAATAGCATTACCAATTCCAATCAAGATAGCTGCAGCAGGTAATACGGCAACTGGCAGCATCAAAGAACGTCCCAAACGCTGTAAAAAATTAAACATTCACTTCACCTTTTTCTATTTATTATGTATGAAAACGTTTTATTAAAACAGTAAAAAAAGATAGTGTTTTTTGATGTTATTGAAATTATTCATCGTTCAACATCATACAAAAACACTATCTCAATTACGTATTACAATAATTCATTTAATTCTTTTTGTAATTCTCTAGTTCTTTTTGTTACTTCTTGCGTAATATAATCAACTTTTTCATTACGCTTTTTCAAATGCTCTGGTAAATTTGCTGTATCAATCGGTTCACCAAATTTGATATGTGCTTTACCTGTAATCAATCCCATAATTTTATCCGGGCCTACATATGCTGCTGGAACAATCGGTACTTTAGCTAGCATTGCAATCGTTGCAGCACCGCGTTTTAAAGGTGTTTCTTCTGTTGTTCTATGACCAGCAGGAAACATACCAATTGTTTTGTTCTTTTTCAGTAAATTAACTGGTGTTTTAATTGTGCTTGGTCCTGGATTTTCACGATCTACTGGAAAAGCATTAAGAGACTTCAAAAAACTACCAAAAAATTTATTGTTAAAAAGTTCTTTTTTAGCCATGTAATGAATTTGATTTGGGTATAAAGCCATTCCTAGCATAATCACTTCATTATAACTTTCATGATTACAAGTCACCACATAACGATGTAATTGCGGTACATTCTTTTTCCCATGAACTTTGAGTGATTTACACTTTTTGACTAATAACCAATACAGAATGCTGCTGATAAATTTGTACATTTTGTCACCTACTATATTGAATGTTTGCTACTCAAATTTTATCATTATGCCTTCAGGACAACAAGATAATTTATAAACCTTTCCTTTCTTTCCTAGTTTTATTAAATGAAAATACACTAATTCGTTTAAATTATTATCAAAATACTGGAAATAGACTTTAAATCATTAGATAATATAAATAAGAATAATAAACGGAGGTATAAAATGACAGATTATTATAATCAAAATAATGAGAACACCCCACCACCCAGAAAAAAATTCCCATGGTTCCGTGTTGTTTTAATTGCCTTACTTTCTGGTATTATCGGTGCACTTTTAGTACTTGGCGCATTTAAAATTGGCAGCATTATAACCGATCAAGCAAACAAAGGATCTCAAGTTAATGAATCCTCACAAAGTAAAGGCGGAAATGTCTTAGATGGTAAAAGCGATAAATATAAAACGGTTAACCAAATGCTGAATGATGTTTCACCATCTATAGTTGGTGTAATTAATATGCAAAAGGCTCAGAGCCTAGAAGATTTCTTTAATGGCAGTGCTGGCAAATCACAGGAAGTCGGAATCGGTTCAGGTGTTATCTACCAAAAATCTGGAAATGACGCTTATATTGTGACAAATAATCATGTAGTAGACGGTGCAAGTGAAATTAAAGTACAGCTTCATGACTCTAAACAAGTTAAAGCGCGTCTTATAGGAAAAGATGCTTTAACAGATATTGCTGTACTTAAAATTGATAATGCACCTGGTACTAAAGCAATATCTTTTGCTGATTCTTCAAAAGTTAAAACTGGCGATAGTGTATTTGCAATTGGTAATCCTCTTGGATTAGAGTTTGCAAACACTGTTACATCAGGTATCATCTCTGCTAATGAACGTACAATTGATACTCAGACTGCTGATGGAACAAATAAAGTTAATGTATTACAAACAGATGCAGCAATCAATCCTGGTAACTCAGGTGGCGCATTAGTCAATATCAATGGCGACTTAGTTGGTATCAACTCTATGAAAATTTCTAGTGATCAAGTAGAAGGTATCGGTTTTGCTATCCCAAGTAATGAAGTGAAAATAACAATTGAACAACTTGTCAAACACGGCAAAGTTGAAAGACCATCAATTGGTTTAGGCTTAATTAATTTAAGCGATATACCAGACCGCTATAAAAACGACTTGCACACTGATCGTACTGATGGTGTTTATGTTGCAAAAGTTTCCCATCAAGATGCTATTAAAAAAGGTGATATTATCATTAAAGCTGACGGCAAAGCAATCAAAGATGATGCAGCTTTACGCTCATACCTATATGCAAATAAAAAGCCGGGCGATACAATGAAACTCACTATTATACGTGATGGTAAAGAAAAAGAAGTTACTGTAACACTTGGTAAAAAATAATATGGTATTAAAAAGGCTCTGGATAACCTGATATAAAAATCAGAATCCAGAGCCCCTTTTGTTTTTCAGTTATTTATACTTAACCATAAAGTATTTTTTCTTACCGCGTCTTACAATTGTAAATTCATTATCAATCTTATCAGCTTCAGAAATTTCATATTTCAAATCTTGCTCACGTTCGCCATTAATGTAAATTGCACCATTTGATACATCTTCTCTCGCTTGTCTTTTAGAAGAAGAAATACCCGCTTCAACAATAAAGTCTACAATATTAGTCGTTGCATTGCTGACTTCTGCTTGTGGTACATCTTTAAAACCTTCACGTAATTCATCGCTGCTCAATGCTTTCAAATCACCGCTGAACAACGCTTCTGAAATACGGATTGCATCATTAAGTGCACCTTCGCCATGAATGAAACGTACTACATTTTCAGCCAATGCTTTTTGAGCTTCACGTAAATGCGGAGCTTCTTCTTTAGATTGTTCAAGACGTTCTATCTCTTCTTTATCTAAGAAAGTAAAGTATTTCAAGAATTTAATAACATCTGCATCTGTTGTATTAATCCAAAATTGGTATAACTCATAAGGACTTGTTTTTTCAGCATCTAACCAAACTGTACCAGCTTCTGATTTACCGAATTTTTTACCATCCGCTTTTGTAACTAAAGGAATCGTAATACCATATGCCTCAGTTTGACCATACATACGACGCATTAATTCAATACCACTTGTAATATTGCCCCATTGGTCAGAACCACCGATTTGCACTTTACAATTGTATTCGCGGTTTAAATGACCAAAATCGATAGCTTGTAAAATCATATAAGTAAATTCAGTATATGAAATACCATTTTCTAAACGAGATTGTACTGAATCTTTGCCTAACATGTAATTTACACCAACATGTTTACCATAATCTCTTAAGAAATCGATTAAAGAAATTTTACCTAACCAATCTCTGTTATTCACTAATTGAGCTGCTTCTTTACCAGAGAAATCAAATATTTTATCCATTTGATTACCGATACCACGAACATTTTGTTCTACTTGTTCTTCTGTTTGTAAAACACGTTCATCTGTTTTACCTGATGGATCTCCAATCATACCTGTACCGCCACCGATCAATACAATCGGTTTATGCCCATGATTTTGAAAACGACGTAAAGTTAATAATGGTAATAAATGACCGATATGCATACTGTCTGCAGTTGGATCTACACCGCAATACAAAGTAACTTGTTCTTTATTTAAAATATTTTCTAAGCCTTCAGCATCTGTTTGTTGATAAATAAGACCGCGCCATTCTAAGTCTTTTAATAATTCATTTGTCATGAATTGTTGCCTCCTCTTTTTTTGATCGCTAATAATAATTTATATCTTTTGGATTTTTGAAAAATAAAAAACCCTTACAGTTCAATTACTGTAAGGGCGCATAACATGCACGGTACCACCATACTTAAGGTTTCTCTACTTAATGATACGTTCATTAAATCAAACGTCGGATACTTATGAATCATAAGGCACCAGGTGTATTCGCTCATTCGCTATTGTTAGTTCACAGCACCCACTAACTCTCTGAAAACAGCTAAATCAGTTACTTTTCCTTATCCAAAACATATAATTTTAATTCAAGTATAAGTAACAGCTTATTAAAAGTCAACTTCAATTGGATTATGATATACTAACTTTAATATTGGAGGTCAATCATGAGCACACCACAACCTAGCCATTCTGATACTACCAAAGCTCTCAAATTGTTTGAACTTTGGTATAAGAGAATAAAATATTTCTTTGTGACTATATTTGTCATCATCTTGCTTGTTATTAGTTTATCAGCCGGCTTATTATTAGGCTTTTTCATGAGTATGACAGCAAACTCTGAAAATATAACAAATGCACAATTACGTGCTCACGTTCTACGTGTTCCAGGTGATGAACAAATTAACTATAAGCAAAAAGATTTCTTAAAGCAATATGATGATTCATTAAATCCATTACTTGTAGGTCCTAAAAGCGTCAATGCTGTGATTCCTAAAGCTTTGGTTGCGTCTGAGGATTCACTATATTATAAGCACGATGGCATTTTACCTAAAGCATTATTGCGAGCTATATTTCAAGATATCTTCAACACAGAAGCATCTTCAGGCGGCAGCACAATTACACAGCAAGTGATTAAAAATCAAGTCTTGAATAACGAAAAAACTTACAATCGCAAAGCTAACGAAATTGTATTAGCAATGAAGCTCGAACGTATTATGTCAAAAGAAGAAATTATGTATATCTATTTAAACATCGTGCCTTTCGGTCGAGATTATAATGGAGATAATATTACAGGTATTTCATCCGCTTCATACAGCCTTTTCGGCAAACCACCGAGTGATGTGAATTTACCAGAAGCTGCTTATCTTATTGGACTGGTTCAAAGTCCCTACACATATACACCTTATAACGAAGATGGTACATTAAAAAAAGATACTGATTTACAAATCAGTTTAAAAAGACAACATTACGTATTATGGCGTATGAAAGTAGAAGGAGAAATCAGCGACAAAGAATTTCATCAAGCAGAGAAATTTGATATAAAAACGCATTTAATGACAAAAAGACCCTGATAAAAGCGGATTACAAATGTAATTCCACTTTCAATCAGGGTCTTAGTTTATTTTAATTAGAATAAACCTTTAGCATGTCCATCTTCAGTGACATCCATATTAAGTGCAGCTGGTTTTTTAGGTAAACCAGGCATTGTCATAATTGCACCAGTTAATGCAACAATGAAACCTGCGCCTGTTTTAGGTTGCAATTCTCTGATTGTAATTTCAAAGTCATCTGGTGCACCTAAACGATCTTTGTCATCAGTAAATGAATATTGTGTTTTAGCCATACATACCGGATAATTATCCCAACCGTTTTCTTTAATTTGTTTTAGTTGTTTTAAAGCTCCACTTGTAAATGTCACTTTATTACCGCCATAAATATTAGTAACAACTTTCTCAATTTTTTCTTCGATTGGTAAATCTAAATCATAAGTATGTTTGAAATCATGTTTTTCATTCAATACTTCTTGTACTTGTTTCGCTAATTCAACGCCGCCTTTACCGCCTTTTTCCCACACTTCTGTTAAAGCGATACGTACGCCATGTTCTTTAGCCCAATCTTCAACGACTTGTTCTTCAGCTTCAGTATCTGAAACAAATGCGTTTAATGCGACAACTGGTTCAACACCGAATGAACGAATGTTTTCGATATGACGTTCTAAGTTAGCTAAGCCATCTCTGACAGCTTGAACATTTTCTTCTTTCAAGTCGTCTTTTGCTACACCGCCGTGCATTTTTAAAGCACGAATTGTCGCTACAACAACAGCAGCACTTGGCTCAAATCCTGCTTTACGCGCTTTGATATTCATGAATTTTTCAGCACCTAAATCTGAACCGAAACCTGCTTCTGTTACCACAATATCAGCAAGTTTACGTGCTGTTTCAGTTGCGATAATTGAGTTACATCCATGTGCAATGTTTGCAAATGGTCCGCCATGAATTAATGCTGGAGTACCTTCGATTGATTGTACCAAGTTAGGTTTAATAGCATCTTTTAAGATCATAGCAAGCGCGCCCTCAACTTTTAAATCTGCAACTGTCACTGGTTTACGGTCACGTGTGTAACCAATAGTGATATTTGCAATACTTGCTTTCAAATCTTTTAATCCAGTACTTAAGCAAAGAATTGCCATAATTTCTGATGCTACCGTAATATTGAAGCCATCTTCTCTTGGTACACCTTGTGTAGGACCGCCAAGTCCGACAACTACTTTTCTTAATTCACGGTCGTTCATATCAAGTACACGTTTCCATTCAATACGACGTTGATCAATACCGAGTTCATTACCTTGGTGGATATGGTTATCAATAAATGCAGCTAAAGCATTATTTGCTGTTGTAATTGCATGGAAGTCCCCATTAAAGTGCAAGTTAATATCTTCCATAGGCAAAACTTGAGCGTAACCGCCGCCTGTTGCGCCACCTTTAATACCGAATACCGGACCTAAAGCAGGTTCACGGAGTGCCATCATGACATTTTCTCCTAATTCATGGAAAGCATCGGCCAAACCAACTGTTACTGTAGATTTACCTTCACCTGCTGGTGTCGGGCTCATTGCAGTAACAAGTACGACTTTACCCCTATCTCCTTTGTCATCCAGCTTATTGATGTCTATTTTTGCTTTGTAATGACCATATTGTTCTAAAGCATCTTCAGGAATACCAATCTTTTCAGCAATTTCTGAAATTGGTTTAATCGTAGCTTGGTTTGCTATGTCTAAATCTGATAAATGAGTCAATTCATTCAGCCCCTTACTAAAGTAATAAAGTTACAGTATCGACAACTGTCTGTTGAACGGTTTTAATAAATAACACAACCGCCTTTTCCCTCAATAACAAAGCCGTTGCGTTAGAATTCACTGATTCAAATGAAATCTCGCTAACAGGCAATGTTTCAACTGTAGGAAAAGCTTTTACATGTTCAATAATAACGAATTATATATTTATTGTCGAACATATTCATCAATTATTTTTTTAGCTTTCTTTCTTTTAATGTAAAAGTTCCATTCAAAATACTCTATAATAATTTTATTGTATTTTTATGGCAATAAATGCAAGCGCTTTCTTGGAATTAGCGCATTCAAAAAAGAGATAAGCTTAAAGCCTATCCCTTAAAAGTTGGTAATGACTATTTAATCTTCCATTGTACTTAAATCGCCTTCTGGTAAATCTAATTCCCAAGCTTTAAGTACACGTCTCATAATTTTACCTGAACGTGTTTTTGGAAGTTTATCTTTAAATTCAATTTCTCTAGGCGCAGCATGTCCAGATAATCCAGTTTTAACAAATTGTCGAATATCTTCTTTTAATTCATCATCTGGTTCATAACCTGGGTTTAATGCCACAAATGCTTTGATGATTTCACCGCGTACTGGGTCAGGTTTCCCGATAACCCCAGCTTCTGATACTGCAGGGTGTTCTACTAATTTAGATTCCACTTCGAACGGTCCTACACGTTCACCTGCAGTCATAATTACATCATCAACACGTCCTTGGAACCAGAAATAACCATCTTCATCTTGATATGCTGAATCTCCTGAAACATACCAGTCACCGATGAAGTAAGAATCATATTTTTCAGGGTTTTTCCAAATTTTACGCATCATTGACGGCCAACCTTTTTTAATCGCCAAATTACCCATGCGGTTTGGCGGTAATTCGTTACCTTGGTCATCAACAATAGCAGCTTCAATTCCTGGTAATGGTTTACCCATTGAGCCAAGTTTGACATCCATAGAAGGATAATTCACAATCATATGACCGCCCGTTTCAGTCATCCACCAAGTATCTAATACAGTGTGACCAAGTACTTCTTTTGCCCATTTAATAACTTCTGGGTTAAGCGGTTCACCTACAGATAAAACTTCACGTAATGAAGATAAGTCGTATTTCTTAACAACATCGTCACCGGCACTCATCAACATTCGTAATGCTGTAGGCGCTGTATACCAAACAGTTACTTTGAATTCTTCAATCATGCCATACCAAGCTTCTGGAGAGAATCTGCCTCCAGCAATACAGTTTGTTACGCCATTCAACCATGGCGCAAAAATACCGTATGATGTTCCTGTAACCCAACCCGGATCGGCAGTACACCAATAAATATCATCTTCTTGTAAATCTAATACATATTTACCTGAGATATATTGTAAAATCATAGCGTCTTGTACATGTAATACGCCTTTAGGTTGTCCAGTAGAGCCTGAAGTATAGTGAAGAATCAAACCATCTTCTCTATCTAGCCATTCAATATCAAATTGATCACTAGCCTCTTTAAGATCTTTTTTGAAATCTACATATTTATCATCAACTTCGTCATCATCTACAACAACGATTGTTTCTAAATTAGGCAGTTTGTCTTGCGGAATACGATCTAATAAGTCTTTTGTTGTTACAATAACTTTAGCATCGCTATTTTCCAAACGATCTGCCACTGCTTTTTCCATAAATGCTTCAAACAATGGTCCAACAATTGCACCAATTTTTAAGATACCAAATAATGCAAAGTATAATTCAGGTGTTCTTGGCATAAAGATAAATACACGGTCACCTTTTTCTACATTTGCTTTATCTTTCAAAACATTGGCTGCTTTATTTGAGTATTCTTGCATTTCCTTAAATGTATAACTTTCCTGACGTTCAGCATCTTTATAATTCAATGCAGTTTTATCGCCTTTACCATCATCTACATGACGGTCGATACATTCATAAGCCATATTGACTTTTCCAGTATCGTACCAAGAAAATGCTTTTTCTACCTCTTTCCAATCAAAGTTCTTGTATGTTTCTTCGTAATCTTGAAGGTTAAAATTACCTTCTCCCCCTTTGTATACATCGACTTTCATTTGAATTGCCCCCTTCGTTTGAAATCGTTTTCATATGGCTATTATACAAAAACATAAGCCAACATTCAAAATATAATTATGATAATTCTGATTTTTGTGTTAATTGCGTGTAAAAAACATTATAATAGTAATAAATACACGAAGATAGAATGAATAGTTAAGCTTTAAGTAAATCAAAGAGAATGTAATCGTCTATTTGTGTTTTTAATATTTAAAAGGAAGTGGCGATATATGGAACATATCAAAACATATGTAAAGCAAGAATATACACGCGATGGTCAACAATATGTCATTGAAGGTCCAGTACCGCGAGAAAAACTTGAAACTATGAGTTACGATGATGGTCTTGATGCTTTCAGGAAGCCTATTGAACAATTTGAAGCGATTCAAGAAATTAGTGAATTACCTGAAGGTCGTATCTACGTATTGCGCAAAGATAATAAGATTGTAGGTTATGTTACTTATCATTATCCAGACCCTCTTGAGCGTTGGTCTACGGGTAATTTACCCTACTTAGTTGAACTCGGAGCCATTGAGGTAGCACTTCCTTATCGTGGTACTGGACTTGGCAGTGAATTAATTAAACAAAGTTTAAGTGAAGATGAGTTTGAAGACTATATTATTTTAACAACTGAGTATTATTGGCATTGGGACTTGAAAAATTCAAAACTAGACGTTTATGAATATAAAAAATTAATGCAAAATCTAATGGCACAAGGAGGATTAGAGATTTTTGCTACGGATGATCCTGAAATTACAGGTCACCCAGCTAATTGTTTGATGGCAAGAATCGGTTCGCGTATTAGTTTAGATCAGATAAAAGCTTTCGATGATGTACGTTTTATGAACCGATTTTTCTACTAAAGGGGAGATTTTATGAGTCAAAAAAACAAACAAACGGGGTATGTCTATTCCAATCAACTTATGCAATATCGGTTTAGTAATGATCATCCTTTTAACCAGATGAGACTGAAACTAACTACGGAATTATTAATCGATGCTGGTTTATTAACACCAGACCAAATTATAACACCGCGTATTGCTACAGATGACGAATTGACACTAATTCACTCCTATGACTATGTTAATGCGATTAAGCATGCTTCTCATGGGATATTAAGTCCTTCTGAAGCTAAAAAATACGGTTTAGCTGATGAAGACACTTCACAATTCAAACATATGCATCAGCATAGTGCACGCATTGTTGGGGGTGCGTTGAAACTTGCTGATATGATTGTGAATGATGAATTACAAAATGGCTGTCATTTAGGCGGAGGATTACATCATGCTTTACCAGGTAGAGCAAATGGATTTTGTATATATAACGATGTAGCTATTACTGCAAAGTATCTCTCCAAAAAATATGGTTTACGCGTAATGGTCATAGATACAGATGCACATCATGGGGATGGCGTGCAATGGAGTTTTTATACTGATAATGATATTCTCAATTACTCAATACATGAAACCGGAAAATTTTTATTTCCAGGGTCAGGCCATTATACAGAACGAGGTAAAGAACAAGGGTTTAGTTATTCTGTAAATGTGCCACTTGAGCCTTATACAGAAGACGCCTCTTTTGTAGAATGTTTTAAAAAAACAGTGACACCTGTCGTTAAATCATATCAACCTGATATTCTTTTAAGTGTACATGGAGTCGATATCCATTATTTAGATCCGCTGACACACATGAATTGTACTTTAGATGCACTTTATGAAGTACCATACTATATTAAATCTCTTGCAGATACTTATACAAATGGAAAAGTTATGATGTTTGGCGGCGGCGGTTATAATATTTGGCGTGTTGTACCAAGAGCATGGAGTCATGTGTTTTTAAGTTTAATGGATCAACCTATCCAGCATGGTGATTTGCCAAAAGAATGGGTTGAAAAGTGGCAACATTACTCCCCTCTTGATTTACCAACAACGTGGGATGATAAACGTTTAGACTATATGGAGATTCCTAGAACTGCAGAGATTTCAGCAAAAAATTTAAAACATGCTAATCAAGTAGCAAGCTGGTTTTAACAATTAAAAAAGCACTTGGAATATCGCCATTATTAAATGTGTCGATTTCAAGTGCTTTAATATTTATATAAGCATTATCGCGTTGTACCACGATATTCTATTCTATAAGGTAAGATAACATTAGATTCCGTAATGTCTTCATTATTCATATACTTCGTTAATAAACGCATACCAACTGCTCCTATGTCGTATAATGGCTGGATAACACTTGATAATTGCGGACGAACCATTTCAACGAGTCGTGTATTATTAAAACTCACAACTTGCAGATTTTCTGGGATTTTTACATCAGCATCTAAAGCAGCGTGTACGATACCAATTGCTTGTTCATCACTAATAGAAAGAATAGCATCAGGTTTAAATTGTGAAATTGTCTCAAATGCATTCAATCCATCTTTGTATGTCTCTTTGCCAGTGAATTTCAAATTATCATCTAAAGATAATTGATGTTGTTGCAGAACTTCTTGTAATCCTTCTAAAACATCTGCCTCTGCTTTTTCAGAATTATTTCCACCTACAAATGCGAATTGTTTTGCACCTGTCTCAATTAAATGTTCAGTGACTTCTTTTGCTGCTTGTTTATAGTCAATATTAACTGAAGCAATACTATGATCATCATCGCTTGTACCTGATACTACAACAGGCACTGATGATGTTTCAATAAGTTTTTCTAATTCATCATCCAACGTACCACCTAAGAAGATGATACCATCTACTTGTTTACTAAGTAGATTATTAAATATCTCTTTTGCTTTTTCTGGATCATTATCAGAATTAGAAATGATTGAATGATATTTATACATTGTTGCAATATCTTCCAACCCACGTGCGAGCTGTGAATAATAGACATTTGAAATATCTGGTATAATTACCCCTACTGTTGTTGTTTTCTTGCTTGCTAAGCCTCTAGCGACCGCGTTGGGTCTGTAGTTTAACTTTTTAATGACTTCGTTAACTTTATCTCTCGTTTCAGGTTTTACATTTTGGTTGCCATTTACTACGCGAGAAACTGTTGCCATTGATACTCGGGCTTCTCTTGCAACATCGTATATCGTTACGGTCATGTTATCATCCTTTCTGTAAGCGGTTCAAATACTATTATAGTAAGTTTTTATAGCATTTTCAAAGTTTACCACAAATTCTTTCAGACTTAAATTAATATAATCTCTTTGTCACCTATTTGTCAAAAAAACGAAATTAATAAATGAATTCCAAATATATTTTTTCAATACTTTAATTTTGAAGTAAAAATTTACACAGAAATAAACCCCTCCCAAAATTCCTGCATATCAGCAATTATTTTTGGAAGGAGTTATATAATACAAATCAACTGATTTTAAAACAATTTTTAGCGTAATTGATTGTTATCATACATATCTGCTAATGGTTTCAACTCATTATAGAATTTATCAAACTGTTCTAAATCCATTTGTTGGCCGCTATCACTAAGCGCTACCGCTGGATCTGGATGCACTTCTGCCATTACACCATCTGCTCCAACAGCTAAAGCTGCTTTTGCAGTCGGTAACATTATGTCTTTTCTTCCAGTACTGTGTGTAACATCAACCATTACCGGTAAATGAGTACCTTGTTTTAAAATAGGTACTGCAGAAATATCTAGAGTATTTCTTGTTGCTTTTTCATATGTTCTGATACCGCGTTCACATAAGATGATATTGCTATTACCTTGAGAAGCAATGTATTCTGCAGCAAAGATAAATTCTTCAATAGTTGCTGACATCCCTCTTTTTAACAAAATAGGTTTATTTGTACGTCCTGCTTCTTTTAATAATTCAAAGTTTTGCATGTTACGCGCACCGATTTGGAATACATCTAAGTAATCATCTGCTAATTCTAAATCAGCAGGTGTTACAATTTCACTGACTACATTCAAACCGTATTTATCTTTCACATTTTTGAGGATTTTCAACCCTTCCAATCCTAATCCTTGGAAATCATATGGTGATGTACGTGGTTTGAAAGCACCGCCACGAATGAATTTCAAACCTTTATTTTGTAAATCAGCAGCAACTTTGTCTACTTGTTCTTGTGATTCTACTGAACAAGGACCGAAGATAAATGATTTATTACCATCTCCAATTACGCCGCCATTTTCAAATTTCACAATTGTATCTTCAGGTTTTAACTTTCTTGATACAATTAAGTGTTTTTCGTGATCTGCTTTTTGTAAATCTATGGATGCTTTAAAAATTTCTTTGAATAATTGTTTAATTACATTGTCATTAAATGGACCATTATTTTTCTCAATTAATGCATTTAACATTACTTTTTCACGTTCAGGATCATATACTTTAGTACCCTGCTTACGTTTTTCTTCTCCAATTTTTTGTGCAAGTTTTCCACGTTTTACAAGAAGATCTAAAATTTGCTCATTAATGTCTTCGATTTCATTTCTGTACTGTTCCAACTTATTCATTACCTGGTCACCTCTATGTAATTATTTTGCATCCAACTTATTACACTTTAAAGCGGTAAAAAATTGAATTTAACATGTATTGTAGCAGTAAGTTCATTAAATTTCAACCTTTACAGCCAAATAATCTCACATTTTAAACAATTTACAATTTTCACATAATTATAAAGTCATGATACTATGTTTTTCTCTTTATATCCACCTTAATATAATAAAAATAAATCAGCCTTGCCTTTGCAAGGCTGATTTATAATCATCGCTCTTAATCATTGAATGTTTTCTTTTCAATTTTTTTCTTAGTTGCTTCACCTTTAGGTTGATTTGTTGTTTGTTTAGTTGTTGATTGTGCTTTATTAGCTGATCCAGTAGTTTTGTTCTTAGCTGATGATTTTTGTGAATTATTTTGACCTTGTGATTTAGTTTTTGTTGTTGTTTTTTGTGTTGTTGTTTTACTTCCTTTAGCAGCAGGCTTTCTTGTAGTTTTAGTCGTTGTTTTTGTAGCATCTTTAGATGATGACGCTTTAGCTTGTTTAGTAGTTGTTGCTGCTGTCTTTTTAGGAGTGTCTGTTGTTTTACTAGTTTCTGTTTTAGTTGTAGTAGTATTATTCACTGTTTTTGATTCTACTTTTGCTGTAGGTTCTTCTTTCTTAGCTGTTGTTTCTTTTTGAGCAGCCGCTTTTTTGTTTGAACCGCTATCTACTTTAGTTGTATTAACTTTTTCTTCAGGTTGACCTTCTTCTTTGGCAGCTACTTTTACTGCTGAATCATCATCTTTTTTAGCAATTACTACTGTATGACCAGCGACATTTTTACCTTCAGTTGCATGATTTGCAGTTGCTTTATCATGTGTAATAACGCCCTTGTCCATTGATGCTTTTTCATGTGTTTGATTTGTACGTTTCTCTGCTGGTTTAGGTGCTGCTTTTGATGCTGATTTAGATTTTTCAGGTTTTGTTGTTTTAGTATCTGCTTTTTTATCTGATTCAGCTACTGCTTTTGTAACTGTTACAAGAACAGGAACCGTTGCAAAAGCACTTGATTTAACAGGCGCTTCTTTAAATAGTTCACTTACTTTTGCAGCTACAGTATTATCATTTTCAATCAATTTAGCTTTTTCTTTTGCTGCTTTTGCATTTCCTGAAGCTGTGAATTCAAGTGTTGCAGAAACATCATCTTTTGAATCAGTTGAAGCATTGCTATCACCAGAAACTTCCTCTTGCGCTTTCGGAGAAACATCTGCTAAGTCATGACTAGCAGCTTCATTTCTGATTGCTTGTTTTTCAGCTCGTAATGTTTCAACATCATATTCTTGTTCGTCATCTTTTAATTTTTGTGCAACTTCATTTCTAATTTGTTGCGCTACATCTTTCATACCTTGAAGTTGGTCTTGTGCGTTCGCTTTTAAAGCATCAGTTTGTGCACTTACTTTTTCTTTCATAGATGGTTTATCTTGTTCAAATTTTTCTTCAAATTGTTTTTCTTGTTGTTTACGTTTTTTAACTTGATTTAAAATGAACCCTACTGCTGATCCGATAAAAGCGCCTGCAATAAATCCAGATACGAAATCTTTGCGTACTGTGTCAGCCATGGCTTCAACTTCATAGATTTCTAATTTAGCTTCATCATTTTTCTTTCTCATGTTTTGCCTCCTATAAATAAAAGCACTTAAACAAAGTTGAATCAACCTCATTTAAGTGCAATTTGTAAGTACTATAATTGATTATGTTTGAGCCTACAGATGAGGTATACAGTTCAATCGAACTACATTATACCATTTAGCCTCTGTAGTTTGCACTTTCTCTTTGTTGCTTTCTATATTGCCATTTATCAGCAATTTCCATAGCAACATTAGACCATTGGATGACTTGTGAAATTTTGTCTTCATTTTGAGAAATATTATGTGCAATTGAGTTTGTTACTCGGTCCACTGATCCATCTAAATCTTGGATAGAATCACCGATTCCTTTTACTCCATCAACTACAGAATTTAAGCGGTCCACTTTATCTTGAATATCTTCAGTTAAGCGGTTAGCTTTGTGAAGTAAGTCTGTTGATTCACGAGTAATCCCTTGTACTTGTCCTTCAATTCCGTCAAGAGTTTTAGCAACATAGTCTAAATTCTTCTTAACAGATACTAAGACTAGCACAATTCCGATTACTAAAACTAAAAATGCTAGTGCTGCAATTAGACCTGCTACAGGTAAAATCCAGTCCATTAAAAACGCCTCCTAAATAGCTTATGTCTTATTTTTTTAAAATACCCAAAGCAAAAATAGTATAAACATATTAAAATTCATTTGTCACGCCATTATTTTCCATATAAGCGCGTTCGATTTTTTGAATGTCTCCTGCACCCATAAATAAAATAACCGCATTATCAAATTCATTTAATATATTTACATTGTTTTCACCGATTAGCTGAGCACCTGGAATACGATCAATTAAATCTTGAATAGTTAAACTACCATCGTGTTCTCTGATTGATCCAAAGATATCACACAAGAATACTCGATCTGCTTTGCTCAAGCTCTCAGCAAACTCTTCCAAGAATGCTTTCGTTCTTGAAAAAGTATGAGGTTGGAAAACAGCAATTACTTCTTTGTTCGGATATTTTTTCCTTGCTGTCTCAATTGTAGCATTAATTTCACGTGGATGGTGGGCATAATCATCAACTAATACTTGATTATGTAACTTTGTTTCATTGAAGCGTCTTTTTACCCCTCCAAATGTCTCTAATGCTTCTTTGATATTCTCAATATCAAGTCCTTCTAAGTGACAAACCATAATAACCGCTAACGTATTTAAAATATTATGGTCACCATATTGCGGAGATAAGAATTGATCAAAATATTTACCATCGATATAAACATCAAACTGTGTTCCATGCTCTGTAATTTGAATATTATCAGCATAAATATCTTCATTTTTTTCTAATCCATAATAATAAATTGGAACATCCGCTTTAATTTTACGTAAGTGTTCGTCTTTACCCCATGCAACAATTCCTTTTTTGACATTATATGCCATTTCTTGGAAGGCATTTGTAACATCATCCACATCTTTAAAATAATCAGGATGATCAAAATCAATGTTTGTCATTATTGCATAGTCAGGGTGATAACTTAAAAAGTGACGTCTATATTCACAAGCTTCAAATGCAAAAAATTCACTTTGTGGAATACCTAAGCCAGTACCATCACCAATTAAGAAAGAAGTTCTTTTATCTCCATTCATAACATGAGATAACAGACCAGTTGTAGATGTTTTACCATGAGCGCCAGTTACTGCAATTGAAATATATTGCTCAATTACATGCCCTAAAAATGTTGGGTAATCAATAACTTCCAAGTCTAACTCATGTGCACGTACAATTTCTTCATGTGTATCTGAAAAGGCATTCCCTTGAATAATTGTCATGCCCTTTTCAATATTATCAGGATTGAAAGGTAATATTTTAATTCCTTTATTTCTTAATGCTTTTTCTGTAAACACATATTGGTCTATGTCGGAACCTTGAACTTCATGACCCAAATCATGCATTATTTGAGCCAAAGAACTCATCCCAGAACCTTTAATTCCGACAAAATGATAGTGTGTCATATTAACACTCCTTCTTTCTTATTCCTCATTTATTTCAGCTGAAGTTAAATAAACTTCTCTTGGTTTTGAACCATTGGAGCCTGAAATATATCCCAATTCTTCTAATTGGTCAACAATTCTTGCTGCCCTGTTATATCCAATTTGGAAATGTCGTTGGATTAATGATGTAGATATATGGTCTTCTGCCACCATAAATCTGCATACTTCATCAAACAAATCATCTTTTGATTGGGCTTTCGTTTGTTTTAATAATTCTTTTTCTTCAAACAAGTACTCTGGTTGACGCTGTTCTTTGATAAAGTCAACAACAGCATCAATTTCATCGTCTGAAACAAAACTGCCTTGAACACGAATCGGTTTATTCATACCATTACCAAGATACAACATATCGCCATATCCTAATAACCGTTCAGCACCGCCACTATCAAGTATCGTTCTTGAATCCACACTAGATGATACCATAAATGCAATACGTGTTGGAATATTTGCTTTGATTAATCCAGTAATTACATTTACAGACGGTCTTTGTGTTGCAACAAGCATATGAATACCGCATGCACGTGCTTTTTGAGCAATTCTTGCAATAGATTGTTCAACTTCTTGAGGAGCCATCATCATTAAATCTGCTAATTCATCGATGACGATAACAATTTTCGGTAAGCGCTGCTCATACGATGCTTTTTTATTAAATGCTGTAATATTACGTACATGGTATTGTGCAAATAATTTATAACGCTTTTCCATCTCATCTACAGCCCATTTTAAACTTTGAGTAGCTGCTTTTACATCTGTAATAACTGGTGACACTAAATGAGGCAATCCATTATAAGGTGCCAATTCAACCATTTTAGGGTCTATTAGAAGCAACTTAAGTTCTTCAGGATGGTTTTTATAAAGTAAAGAAAGCAGCATACTGTTGATTGCAACGGACTTACCTGAACCCGTAGCACCCGCAATGAGCGCATGTGGTGTTTTAGCAATATCCATTAATAATGGTTCATTATTAATTCTATTACCCATAGCTACTGTTAATTTAGATTCAGCATTTTTAAATTTAGCGCTTTCTATAATGGATCGTAAATTAACTTTAGTAGGTGAAACATTTGGCACTTCTATACCTACTAAACTTGTACCAGGAATTGGAGCTTCAATTCTAATATCTTTAGCTGCTAATGCCATTTTTAAATCGTCTTGTAATGCAGTGATACGTGAGACTTTAACGCCCTTTTCTACTGATAGTTCAAAACGAGTGACACTTGGACCTTCTGTTACATTTTTAACTTCTGCTGGAACATTGAAGTAATAGAAAGCATCATTAAGTTCTTGTTTTTTCTCTTCAATCCATTCCTCATCTATCTCATGGATTTCTGGATCATCAAGCAACTCTACACTTGGCAGTTTTAAATTAGGTCCTTTTCGAATACCTTCATGTGCAACAGGTTTAGTTGATTTAATATTGTCTTCTGAACTCGTCTCTTGTTTTTGTTCTGTTAGTTCAGTCTGAGGCATCTCCGCTGCAGTGTTTTGTTCAGCACGCAATTGATTCATACTTTCTGTAATATGACCCGCTTCTTCCTGCTTCACATTATTTTCAGGAACATTATTTCGTTGCTCTCCTTGAAGTTTTTCAACATCTGCATCCTGAACCTGTTCTTGTTCTGGTTTATTTTCTCTTGTTGATTCTGATTCTTTTTTAATATCAGGTCTTAATGTGGATGCGTTGTTATTTTTGTTTGCTCTTTGCATTCTTCTTTTATCTGAAGGTGTCATCATTACATTAAATGGTTTAGCACCTTTACGTAGAGGTCGTTTAATTTCAGAATCAGCGCTCTGTTTACTTTTGTCTTCTACTTCATTTTCATTGTTTTCTTGCTTATCATGGGTATCAATTTCATTTTGCGTTTCTTCATCTTCAGAAATTGATTCTTCTAATGTTTCAGTATCTGAGATATCCTCTTGTTTTTCTTCTTCTTCTTTTTCCGCTTCATCTTTGTTGTTTGATGGCTGCTCAGGTGTAAGTCGCGGTTCTAATGATTCAGTTTCAGATTTTTGTTCATTTGGATGCGCTGTTTTATCGACTGGTGCTTCTTTTGTATAAGAAGGTTTCAATTCTGGTTCTAATGATTTAGAACCTTCCTGAGATTTAACACTTTTATCTTCTGTGTTTTGAAGACTAGACTGAGTTTTAACCTCTTCTTTCGATTGGTTGTCTGGTTTTAATGAAGGTTCATTTATTGAAGTAGGTTCTTGAACTTCTAGATGTTTATCATACTCTGATGTTGCTACAGGCACATCTTCAGTTAATTGAGAACTTGTTTCTGTTTTACTGTCAAGTTCTTCTGTTTTTTCAGCTGGAGCATCATCCATCTCGGTATATTGCGCTTCAGTAATTTCATGTTCCTCATTTTTTAATGGTTGTGCTGCTTCGGTTGATTTCGAAGATGCTTCTGAATCAATCTTATTTTCAAACTCATCAGATTTAATTTCGTTTTGAGCTTCGTTATCATCATTTATAATTTCTACATCCTTATCATCTATAGATTGAACCTGTTGAACGTCATCTAAATTGATTTCTTCATAGTCAAAATCTGAATTTAAATCATGTTCCTCTTCGGAAACAATTGTTTTTGCTTCATCACCTATAGATGTCTCTGAAGGATCCTTGAAATCTTCTTGGTCTTGCTTGGTATTTTCAGCAGCAGAATCATTTTCATGGAACACTGAATCTTCTACATATTGTTTGGCTTGTTTAGCATACATATCATCAATTGCTTTTTGAATTGAATCAGTATCTTCTTGTTCACGCTTTTGCTGTAAAGCTTCTTTGAACTTTTTACGTTTTAAGAATTTGCGTTCCCTTTCACGTCTGATTTCCTCGACAATTTGAGAAGCATAAATATTATTAATGTTAATTGTATTATCTGCTTTAGAATAATTCGGTGTTTCTTTCATTGTATGCTGAAGTTCTTCTTTTGATTTTGAAGATGTTGCAGCTGTCTCATCATTTTGATGGTCAGATGATTTTTTGTCTTCTGTTTTTTCATAACTTCTTGCACCATTTAAAGGATCTGTCGGAATACGCTCATGTTTTTGGGTTTCTTCTTCTTTTTTAAATGTGCCGTCACTTTTGATTACATCATTTTCCAAAGGATGGCGTTTTTTAGTACCGAATATTGCAGAAGGTACTTCTTCAGCTCTGAATTCACCACTTCTGTAATACACATCTTTTGTGTCATACGTGGAAGTATAATTTTGAACGCGTCTTTTATTTGATGTGTGTGATGGTTCATTTGCATTATTATGTTGTTTCTGGCTATAACGTGAGCGTGAACTTCTAGACGATCTGAAATCACTTTGTTCTGAATTGCTGTTTTCTTCAAAATTCCGGCGTCTTCTATGACGTCGATTATCCTGTTGAAAATTTGCTTCTTGGGATCTTTCCTCAGCATGTGAAGCTTGTGTATCCGTATAAGATGCATATGCTTCATCTTCGCTATTTTCAGGATTATCAACATGCAGAGGAAAACGAAAGTTGCCTTTCGGACGATTATAAATATCATTATTTTCAGGAAGCAATGATTGACGATGACGTTCTTTTTCTTCTAATTTTTGTCGACGTTGACTATATTTTCGTTGGTATACTTCTTCGTCATCTTCATCACTAAATAGTTTATCGAACCAGCTCATAAATTCACTTCCTTCCAAAATTTAATTATTCTTCAAAAAATGGTTGTCCAACTTGATACTCGTCAGATAAGACCATAATCCCTTTTTCTTTTGGAGCATTTGGTAAATCTAACTCTTTCATTGAGCATACCATGCCGCTTGATGCTATGCCTCTTAACTCTGCATCTTTGATAACCATGCCACTAGGCATAACAGCACCTACTTTAGCTACAACAACCTTTTGTCCTGCTTCAACATTAGGTGCGCCGCAAACAATTTGTAATTCCTCATTGCCTACATTTACTTTTAAAATGCTTAATTTATCTGCATTTGGATGTTTTTCTTTTGTTTCAACATATCCTACTACAAATTTAGGTGATAAATCTGAATCTAATTTATCTTCAATACCAGCATCTTTGAGTGTTTGTTGTAATTGATCAACCAGTTCAGGTGTTAATTTAATATGCCCATTACCATCTAAAGATAAATGATTTGAGGCGTTAAAAATATTGTAGCCAACTACATCGTTTTCTTGTGTAATACGAACTACATCGCCGTATTGTTTGTATTCAAACTCTCCTTGAGCAGGATCTAATTGTAAAAATGCGACGTCTCCGACACCATTTTTATTATAAAATAAATTCATTGTTATATCTCCTTACTATTTGTTGTTTTTATTATTTTTGTTGTTTTTATTGTCTTTAACAGCACTTAATTCTTGCACTACATTAGGACTGCTGTCTTTTTTAGCTTTATTATTTTTAGCTAAGATAAAGATAGGTTCAAAATGACCTTTATCATATGCAAATGACAAGGAAGTGATTGGAACTAGTCCATTAGTGAAGAATTCCATCGTAAGATGTGCCATCACATCATAACCTGTTTTATTACGAATATCTGCAATAATCAATACATCTTGATGAGGTATTGCAACAAGCATCTCACCTTCAGCTTTTTCTTCAAATTGGTTAAGCAACGGTGTATTTAATATTCTGCTCGCATCGTAACCATCATTTGTATTGATAAAGTAAAAGATATTACCTTTAACTTCATCTGTTTTATATGAGGTATCAAGCTTACGAACATTAAATAATGCCATTTCTTTCACTTGTTGTGCAGTAGCATTCAATTGTTTCAACATACTTTCATCGATTAGACGATATGATTTTCCTAAATCTAAAGCGTAATAGATATTAGTTTCAGCTGTATGTTCATCTATAACAAATTTATGCCCTTCTTTTGTTTCTTTTTCAAAACTTGCTGCACGCATAACAGGCATAATTTTCAAATTTTGAATTTCATTTTGAGCTTGCTCGCTCATTTGTTCAATCGTTTCTGTAACATAATAAACGATTTCATCAACAATTGTTTCTTTTTTATCATTATATTTGGCAACAATCGGTGTTAATCTAATTGTTACGCCTTTACCGTTATCTTTCCTTGCAATGCGCAACGTATCTTCATCACGATTAAATGAAAAATTCACATTTAAATGTTTTAAACGTTCTTTTAATTTATCTCTCATTTGAAAGACATTCATATTTTAACACTCCTAATTACATACCTTTATATAGTTTACCGTAAAAATACCCTTAGGAACAGAAAAAATGCGTAATTTCCTAAGGGTATTTTGATTTAAATATTATTTATAAATTCATCGATTTGTTCAATTGTTTTGCGATCTTTACTTACATAACTACCTACTTGTTCGCCATTTTCATATACTAGAAAACTTGGGATTCCCATAATTCCAAGGTCGACACATAAATCGATGAATTTATCTCTATCGACTGATACAAATGTAAAATCTTTATGATTTTCTTCTAATTCAGGTAGTCTTGGTTTAATAAATCGACAATCTACACACCAATCAGCCGTAAACATAAATACAGTTTTACCTTGTTTTAATTCTTCAAATTGTTCAACAGATTCTAATGTTTTCATTTTTTTCTCTTCTTTCTTGGTTTAAGAATATTGTAATCGTTCAATTTGTTGATTATCTAGTGATTTGACTGATTCAAATAATAATTGTCGTGCTGCATAGTAGTCACGAATATCAAACACTGAATCAGAACTATGAATATATCTCGCACATACCCCAATTACAGCTGTAGGTATACCACTATTAGCTTTATGAATTTCACCGCCATCAGTGCCGCCTGGTGAAATATAATATTGGTGATTAATATTTTGTTTATCACATAATTGAAGCAGATAATCTCTAAATGATGGTTTCAAAATCATTGTGCCATCTTTGATACGAATTAGTGTGCCTCCGCCTAATTGACCTGACAATTGCTGTGCACCTTTCATATCATTTGCTGGTGAACAATCCACAACAAAAGCAATATCAGGGTCAATTTGTTCTGCAGCTGCACGTGCGCCGCGCAATCCTACTTCTTCTTGTACATTAGCACCGACATATAAATCAACGTCTAATTGTATATCTTTAAATAATTTTAAAATTTCTATTGCCAATAAACAACCATAACGATTATCCCACGCTTTTCCTGCATAGCGATTTTCAGATAGTTGAATAAATTCGGTATCAGGGACAATTGAATCACCTATTTCAATACCGCGTTCTCTAACCTCATTTGCTGATTCACTACCGATATCTAACATTAAATCTTTGATTTCAGGCAAGCCTTCATTACCAGATCTGAAATGTTTTGGGATACTTGCAACGACACCAGTTATGATTTCATTATTACGATTCTTAACTTTTAATCTTTGACCTTGCCAAATATCAGCTGCAACACCACCTAAATTGGTGAATTGAATCATTCCATTATCTGTTATATGCGTAATCATAAAGCCGACCTCGTCCATATGTGCAGCTATCATCACTTTTTTAGCATTCGGATTTTCTGATCGTTTAACTGCGTAAAACCCGCCCATTTTGTTATAAACGAAATCGTCAGCGTAAGGCTCCATCTCACTTTTTATGTAGTCTTTCAAATCATTTTCGAATCCAGGTGCACTGTGGAATTCAGTTAATATTTTCATTTGTTTTAATGTTTCTTTTTTTGTTAAGTCCATATTAAGGACCCTCCTTATTTATTCATTAATGCCCTTCACTTATGATAGAATATTAATATAACGTAAGTGGAGGTATAAATTGAGATGTCTCGAAAAAAAATTTGGTTATTGTTAGTTTTACCAATCACAGTTTTAGTGAGCGGTGTATTTGTTTACCTCACTATCCTTGGCACTAAAAAGTATAACCCATTCAAACTCATTGAAGAGGTTAAAAGTTACTTTATGAATGTAACTGGGTCATACATCGTCTCAGAACCTCAGCCTTTTGAACAAGACGGTATCGAATATGAAGTATATCGTGGCGGAGTGACTACTGAAAACCATGGTAAAGTCAGCAATTATGAATTTGTTGCAGATGCCACAAATGGTAAGATTATTAACATAAAAGAAGTATAATTCATTAGTGCTTAATTACTTAATAATCAACGATGCTTTCTAAAAAAGAAAGCATCGTTTTTTATTTTCTCTTGATTGTTTCCTTTATTGTTTTATCCTTTTTATCAAATTTAACTGCAAAATAATCTGCATCATGATAAAACAAGAACCAATAATCATTTAGGATAAAGTAAGGTATTAAACGTTCTTTTTCTCGTATACTTTGCATTGGATAATCATCATATGAAGTTAACCATAATGGGTTTGAATGTGCATGTGATGGTAAGATATCTGCCATATGCACAGCATGTTCACCCTTGCTTTCAAACGTTATAATGCTATGGCCAAAACTATGACCGCCTGTATGCTGCATTTTAATACCAGGATAAGGTTCTATGTCATTTTCAAATAATATGATATTCTCTTTATAATCTCCTTGGTTCTGCGGCCAATATGTAGCTTTACTTCTAATATTAGGTGCATTGAACTCATGCCACTCATCTTGCTGGATATAGTGAATTGCATTTGGAAATTGAGCATGACCTTCATTGTCTGTTAATCCTGCTGCATGATCATAATGCATGTGGGTCATCAATACAATATCTATATCTTCAGGTGAAAGATTATAATCCGCTAATTCTTCTTTAACAAAGCTTTCATTCTCAACGCCAGAATTGCGCTTTTGTTTATCAGTCAATTTACCATTACCTAAACCCGTATCAATTAAAATGTTTTTGTCTTCCGTCAAAACAAGGATAGGATGTGTAGACATTCTGACCTGATTTTTATCATTAGGCTCTAGTTTGCGTGACCATAATGGTTTAGGAACAGCGCCAAACATTGTTCCGCCATCCATATTTGTCATACCACCATTCAAATAATGGATTTTAAAATCCCCTAATTCCATAATACCCCTCCATTTGAAACTATTTAACTTAAGTATATGGCTTGTATTATTGAATTTCAAATGCATCAAACCAAAAAAACCGCATTCAATCGAATGCAGTTCATTGTTTAATGGAACTTTGCTTCCATACGATAAATACGTGATCCTTTATCAGCAAATTTCAGTTCATATTCAGTTTCAATATTATCTTCATCATCTTCATCGTGAAGATTTAAATTAATCTTAGTAAAATACATTCCAAACTGAGACATACTTTCTAAACTATAAGCAAAAAGTCCGCGATTATCTGTTTTAAAATGTATCTCACCTTCATCTTTTAAAATTGCTTTATATAAAGCTAAAAATGAGTGATAAGTGAGACGACGTTTCGCATGTCGTTTTTTAGGCCATGGATCTGAAAAGTTCAAATATACGCGGTCTACTTCGCCATCTTTGAAATAATCCGTTAATTCCATAGCATCATTACAAATTAATTTAATGTTTTGTAAATCTTTTTCCAAAACTTTGTCTAACACACGAATCATAACATTTTTGTCTCGTTCTAATGATACAAAGTTAACTTCTGGATGTTGAGCAGCAAGTTCCGTAATGAACTGTCCCATGCCAGAACCAACTTCTATATATATAGGTTGGTCTTTTTCAAACCACTCAGACATCTTTCCAGCATGAGTACCATCAAGATCCACAACTGTATTATGTTTACGTAAATAATCCTCGGCCCAAGGTTTATTTCTTAATCTCATTTGATAATTCTCCTCAAATAAATACGTTGCTGTTCATTACTTCATTTAAGAATTTCAGCCAAATATTCATATCTTTATAACGTTTTTGTTCTTCATTCCATTCCACTAATCCAATAGCTTGAATAACTGTATACCATTTCATACGTTTGCTTAAATCTAATGATTCTTTTGCACCGTATTTTTCAAGCCATTCAGACCATTCACTTTGAGGAACGTAATTGTAAAGCAGCATACCGATATCAATCGCTGGATCTGCTAACATCGCACCTTCCCAATCAACAAGATATAATTCATCATGATCTGACAATAACCAATTATTATGGTTAACATCACCGTGAACTACAGTATAAAAACGAGGATCTAAATTAGGTTTATGTTCTTCAAGATAAGTTAACGCTTTTCTAATAACATGATGAGAAAGCACTTGTCTTGAAAGCGAAGTGTTGATTTTTTGATATAAAATATCTGGAGTTATAGGTTCCATTTCCATGCGCTTCAACATTGTCAAAAGCGTTTTAGAGCTATGAATCTTTTTTAGCAACTTGGCTACTCTTGTTTGATTCATCTCTTCAAAAGTAAGTTCTCGCCCATTTTTCCAATGTTGTGCGGTTACAACTTCCCCAGTTTCTATCCGCTTAGTCCAAACTAGTTTAGGTACAATACCTTCTGCAGATAAAGCTGCGATAAAAGGATTTGAGTTTCTTTTTAAAAATAATTTTTGACCATCTTGTTCTGCCATATAGGCTTCACCAGATGCACCGCCAGCAGAATCCAATGTCCACCCTAACTGATAAAACTGCTCCAACACGTTCACCTCGCTTTCAATAGAAAATGGCTCAAGAATAGTATTTCAAGAGCCATATTTTACATTTTAAAAATACATTTTAATCCGTTCAATCCTTTAGCACTCATTGTTAATTTTATAGTTTTTAACCTATCATTTCAACCAAAAATGAGAAACTAAAAGACACATTTTACCTTCTATGAAACATTCATATTAAGTACATTTTTAATTAATTTGTATTCTTTATTTACTCGAATTGCTGCTACAGATATTCATTCTTTACAATGCAGCGACAATTAAAAATTATAACACAAATCAGTGTTAAACGTTGGATTTTATGTTCATATATTTAAAATTTATTTATTGTGACTTTCTTCAATTTTCTGATTAAAGCCTTCTTGAAGCTTACGTGTTATCGGACCGACTTTACCTTCGCCTACTGCTTCACCATCTAACTTAATAACTGGCATTACTTCAACAGAAGTACTTGAAACGATAATTTCATCTGCATTTTTCAAGAAATCAACAGTAAATGTTTCTTCTTTAAATGGTATATCTGCTTCTTCTGCCACATTTTTAATTACCTGACGTGTAATACCGTTAAGAATATAATTATTAATTGGATGTGTATAAATCACACCATCTTTAATCGCATAGACATTACTTGAAGCACCTTCAGTTACTGTATCTCCACGATGTTGAATAGCTTCTGCTGCATTATATTTCACTGCGTATTCTTTCGCTAATACATTGCCCAGTAAATTCAAGCTTTTAATATCGCAACGCAACCAACGAATATCTTCAACTGTTACTGCAAAGATACCATTTTCAAGTTCTTCAAATGGTCTGCCATAACTCTTTGTAAATGCCATTATTTGCGGTTTTACATCTGGTCCAGGGAAAGCATGATCTCTAGGTGATGCGCCTCTAGTTGCTTGGATATATATTCCGCCATTTTGAACATTATTTTCGTCAATTAATGATTGAACTGTTTGAGTTAAAGATTCAACAGTTTCTTCTAAATCGATATCGATTTCTGCAGCACTGCGTAAAAATCTTTCAAAGTGTTCTTTAACAGTAAACAACGTTCCGTCATAAACACGAATGTATTCATAAATACCATCGCCAAAATTATATCCTCTATCGTTATACGGGATGTTTGCGTCCTTCTCATCTACAAATCGGCCATTCAATAACACTTTATTAGTCATATAGTCATTCCTCCACACATAATGCATATAGCGCTTCTAAATAAATGCTAGTTGCATTAAATAATTGTTTTTTAGTGATGTATTCATTTCTTTGATGCATTAAGTCCTCTGAGTCGCTGAACATCGCTCCGAATGCTACGCCTTTATCTAGGTTACGTGCATATGTGCCGCCGCCAATTGTATACGGTTCTGTCATATCCCCTGTTTGGTTACGATATGCTTGTACAAGTGTTTGTACAAACGGATCGTTTTTATCAACATAATGAGGGCGTTGTACCTTACCTAAATCTAATTCAAATCCCAATTCATTTACTTCATTTGCAAAACGTTTAATTGCGTCATCAAATTCAAATCCTTCCGGATAACGTAAATTAATGCCGTATTCTCCGCCTTTATCTTTTGAATATGAAATAATACCGATATTTGTTGTTAAATCTCCCATTTTATCAGTATGGAATTTCATACCCATTTTTTCTCCAAAGTGTGATTCAAATAAATATCTTTCACTTAAGTCCGTAAATTTTGCTGCTTGACTATCTAGATTCAATTCATTTAAGAAATGAATCAAGAATAAACCAGCATTTAATCCTATTGAAGGATCCATACCATGAACTGCTTTACCTTTTAAGCGTAAAACTAAAGTATCTCCATCTAACTCACTTGTACCATTTAAGTCATGCGCATCTAAATAATTTTGGTACAGTTCTGTAATATCAAGATCATCTGCTTTCACAGTCAGACGTGCAACCGCTTCATCAGGTACCATATTATAACGTTGTCCTGATTCAAATGATTCCAATACGACATCTGCACCTTGTTCATCAGCTGTTTTATTTTCTTGTTTAATATCAAATGTAGTGATACCTTTTTCACCATGAATTGCAGGGAATTCAGCATCAGGCGCAAAACCTAAAGCAGGCATTTCTTCAGATTCAAAATAACGGTTTACGCCAATCCAATCTGACTCTTCATCTGTACCTACAATAATGTGTACACGTTTTTTCCAATCAACATTCATATCATTCAAAATTTTAACTGCATAATATGCTGCGATTGTAGGTCCTTTATCATCTAAAGTGCCTCTAGCGATAATCGCGTCATCTGTAACTGTAGGTTCAAAAGGTGGTGTATCCCATCCTTCTCCAGCAGGGACAACATCGACGTGACAAAGAATGCCGAATAAATCTTCACCTTTACCGACTTCGATTCTTCCTGCCACATGATCTACATCATGTGTAGCAAATCCATCACGTTCTGCGAGTTGATACATATAATCAAGCGCAGCTTTTGGTCCTGGTCCGAGCGGTGCATCAGATGTTGCTTTACTATCATCTCTAACACTTTCTATAGATAGTAATCCGGATAAATCAGCTATAATTTGATCTTCATATTCTTGCACTTTTTCTTTCCACATTCGTGATCAACTTCCTTCTCAATTTTTAGTTCACTCTCTATTTTACCCTAACTAATTCTCAAACAACAGTAGTAACTCAATAAATTTTCTGTCAATTTTATCCAAGCCTGATTTGAAAGGATTTATAAGATTAAATTTTAAATTTCGAGTTTTAAGTATAAAAAAAGTGCCTTAGCTATTAAAACTAAGGCGCTGTGATATCATATTATTTTGTGTCATTATCAGAAGATTTATTTTCATTATTCTTTAAATCTTCATCAGTTACAATTCTGATATTATGTCTTGGTTCATCAGATTGCTTTGCATCATCTAAAGTAGGTGCTGAAGCATCTTGATTTCCATTACTGAAACGTTCTTTTTGTTCTTTTACAAATCCTTTAGGATCTTGTTTTACTTTTTCTGCATATTCTTTAGGATTTTCTTTAACTTCATTAAAAGTTTCCGATGCATTTGATGCGATTTGAGAAGCTAAATCTTTTGCGTTTTGTTTATAAGATTCAGGGTTCTCTTTATATTTATCATATTCATTTTTTAATTTTTCTCTGCTGTCTTTTCTTGTTAATAAAACTGCTGCAGCTGCTGCACCAATACCTACAACTGCTTTTAAAAAATTACTTCCTTTTGCCATAACTATCACCTTCACTTTTTATTGTTTCACTAATTCTATTTCTTCTTGTGTGAGTTCTCTATAGGAACCTTTAGGAAGATTAGAATCCAGTTTGAGTTTTCCAATTTGAACCCGCTTTAAATTCAGTACCTCATTATCGATGGCATGAAACATCCTTTTTACTTGATGGTAACGACCTTCTCGAATTGAAACAAATGCTACTTTTTCATTCTCTGTACGCTCCAATTGTGCTGGTTTAGTTTTACCATCAGATAATTCAACACCTTCAGCAAATTGCTTAATATCATCATCTGTGATTGGATTTTTTGCTTCCACACGATAAATTTTAGAAACATGTTTATTCGGGCTCATGATGTCATGATTAAATTGACCATCGTTGGTTAACAATATCAACCCTTCAGTATCTTTGTCTAGTCTTCCGACTGGGAAAATTTTCATGTGCTGAAAGTCTTTAATCAAACTCACGATGGTAGATTGTTCTTCATCTTCCGTAGCAGAAATATAACCTGCTGGTTTATTCAACATAATATAAACTTTATCCACATACTCTATCAAGTTGCCATCCACTGTGATTTCATCAGTATCGGGATTAATATGCGCTTTACTCTGCTTTTCATTTTTCCCGTTCACTTGAACTTTATTTTTCTTTAATAACTGTTTCACTTCACTGCGTGTGCCAACACCCATGTTAGCTAAATATTTATCAAGCCGCATTATGAAATTCTTAACTTTCTACGAATTTTACCAGGCAAATCACCTAAGAATTGATCAGCTAATCTTGTTTTCAATGTGATACCTCCATAGATAACTACACCTACAATGACACCTGCTAAGAGAATAATTAAACTGCCGATTTTTGATTGCGGTGAAATAAATAATTGCAATAACCAAAATGTTAATTCAACACCAATCATCATAATGAAACCATAGATGAATATTTTAGCGAATTGAATAAATGTTTCTGTAAAAGTGAACTTAGCGTATTTTTTCAGTATGATAAAGTTGCAAATATTAGCAAACAACAGTGCAATTGCAGTACTTAAAATTGCCCCCGCTGTATGGAATGCTACAATTAACGGAATATTTAATACTGCTTTTAAAACAACAGCTGCAACAATCACAAATACTGTCAATTTTTGTTTATCAATACCTTGCAACATAGAAGCCGTAATACTTAATAACGAAATTAAGATAGCGACTGGTGCATAATAAAATAACAACATGCTGCCATCGCCATTGTAACTATAGAACACTGTATACAACGGTGATGAAAGTGCCATAATTCCTAAACTTGCTGGTACTGTAATAAACATCAGCACACCAAGTGATGTACGAATTTGTCTATGCATCTCATGTAATTGGCCAGATTCATATGTCTTTGTAATATATGGAATCAAACTAATGGCAAAACCTGCTGCTAATGATGTTGGAATCATTACAATTTTATTCGTTGTCATATTAAGAATTGTAAAGAAATAATCATGAAGTTGTTGTGGTACTCCTGCAATATCTAATGCGTTATTATGTGTTAATTGGTCTACGATGTTAAATAATGGGAAGTTCAAACTCACGATGACAAACGGAATACTGTATGAAATGATTTCTTTATACATTTGTGTATAAGGTACATCAATCCCAGTATGATCTGAAGCAGTCATTTCATCAATAAATGGTTTTCTTTTTCGCCAATAATACCAAAGGGTTAAGATACCCGCAATTGCACCGATTGCAGCGGCGAACGTTGCGACACCATTGGCTAATAAAACAGAACCATGGAAGACATTTAAAACGAGATAGCTTCCAACTAAAATAAAGATAATACGTGCAATTTGTTCTGTAACTTCCGAAACCGCTGTTGGTCCCATTGATTTATAACCTTGAAACACTCCGCGCCATGTTGCGAGCAATGGGATAAAAATAACTACCATACTGATAATTCTAATAATCCAAGTGATGTCGGCAACAGTCCAACCGCCTTTAACATTAGATTCATGTGCTAATGTTAAAGTAGCAATCATTGGTGATAAGGCATATAGAATAATAAAACCTAACACACCTGTAATACTCATCACTATAAAACTTGAGCGATATAATTTCTGACTGACGTGATACGCGCCTAATGCATTGTACTTGGCAACATATTTAGAAGCGGCTAATGGTACACCAGCTGTTGCCACTGCAATTGCGATATTATAAGGCGCATATGCATAGTTGAATGGGGCCAAATTCTCTTCACCGCCTATAATTGCATAGAACGGTATAATAAAGAGCACACCAAGTATTTTGGTAATCAATATACTCAGTGTAAGTAGAAAGGTCCCTCTTACTAGTTCTTGACTTTCATTCATGACACTCTTCCTATCTGATATTAAGATTTAATTTTATTTTACCACCAACATTTGTTGGCAACTACTTTTTTTCATATGTATTATAGCCTAAAATAGCCTTAACAGAAATGAAAATTCAAAGAATTAAACAACAGTTTTGACTATGCCATAATATAACAGTAAAGTAAATCATTTATACATTCGAAAACTTACGTTAACGCATTTTCATTATAAAAATCAAATTTAAAGGAGGCAAAATACACATATCCAACTGTTTTATGCAGATTGTGTATTATCTAAATATGTATCAAACAATTGTAATCGGCGGTGGTCCTAGTGGTTTGATGTCTGCTGCTGCGGCCAGTCAACATTCAGACAAAGTATTATTAATAGAAAAGAAAAAAGGACTTGGCAGAAAACTGAAAATTTCTGGCGGTGGTCGTTGTAACGTTACAAATCGTCTGCCCTATGATGAAATTATTCGCCATATACCTGGGAATGGCAAATTCCTCTACAGCCCCTTTTCAGTCTTTGATAATGAATCCATTATTGAATTTTTTGAATCACGTGGTGTTCAATTAAAAGAAGAAGATCATGGCCGAATGTTCCCTGTGTCTAACCGTGCTCAAGATGTAGTCGATGCACTGATAAATGAGTTATCAACCAATAACGTAGAAGTGTTAGAAGAAACCGCAATCAAAACTATCAAAAAGTCAGATGATCACTTCATAATTATCGATGCTGAAGGCAATGAATACACTTCTAAAACAGTCGTAATTGCCACAGGCGGTACAAGCGTACCTCAAACTGGCTCAACTGGAGACGGTTATAAATTCGCAAAAGAATTGGGACATACAATAACAGAACTTTTTCCAACCGAAGTACCTATTACATCTAAAGAACCATTTATTATCAGAAAAACTTTAAAAGGATTAAGCCTTAAAGATGTATCTTTATCTGTATTACGGAAAAACGGAAAACCGCGCATTACGCATCGTATGGACATGCTCTTTACACATTTTGGCGTAAGCGGACCTGGTGCACTTAGATGCAGTCAGTTTGTTTATAAAGAACAAAAGTCTCAGAAAAAGCAAGAAATACAAATGAAGCTAGACGTCTTCCCAGATGAAAAAGAAAATGAATTGCAAAACAGAATTAAAAAGCAAATACACGAAACACCTGATAAATATATCAAAAACAGTTTGCGAGGAATGATTGAAGAACGTTATCTCAATTTCATTTTAGAACAAGCAGGAATCGAAGAAGAAACAACAGGACATCATATCTCAAATCAACAAATTGCAGAAATCGCACATCTGTTTAAATCATTTACCTTTACAGTTAACGGGACTTTGTCGATTGAAAAAGCATTTGTAACAGGCGGCGGTGTCTCCATAAAAGAAATAGAACCTCATACAATGATGTCTAAAAAAACCTCTGGATTATTTTTATGTGGTGAAGTTTTAGATATCCACGGCTATACTGGTGGATATAATATCACTAGTGCATTAGTTACAGGACGTGTTTCTGGAATGAATGCTGGTATCTATCAAAATTAAAAATCAATATAAAAATGAGCCGGGCCAGTTGATAACTGACTCGGCTCAAATTTTAATTAAATACTATCTATTTCTAGACCTTCGTCTCCCCATGCTTTCATGCCGCCTTCGACATTCACTGCATGCACTTCAGGTTTATGTTGATTCAAATATTCAACTATTCTGCCGCTTCTTACACCTGCAGCACAAATAAAGTAATACGTATCGTGATCATTAAAGTCATCTAAATGTTCTGGAATTTGATCCATAGGAATTGTAGTGGCATTCGGAATAATGCCAGTAGCAGTTTCCTCATCTGTTCTTACATCCACAACATGTACCGGTGAATGATCTAATATTTTCTTTTTTAATTCATCCGTAGTAATAGATTCCATTTTTATTTCCCCTTCCTTAATTATTTTGCAACAATATTGACTAATTTTTGAGGAACGGCAATCACTTTCTTAATGTCTTTATCCCCAATATCTAATTTAACATTTTCATTTGTCAATGCAATGTCTTCCATTTGTTCTTTTGATGCATCTTTAGGGATAAATGCTTTTGCTCTTACTTTACCGTTAACTTGAATTACGATTTCTACTTCATCATCTACAAGGAAGGCTTCATCATAATCAGGCCATGGTTGGTATGTGATTGTTTCATCATGACCAAGTTTTGACCATAACTCTTCACCTAAGTGAGGTGCAATCGGTGCTAACATTTTTACAAATCCTTCAACGTAAGGTTTGTACAATTGCTCTGCTTTATAACTTTCATTGATGAACACCATTAATTGACTGATAGCTGTATTAAAGTTAAGCGTTTCAAAGTCTTCTGTCACTTTTTTAACAGTTTGGTTATAAACTTTTTGCAATGATTTATCATCAGTGTCTACAACTTTCGATGTTAATGAACCATCTTCATTAATAAGCAATCTCCATACGCGATCTAAGAAACGACGAGAACCATCTAATCCTTTTTCACTCCAAGCAATCGCTGCATCAAGCGGTCCCATAAACATTTCATATAATCTTAAAGTATCTGCACCATGTGAACGCACGATATCATCAGGGTTAACGACATTACCGCGAGATTTACTCATTTTTTCATTACCTTCACCCAAAATCATACCTTGGTTGAATAATTTTTGGAATGGTTCTTTAGTAGGTACAACGCCCATATCATAAAGCACTTTATGCCAAAATCTAGCATATAACAAGTGAAGTACAGCGTGTTCCACACCACCGATATATAAATCCACCGGCAACCAATGTTTTAATTTTTCAGGGTCAGCCAACATTTCTTCATTATGCGGGTCGATATAACGCAAGTAATACCAGCAACTTCCAGCCCATTGCGGCATTGTATTTGTTTCACGGCGCCCTTTCATACCTGTTTCAGGATCTACAACATTCACAAATTCATCGATGTTTGCTAAAGGAGATTCTCCTGTTCCAGATGGTTCAATTGAATCAGTCTCAGGAAGCAATAAAGGCAATTCATCTGTCGGTACAGTTGTCATTGTTCCATCTTCCCAGTGAATGATAGGAATTGGTTCGCCCCAATAACGTTGACGGCTGAATAACCAATCACGCAATTTATAATTCACTTTTTTCTCTCCGGCACCTTTTTCTTCAAGTAATTGAATTGCACGTTTAATGGCTTCTTCGTTGTTTAATCCATCTAAGTCACCTGAATTAATATGAGGACCGTCGCCTGTATAAGCTTCTTTTGAAACATCTCCGCCTTCAATAACTTCTTTAATAGGCAAATCAAATTTTTGAGCAAATTCATAATCACGTTCGTCATGAGCAGGAACAGCCATTACAGCTCCCGTACCATATGAAGACAATACATAATCAGCAATCCAAATCGGTAATCTTTCACCAGATAATGGATTAATTGCATAAGCACCTGTGAATACACCAGATTTATCTTTTGCTAAATCAGTTCTTTCTAAATCTGATTTCATGGAAGCTTCTTTTTGATATGCTTTGACTTCTTCTTGGTGTTCTGGTGTTGTAATTTCATTTACAAGTTCATGTTCCGGACTCAATACCGCAAATGAAGCTCCGTAAATTGTATCCGGTCTTGTAGTAAATACTTCGATTTTTTCAGGACGACCTTCAATTTCAAAAGCAACTTTTGCCCCTTCTGAACGACCAATCCAGTTACGTTGCATATCTTTGATGGATTCTGGCCAATCTAAATCATCTAAATCTTCTAATAAACGATCAGCATACTCTGTAATTTTCAGTACCCATTGACGCATTGGTCTGCGGTATACAGGATATCCGCCACGTTCAGAAACACCATCAACAACTTCTTCATTTGATAGAACTGCTTTCAATTCTGGACACCAGTTAACTGCAACTTCATCTACATAAGCCAAACCTTTATTATATAACTGGATAAAAATCCATTGAGTCCATTTATAATAATCCGGATCTGTTGTATTGACTTCACGATCCCAATCATAACTGAATCCTAATTCTTGAATTTGACGTTTAAACGTTTGAATATTTTGGTTCGTAAATTCACGAGGATTATTTCCTGTATTCAATGCATATTGCTCTGCAGGCAGACCAAATGCATCCCATCCCATTGGATGTAATACATTGTATCCTTGCATACGTTTATAACGAGAAATAATATCTGTTGCTGTATACCCCTCTGGATGTCCAACATGCAATCCAGCACCTGAAGGATATGGGAACATGTCTAAAGCATAAAATTTCTTTTGGCCAAGATTATCATTTGTTTTGAATGTTTTATGATCTGCCCAATAATCTTGCCATTTCTTTTCAATTTCTTGATGATTAAAACTCACTTTGCTTCCTCCTAATCAATAAAAAATACAACCCAAACCATTATGATTTTGTCTTATGAAGGACGACATTTGCCGCGGTACCACCTTCATTCGTATTTCTACGCACCTCATCCATAATAGCTCGAGCTGTATTATTCATAAATTTATTCGTTGGTAAGTTCATTTAAACGACTCATCTAGTTCGCACCGACCACTAGCTCTCTTCATGAGTTTTTTAAACTACTACTCCATATACATCTATTACTATATTTTATTCTCACTTTAAATGCAAGCTCTTAACGTTATCGATTATGGCAATGCAATTAATATATTAAACGATATTAAGCGGTTTTAAGTAATATTATTTTTAAAACATTCAGGATTTACTCTGTACGTTTTGATCACTTTAACAACTTTGTTTTTAACTAAAGCCATAATGAATATGACATTCGGTTTTTAATAGAAAAAAACGTGCGTTCTTTCTGTATAAGAAACACACGTTAATTTTAATTATTTTAATTATTCAGCTCTTTTTTGTCTAAGTTTTTATCATAAATCATTAAGAAGAATATTGAAATTGCTAACAGTCCCATCATCGATAAAAACATTACCTGCATATTAAATGTATCTACCAACACACCGCCAATTAACGGACCGAAGGCTTTACCAACAGTTGAAGCTGAGTTGACAATACCTTGGTACGAACCTTGACGACCTTCTGGTGCGAGTTGATTTGCAATTGTCGGTACAGCGGGCCATACGAACATTTCACCTAATGTGAGAATAATCATACCGACCATAAATATTGAAAATTGTTCTGCAAAACTTGTGATAAAGAAAGATAAAATAAATACAAAAATACCAACAAGCATCTGCATTTTTAAGTTTCCTTTTAAAAGGCGTATAACTGGATATATTAAAGGTTGTGCTACCAAAATCATGATACCATTTACAGTCCAAAGCAAACTATATTGGCTCATAGAAATTTTTAATTCTTGAGTGAATGAAGCAATCGTACTTTCCCATTGGATGTATGCAATCCAGCAAATTGCGAACATGACACAAAGTAGCAAAAGCGCTATAAATCGTTTACGATACTTTTTAGCAGCCCACTCATTTGTATCTGGTATTTTCACTTTACCTTTATACTTAATATTGAATTGTGTGACTGCAACAATAAAGAATGAAACATACATTAACAAATTGGCGATAAAGATGTAATTAAAACTGAGTTCTGCTACGAAGCCGCCCATTGCTGCACCGAATGCAACGCCTAAATTTTGAGCTAAATAAATAGCGTTGAATGTTTGACGTCCTCCATTGGGCCAAACTACTCCAGCCATTGCATATATTGCAGGAATAATTATTCCCCCGCCGAATCCGAGCATTACTAGCCATACAGCATACCAAGGCCATCCATGAAAAAAGTTAAGTAATGTCGTAGCACATAAACATATAACTGTCCCTAACATGATAGTTCTAAAACCGCCTAGTTTATCGAATAATGTTCCGCCTAATAAGTTTCCAACTACCATCCCAAGCGAATTCACCATCAAAACTATTCCGGCTGTAGTCAAACTTTTATCTAATTCTTGACTCATATAAATTGTATTTAAAGGCCACAAAAAACTTGCCCCTGTGATATTAATTGCCATACCTATTACAAGCCACCATACTTCTTTAGGCATGTTCATCTGCAACACCCGCTTTCTGTCTATTTTTAGAATATATGTGACATATTTTTTATTAAAAAATCAAAGAAAATTTCCGTATACACTCGATTGAAGTGCAACGAAAATTTCTAAGTAAACCAATTAAGTTAAATGTGATTTTTTGCAACTAGTAAATAATACTACACTTGCAAGAGTTATTAAACCCTTTTATCTTAATCTCTTCAAACATAACTACTGAAATTATGGTAAAATCTTAAAATGGATTAATTTATAGAAAGGAAAATGTCATATGGGTAATTATTTTACGTATGCATTTGAAGATAAACGTTACCATACATGGAATTACCATTTAAAAAATAAATTTGGTCGCAAAATTTTTAAAGTTGCATTAGATGGCGGTTTTGACTGCCCAAACCGTGACGGTACAGTTGCTCACGGAGGTTGTACATTTTGTTCTGCAGCAGGAAGCGGAGATTTTGCCGGTAACCGTGCAGATCCAATTGACGTACAATTTAAAGAAATCAAAGAAAAAATGCATGAAAAATGGCACGATGGACAATATATTGCTTATTTCCAAGCTTTCACAAATACACATGCACCTGTCGAGGTGCTAAAAGAGAAATTCGAACCTGTTTTAAAAGAACCTGGTGTTGTTGGTTTATCAATTGGTACACGTCCTGATTGCTTGCCAGATGATGTAGTCGAATATTTAGCTGATTTAAATAAACGTACGTATTTATGGGTTGAACTTGGTTTACAAACAGTACATCAAGAAACATCTGACTTAATTAATCGCGCTCACGATATGCAAACATATTATGATGGAGTAGCTAAATTGAGAAAGTATAATATTAATGTATGCTCTCATATTATCAATGGTTTGCCAGGTGAAGACTACGATATGATGATGGAAACAGCAAAAACAGTAGCGCAAATGGATGTACAAGGTTTAAAAATCCATTTACTTCATTTATTAAAAGGAACACCAATGGTAAAACAATACGAAAAAGGTATGCTTGAATTTATGACACAAGAAGAATATGTCAGTCTTGTATGTGATCAATTAGAAGTAATACCACCTGAAATGATTATCCACCGTATTACTGGAGATGGTCCTATTGATTTAATGGTAGGCCCAATGTGGAGTGTTAATAAATGGGAAGTTCTTAACGCAATCGATGCAGAACTTGCAAGACGCCATTCTGCTCAAGGTCAACATTTCAAGAAAAAGCAGGAAGTAAAATAACCAAATGAAAGTAGAACGCATATTACCTTTTGCTAAGTCACTTATCTTATCGCATATTAATGAAAGCAGTACAGTAATAGATGCAACATGCGGAAATGGACACGACACATTATTTTTAGCTGAACACGTTCCAAATGGAAAAGTTTATGGCTTTGATATTCAAGAAGAAGCCATTAAAGCTGCACAGTTAAAAGTCAGAGACCTCAACAACACTATTTTAATTCATGATGGGCATGAAAATATTGAACAATACATTGAATCTAATGACTATCCTGTCGATGCCGCTATCTTTAATTTAGGCTATTTACCTAAAGGCGATAAACACATTGTCACAGAAGCCGATACTACTATCACAGCCATAGAAAACATTTTCAAAATGCTTTCACCTGAAGGAATTATTGTTCTCGTTATCTATCCAGGACATCCTGAAGGGAAAATTGAGAGTGAGACAGTATATCAGTATCTTAAAAATTTCGATCAACAAAAAGCACATATATTACAATATGGTTTTATTAATCAACGTAATAACCCGCCTTATATTTGTGCCATTGAAAAAAGATAAAAAACAACAGAGCAAAACGTCCGCAAAAATTAAAAATCTGCGGACGTTTTGCTAATTGTTAATTATTGAAATAATTTATCTACACTTTTTGTAATGTCTTTTAAAACTTCAACTGAGTGATTGAACTCTTTAGTTTCTTTTTCATTTAATGATGTTTCATAAATTTTCACTGCACCTGCACGGTTAACAAGTGTCGGAACACCAATATAAACATCTTCGTTACCATATTCACCTTCTAAATAACTAGACACAGTCAATACAAGATTTTGATTTCGTAAAATTGCTTTAGAAATGTGAAGCAGTCCCATTGCAATACCATAATATGTTGCACCTTTAGCTTGAATGATATCATACGCTGCATCACGTGTATTTAAGAAAATTTCTTCAATACGTTTTTCTTTTTCAGGATTACTTTTTAAAATATCGTATAGATTTTGTCCAGCAATGCTTGTTTGTGACCAAACCGCTAATTCAGAATCACCATGTTCACCAATAATACTTGCATTAACACTTTCAGGTGCAATGCCGAATTCTGCACCTAATTCATATTTGAAGCGTGCTGTATCTAAAATAGTACCAGAACCAATAACGCGTTCTTTAGGTAAACCAGAAACTTTTTTAGTAACATAAGTTAATACATCAACTGGGTTTGCTGCAATTAAGAAAATACCATCAAATCCGCTATCCATAATTTGACCAACAATTGATTTGAAAATTTTAGTGTTTTTTTCAACTAAATCAAGTCGTGTTTCACCTGGTTTTTGGGGAGCACCAGCTGTAATTACAACTAAATCCGCATCTGAACAATCTTCATATGATCCTGCTTTAATGATAGATGGCGATTCACCGTAAGGCATTCCATGATTTAAATCAAGCACATCACCTTTTACTTTATCTACGGCAATATCAACAATGACAAATTCATCAGCTACACCTTGTGCTACCATAGCAAAAGCATAACTTGAACCTACAGCACCATCGCCCACTAATACTACTTTATTCGCTTTTATATTTTTCATATTACTTACCCTTCCTTTTTCGAAAATCACTTTCCTTATATGATTTATTTCACATAATAAAGATACCAGTTTCTATAATGAAAATCAATCTTTTTTATTCAAACTGAGTATATTGATTTTTTTAATTTTTCATTTAGAAAAAACATTAAAAAAACCAGCAACACATTTGAAAAAGTTGCTGGTTACTCCATTTTAAATTTCGATTTGATCATCAACATCATTCGGTATAAACCCTAAGGCATTCACCTTATTATTTAAATAACTTAAAATATATCGCATGACTAAAGGTCGCTCTGGTTCATTATGAATTTCATGGTATAAGCCATCCCAAGCTTTAAAATAAAGTTCATCAGATTTAACACGATTTTTAATTTCTAAAATAGCTTCAGTTTCAACTATTTTGTCATCTTTACCGTACATTAAGCACATTGGAATGCTTTGAATATCTTCCAAATGCTCCATTGTTTTTTTCATCACATTAACAACTTCTTTATACCAATGATAAGAAACTTTTTTCAACATCAATCCATCTTGTTTTGTTTCTTCTATAACTTCTTCATTTCGAGTTAAATGTTCAGGCTCAATACCTAAATTAAAACGCATATCTTTAACACCTGCGCCCACATTTGAAGTAAGCATGTTTTTGCGTGTTTTATTATTTTTTTGAAAAGCTGCAAGTGGAGATAAAAGAATAATGCCTTCAATTGGCAATTCTGTTCTTTCAAGTAAATTTAATGTAATTAAGCCACCTAAACCTACACCCATTAAAAATGTAGGCAACTTATATTCACTAGCAATTCTTAACCATTCCAGGATATGTTCGTGATAGACTTCAAAGTTGTCAATTTGACCTTTATTAGAACGTGATGTTTGTCCCTGCCCTGGCAAATCACCCATAATCACATGATAACCATTTCGTCTTAAAGAAGTAATGACATAAGCATATCTCCCAGTATGTTCTAATAAATTATGAGCAATAACAATAACTCCTTTTGCTTCACTTTCTGTTTCCCACTTCCACATATCAACGACTACCCTTCTACTATTAATATTTAAATCTATTGTATCAAAATAAAGTCAATAAAATCTATTTTGAACCTAGTTCTCTTCTTTTAAAATAAGTATTATTTAAATCATATGATGAAAAATTAATCTAACATTGTTTACTGTTTTTGTAATATTTTGATAAATGGTGTATTTTTATATATTGTTAACGTTTTCATACATTATTGAAACATGATACACTAATTCCAATATAGTTGTATGGGAGGAATTACTATGTCACTTGTCAAAGATTTTTTTATCGGATTATCTAATAATACATTTTTAAACAATTCAGCTAAGAAATACGGGCCAGTGCTTGGGGCGAGCAAAGTTGTAGTTGGCAACTCATTAGATGATCTTATCAAAACAATCCGCGAACTAAACGATAAGGGAATTACAGTGACTGTTGACTGTCTTGGTGAATTCGTTGGTACAGAAGAAGAAAGTTTAATTGAAAAAAATATTATCTTAAAAGTTTTGCAGGCCATGCACGACAATGATGTCAAAGCTCATCTATCTATTAAAATCAGTCAGTTGGGCGCTGAATTTGATTTAGATTTAGCAGAAAAAAATCTCAGAGAAATTGTTGCTAAAGCAAAAGAATTAGATAATAGACATGTAAATATTGATACAGAAAAATTTGCCGGTCTTGATGATATCTTACATGTGTTAGATGACATTTCAAAAGATTATGATAATGTTGGCACTGTAATCCAAGCATATCTTTACACAGCTACTGATATGGTCGAAAAATATCCTCATATTCGATTAAGACTTGTTAAAGGTGCCTATAAAGAAAATGCATCTATTGCTTACCAAAATAAAGAGGATATTGATGCAAATTACATTTCTTTAATCGAAAAAAGACTGAAAAATGCGAAGAATTTTACATCTATCGCAACTCACGATGACAAAATTATTGATCACGTGAAAAAATTTGTTGAGGAAAACAATATCAGCAGAGATGATTTTGAATTCCAAATGCTATTTGGTTTCCGTACAGACCTCGCTTATGCAATTGCAGATGATAATTACAACTTCTGCATTTATGTACCATTCGGCGATGATTGGTTTGGCTACTTTATGAGACGATTAGCAGAACGTCCTCAAAACTTGAATTTAGCAGTCAAAGAATTTGTTAAACCTAAATCACTTGCAATAACAGCTGGTGCAATCGCAGCAGTTATAGGAGTGACTTCAGCAGCTACTGCTTTAATTAAAAAAAGATAAATAAAAATAAAAAGGAAGAAACCAAGTTATCAAAACTCTGTGTTTCTTCCTTTTTTAAAGTTATAAACTTAAATTGATTTCAGCAAGTTTGCCATTTCTATTGCAGCCATCGCAGCTTCTGCCCCTTTATTTCCTGCTTTAGTACCTGCACGTTCAACTGCTTGTTCTATTGTTTCAGTTGTAAGCACACCGAAAATAACTGGTAATCCAGTTGTATCACTGACTTTTGATACACCTTTTGCAACTTCATTACAAACATAATCATAATGAGATGTTGCACCACGAATGACACAACCAAGTGTAATCACTGCATCATATTTTCCAGTTTCAGCAAGTTTTTTAGCAGCTAAAGGAATTTCAAATGCACCAGGTACAAAGGCTACATCGATTTTTTCACTTTCTACTTCGTGTCTAACAAGTACATCTTTAGCACCGTCTAATAAACGTCCTGTAATAAAGTCATTAAATCTTGATACTACAATTCCTATTTTTAAATCTTGTCCTAATAATTTTCCTTCAAAGTTCATTGTCTATTCCTCCATTTTTTCATATATAGTACTTAAAGCATATGACCCATTTTTTCTTTTTTAGTTTGCATATAATCATGGTTATGTTCACATTCTGGAACAATTAATTCAATTCTATCTGCGACCTCAATACCATAGTGCTGCATACCTTTGAATTTTTCTGGATTATTACTTAATAAATTGATTTTCTCGATACCAAAATGTTTTAGTATTTCAGCAGCATGATAATAATCACGTAAATCTTCATCAAAGCCGAGCGCAAGATTTGCTGTTACAGTATCATAACCTTGCTCAATCAATTCGTAAGCTTTCAACTTATTAATCAATCCGATACCTCGGCCTTCTTGAGGTAAATAAATAATCATGCCATCATTTTCATCTATATATTTCATAGATGCTTCTAATTGTGCACCGCAATCACATCTTTGACTATGGAAGATGTCGCCTGTCAGACATGAAGAATGAATGCGGACATTTTCTACTTTTTTAATATCGCCTTTAACAATCGCAACAATTTCTTCATGTGAATAGTCAGATTCAAAACCATACATATCAAAAGTGCCGAAATCAGTCGGTAACTGCACTTTCGCTTTAGCGTGCATATGTTGTTCATGTGTTCTGCGGTAATGAACCAATTCTTCAATGGTAATCATTTTTAAATTGTGTTTTTCTTTAAAACTTTGTAATTGCTCACCTTTAGCCATTGTTCCATCTTCATTCATGATTTCGCAAATCAATCCAGCAAGTTTGGCACCTGTCATACTCGCTAAATCAACAGCTGCTTCAGTATGTCCGTTTCTCACTAAAACACCGCCTGTTCTTGCGATAAGCGGAAAAAGATGACCAGGACGATTAAAATCTTCTGGCTGAGCTTCATCAGAAATAAGTGCTTTTGCTGTTAACATTCTTTCATTTGCACTGATTCCTGTCGTTGTATCAATATGATCAACACTTTCAGTAAAAGCAGTACCGAATGCATCACTATTATCTTTAACCATCGGCGTTAAATTTAATTTTTTAGCTAGTGAAGGTGCTAAAGGCGCACAAATAAGTCCTCGCCCTTCTTGAGCCATGAAATTCACAGTATTATCATCCATAAATTCCGTCACAGCTATCAAATCGCCTTCGTTTTCACGATCTTCATTATCTACTACAATGACACTGTTGCCTTTTCTTAATTCTTCAACAGCTGCTTCTATACTATCGAACATCATATCCATTCACTCCTCTTAAAATCCGAACTGACTCAATTTTTCTCTCGTTAATCCAGATTCATCTTTTGAAATTGCCTTTTGTACATATTTAAATAACATATCCGCTTCTAAATGCACTTTGTCTCCAATTTTTTTCGTACTTAGAATTGTTGCGCGTTTCGTTTCAGGTATTAAATGAATGTCAAATTGACCCTCGCCTAATCTAAAAATAGTTAAACTCACGCCATCAACAGTAATAGAACCTTGTTGGACCATTTGATTCGTTAAATCAGAAGTACATTGTATGGTTACAATATTAGAATTTGCTGAAGGTTGAATCCGCTTAATTGTACCTACTTCATCAACATGACCCAGTACAAAATGACCGCCAAAACGTCCTTGACTTGGCATTGCGCGTTCTAAATTCACTTCACTGCCTTTGCGCAGTTCAGAAAGATATGTTTTATTTTCAGTTCCTTTGATGACTTGAACATCAAATGTTTTGTCAGTAAAAGAAATTACAGTTAAGCAAGCGCCATTTACACTGATAGAATCACCGATATGGATATCTTTTAAAATATCATCGCATTCAATTGTCAGATTCATGACATTTTGCTTTGAAGAAGTTTGAACAACTGTACCTACTTCTTCTACAATGCCAGTAAACATATTAAATCACTTCTTTCTTAGTGAAACTTTAATATTTTGATCGATGATTTCAGAATTGGCAATTTCAAATTGAGGAATTTTATCCAAAGAAAGTACTTCTTCTGTTTGATAGAATTGGTATTTCCCTGAACCTCCAATAACTTTCGGGGCGTAGTAAATAATAAGTGTTTGGACACACTCTGATTGGAGAAATTGTGAAGATACATTCGGTCCGGCTTCTACATAAAGTGAACCGATACCTTTATTATATAAATCACGTAAGATATTATGAACAGAACATTCTTCTAATTGAATAATATTGATATTATCAAGATGTTCTTTATTTTGTACTGCATTATTTTCTGTATACAACCAAACTGGCGTTAATTGATCATGAAAAATATTTTCTTGAAAGCTTAAACTGCCGCTTTTATCCAAGATCACTCGGATAGGTTGGCGTTCGCCTTCTATTCGGACTGTTAAACTCGGGTTATCTGCTTCAACTGTTCCTGCTCCAGTCAATATCGCATCATGGCGTGCACGATTTTTCAGAACGTCTTGCTTTACACCTGGATTAGTAATCCATTGACTCTGACCAGAATCTGTCGCCTGCTTACCATCCAAACTCACACTTACCTTTAATGTAACTTCTGGAATTTTAGAAACTTTAGCAGCAAAGAAATCTTTATACATCTTTTCCGCTTCAACTTCATGTTGATATACCACTTCAATGCCAGCTGATTTTAGAATTTCATCACCTGGTGAATCTAATGTGATATCCTTCATTGCGTACACTACTTTTGATATTCCAGCTTCAATAATCTTATTAACACAAGGCGGTGTGGATCCATAATGTGTACAAGGTTCTAATGAAACATAAATAGTGCCTCCGCGTGCTTGATCTCCTGCCATATCTAAAGCTTGAACTTCAGCATGTCGTTCACCCTGTTTCAAATGTGCACCGAGTCCGACAATTCGACCATGATTAACAACCACAGAACCTACAGCAGGATTTACACCTGTTTGTCCTTCAGCCATTTTTGCCAGTTGTATTGCATTTTCTAAAAATCGATTCAAACAATCACCTCATTAAAAAACCCGCTGCCAAATAAAATTGGGCAACGGGAAAGAATTTATGATGATTTATTAATATTAAAAGGTAATTCGATAAAATTGCGTACTTAAATAAGCCGAATCAAATTAAACCTCATATATAATATTAATAAATGAGTTTCATATTTAATGACGTCTTCATTCTTTCTCCCATCCAGACTATACTGTCGGCTCTAGATTCTCACTAGATCAGCCATGTTCTCTAAAGAACACAGGTCGCAGGCTTAATTTACTGCCGGTTGGGAATTTCACCCTGCCCCGAAAGAATTTTTATGAAATTGTTTCTGAATCAATTTGAGTTATATATAATCTAAACTCATGTTTTAATCATATCTCAAAATAATCATTCTTACAATAATAAAAACTTACTCACCTATTTTCTTGGTGAAATGCATAAAGGCTTTCTACAGCTTGAACTGATTGACGTACAATCATATTGACACCATTTCGCGCTTGATTTATACCATTAGTAATTTGGCCAATCGCAATCAAATGCGGCAATGTTCCATGCCTTGGGCTAATGACTTGGTTCGTTTCTGGAACGATTTGAATACCGCCCATAGGATGTGCTTGCACAATTTGACGATTTGCAATGTCTACTATAAATGCATCATCATCATCCAAATCTTTTAATTGTGTTTTTGGTCCAGTAGCATTGATAACCACGTTATAATAATCGGGTTCACCTTGATCTGGGTATTCAAATACATATTCTTCATTTTCATATCGAACATCTTCTAAACCTTTTTTAACTACAACATGTCCGATTTCAATTTCTTCTATCAACAGTCGTGCCGTTCTAGGCGGCATCGGATTAGAATTAGCTTTTAAAATTGGCATATATTTTTTCATAAAGGCTTCTTGGTCTTGTAAACTCAAGCTATTCCATATCCAATTCATATTTTCTTTTATGGTTTCAAGCAAACTTTGGAAAACTCCTAAAATCTCAGGGTGTGCTAAATCATATTTCAAGTCTTTAATAGGATCTCCAACTTTTCTGTGAATTAATGCTTCTAACGGAATATCATATGTTTCGCATTCCTTTTCGAACAGTCGAATCATAGATTCTAATGGAACTACTCCAAAATGCGAACGTAAGATTTTATCGAAATTCTCTTTCGTAATATGTTTGAGGGTAATATCAATCATATTTCCGCGTACACTCGGAAATTCACCATGCCGACTTGTTGCAGTGATTGGCAAGTTAGGATGATGTTTTACGACATATCGAATGACATCTAAACTTGATAACCCAGTTCCAATAATTGCGATATTATCTGTATCTTTAACATCGTTTAAAGTTTCGTATGTAGGATAAGGTGACTTAATATATCCTTTTAAGCCTTTTAAATGATATGGGTCATGATAAGCCATTGTACCTACTGTTAAAAATACATAATCATATTGCCTGCATGCTTCTTGCTGATGATTTGTACATACGAAGTATTGTATTTTGGCATCTTTTTCAAAACCTTGTTCAAGGTACATCTCAGTCGCTTTTTCAGTAATTAAGTGAATATTATCATATTCTTGATCAAACTTTTCTAAATAACTTTTCATATAGTGGCCAAAAACAAATCTTGGCAGATATGTAGCATTATCAAATTTGAATTGATTTTGATTTTCATACCATTTGAAAAATTCAGCAGCATCATTAAAATTCAACGACATATCCTTACTCGGTAAATTAATTAATAACTGTGAACTGTCATTTTGAAATGGTACACCTTGCCCCATATTTTGAGGATCATCGTACACATCGATGTCTAGTTCTTTAAAATACGAATGGGATTCTAATTGACGCAAAATACTTACTCCGGCCGTCCCCATTCCAATAATCGCGACACGCATAATAATACCTCCTCTATTCGATTCAACATATTACTCTCTCGTATTACTTCCTATTATGCAACAAAAATAAATAAAGCGAAACAATTAAAACTGTTTTGTTTTAATTGTTTCGCTTTAATAATTATAATCATCTATTGTTATTGATGTTGTTTATCATCTTTATAGACAAACAATTTATAATACTTACCTTCAGTATTAATTTTCTTATAAAAATCTGCAATTAAAGATGCATTACTTTCTGCCCATTTAATATCAGTAGCATATTGATGTTCTCCAGGATTTTTCGGATTCCATCTCATACTGTAAAGGGTATTTTGATCTGGATTAGATAAGAAATGGGAATGAATAAAATCAGCACCGCCATCGATTGCTTTTTCAGGCGTATCCCAGTTATGTTTTTTCGCATACTCTGCACCAGTTTTGATTGGATCTTTATCTAATGCGCCGACACCATAGAAATTATAATATTTCTTACCATCTATTTCGACACCCTTTGATAAATCACTCTTAACTGCACCTGTTTCTAATATAGCATGTGAAATTAAATATACTTCATTAACATGACGCTTTTTAGCTGCTTTTATAAAATCATCCGTGTGTGCAAGCAATGTCGGACGGTCAGCTAACATACGTTTAATACGGTTTTTATCAATACCTTGATATTTTGATAAATCTAAGAACTGATATCTTTGAACTTTATTATTAATAAAGTTTTTACTATCCATCGCCTTTTTGATTTCTGTACCCGTAGCGTCATGCCATATATTATTTTTGTCTGATACTTGCTGGCTTGTATAGTTGTCAATTTGCTTTTTAGCTGCTTTATCAAGTGTGACATTTAAATGTTCAACAGTTTCAACTTTCTTTACATGTTTAAACAAAATCTGATCAGATATCATTGAAAAGAATATCCAGCCAGCTGCAGCTAAAATTACAAGTAACCCTATAATCGAAATAATAGAGCCCTTCTTGTGTTTCGTCATAATTACACCTCTTAGGTCAAGTTGAATTATTAAATTATAAATTTTGTTATTATATTTTATCGCTCTATTAAGTATAAAATATTTCAAACTCTCCACCAATTATCTTATCATATCTTAGCTGATGTCATGGCTTTGAAGTCAGAATGTAATATTGTTGTATTCTCTGCCTAATATTTTGATATTTTCAGTAACATTTTGATGGAATTTCTCAACAAAAAATTAAAATAACCTGTTTCGCACAGCTTATTACTGTCGTAAACAGGTTACATTTTATTCTTTATTATTTAAGCCGTATCAACAAATTAAGATTTATTGCAACTTATTCTGGACGTTTATAGTCCATCATAATAAAGCTTGCTGCTTCAGACTTATTTTTATAATAGTAACGATTTAAATCAATAGTGCCTTCAATTGTACCATCGCGATACATCATTTCATTAGTCATATTATTTATCATTACAAAATCCGAGCAATCTTTAATCATATCTAACTCGTCGTGACGTGCAAAAAAGTGTTCTAAGTTCAAATGTGCGTAATCCATAGAATCCTCCCGTCTTTTTAAATGTTGCTGAATTTCAATAATTAGTTAATTTTTAGGTTGAATCATTATAAATTTTTTATTTCTGTCCTTCTATTTAACACCTATTTTACATATTAAGCAAATGAAAGTCATTAATGAATCATTTAAGATGATTATAACCAGAAATAGTCAGATATTTACATTTCTATATGAGGTAACATCGGTGAATATTGAATATCAAATCAATCATCATAAAAGGATTATATTTTCACTCTTGCGTAAATATAACATCCGTTATGATACAGATGAATATGCTCAGTTACTTACAATCAAAATGTGGAATTTGATTCGTCAATTTGACACGTCCATACATGATAGCATGAGTCGTTATTTATTTCAAAGACTTCATTTTTATCTAGTAGATATCTTCAGAAAAAAGAGTCGACAGCTTAATACATGTACATTAGAGACTACGCTAAATGAAACAAAAAGGTGTCCCATGATTTCACAGACTTCATTCCCATTAATTGTTAATGACTATTATCATCTACTCAATGAACAAGAACGCATATGGCTTAATTTAAAACTCTATGGTTATAAGCAATTTGAGATACAACAATTAATGAACAAATCAGCAACTACAATACGAAAATATCAAAATTGCGTACGTAGTAAATTAGAACCGCTTCGCACTTTTATCAAAGGGGTTTCCTTCATGCATGACACAAAAACGCATCCTATCATTTTGTATATGGCCAATTATCCCCATCAATGTTTTCAAGTAGAATGTGTGTACAACATCTTTAGAAAGTTGACGAAAAATTCAATCAAACACTATTTGAACTTACTGGCACGCATGTATCCATTGCCGAAAAATGTAGTTTCAACAGAATTAAAACAAGTATTGAACATACGTAAGCACTTACCCATTGTGATTAATGATGCAACCATTTTATTTCCAATCAAACACAAACGTGCTCAAATGCAATATTTTATAAATGGCATGCAAATCACGGGTATAAAAAAAGAAAATCAGCAAACACGGCTGATTTTTACTAATGGTAAGCATCTTGTTATCAAAGCACCCTATAATTTTATCCATCGCAAGTGGTTAGAATGTATTTTCCTGCATCACTTTATTTTTATCGGACATGATTAAAACGATATTCTAATAACTTTTTTGTGAAAAATGCGGTAACTTTTCTAATAAAGTAACAAGAAATAACAATTGCTGCTATTGCACCTAACATGATAATTACAAGTTGTGTTGTTGATAAATGCGTTTGCGGATCAATAAAGTAATTGACCACATTCAGACTTGTTAACAATCCAAAAAGAAATAGTCCGAGTAACAAAGCATTAGAAAGTAACATACCAACCACCATTATAAATAAGAAATTCATACCATGTGTTTTATCAGAAAAAACACGCTGCTTTAAAAATACGTTTGAAAATTTAACAGGTTGGTTCAATATTTTAGAATTTGCTTGGTTATTTTGTGCTTCTGTTAAAAATTGATTTAATTTTATTTTTTCTTTTTTATTCAAAAACCAAAGACGCTTTTTCACTTTGGTTTCGAATACTTCTCTTTTCATACACTTATACACCTGCCCTTGATTTACATTAAAAAAGAGGCGGAAATAGCTTAAGACAATCAGACTTAATGACTATTTCTGCCTCTATTTTAATATATTCTGTATTATAGAGATACTCTTTTTTTAATTATAGGATTGAAAGATCAGATTTTTGAATATCTTTTGCGAATCCTTTAACTGTATCTACTGATAATTCATTGACATCTCTGCCGATATTAGGAATTTTACTGATAACACCTGATGGACATGTAATAATGTCAGCACCGATTTCATCTGCTTGAATGACGTTTAATAATTCACGGCAGCTTGCCCATAACAATTTAACGCCTTCTTTTGAATGTGCAATTTCCACAGCTTCTTTCATTAATGGAAGTGGATCTACACCAGTATCTGCAATACGACCAGCAAATACTGAAATATAAGTTGGAACACCTTCTGTTACTGCTTCTGTAATTGCTTTAACTTGATCTAAAGTATAAACCGCAGTTACATTCACTTGAACATTATCAGCTGATAATTTTTTAATTAATGGAATTGTTGATTCACCGCTAGTTGTAACAATCGGAATTTTAACAAATACGTTTTTACCATATTGTTTTAAAATTTCTGCTTCTTTTGCCATTGTTTCTAAATCATCAGCAAATACTTCAAATGAAATTGAAGCATCTGGAATTTCACGGACCGCTTCTTCAGCAAATGTTTTGTAATCTGTTACACCTGCTTTTGCCATTAAGCTTGGGTTTGTTGTGAAACCGTCTACTTCATTATTTTTGTAGGCTGCTTTCATTTCTTCAATATCTGCACCATCTGCGAATACTTCTACATTTAAATCTGCTTTTACCATAGAATGAGTTCCTCCTATCATTACTACAACTTTCATTCCTTTAGAATAATTAAATTATAACACGCACAAAAATAAAAGGCGATTTTGCGAACTCAATCATATAATTTTTAGAGTTTTGTAAAGAAATGGTTTATCACTATTTCAATATGATAATATGTAAGAATGGATAGAAATGGAGGTCAAAATGGCAAAATCTAAACTATATTTTTATATTACGCTGATTTTGATTGTTATCAGCTTTTATTTCAACATGCGTAATCCTATATTCAATAATCAGTTTGATTCTATCGTTAAAAAAATATTAATCAGCAGTATTGTAAATGCAATCATCTTAATTGTTGCAATTATTTTTGCAGATAAATCTATGAAACTTTCAAAAGACAGACCTGATTGGATTAGAACTGCAAGCAAATTTTTACCTTATCTTTTATTAATTACGATTATCCTTCATATCGCAGCATCACTTGTATCATTCGGTCTCTTAAAATAATCAATTACAGTTTGACAAAGCGATTGAATCGTACAATAATTTAATTATTAATCAAGAATGAGGCGGTAAAGTGCAATATTTATATGTTTTTATTGGTGGCGCATTAGGCGCACTGATAAGATTCGGATTATCACATTTTAATCAGGGAAATGGTTTTCCTACTGGTACTTTTATCGCTAATTTAGCGGGTGCCTTTTTAATGGGATTAATCACAGCACTGATTTTAAAAACATTCCAAAATAATCCGCTTTTAAAAAAAGGTATAACGACAGGATTTTTAGGCGCGTTGACTACCTTTTCTACTTTTCAATTCGAACTTGTACATATGTTAGAGCAGCATAACTATGTATTGCTCGGGATTTATGCCATTACAAGTTATATATTCGGAATTCTATTATGCTATCTCGGAGGAAAAATAGGAGGTGCGCTAAGTCATGATTAAAATTTTGCTTATCATGCTTGGTGGCGGTTTAGGTGCAGTCGTTCGGGCTGCTATTACACAAGCATGCAGCCGTATACCTTCTGAAATTCCAGTAGCTACGTTAATTGTTAACTTAGCAGGTAGTTTTGCAATTAGTCTATTAAGCGGTTTTGCCCTTTCCAATCATTGGGCTTCTCCATTATTAATTGTTGGATTTCTAGGTGGCTTAACTACTTTTTCTACTTTATCTTTAGAGTTGAAGAACCTATTAACTGAACAAACAAAACCTGCAGTATTTATTTTATATAGTGCATTGCAATATATTCTTTGTTTTGCAGCTTGTTGGCTTGGATATATCATTGCTCATTAATAAAACACACTTGAGACGTATGAAATTACGTTCAAGTGTGTCTTTTTTAATCTTTTATAAAAGTCAGGATAATCGGTTCAAAATCCGCTTTACTAACAAGCGTTTCAACCCATTTTTCAGGAATCGTATCGAATCCATATAATAAACCTGCAATCGCTCCAGCAACAGATCCTACGGTATCGGTATCTTCTCCTAAGTTAACTGCTTTAAGTACAGCATCTTTAAAATTATCTGTGTTTCCAATACACCATAAAGCAGCTTCTAAAGTATCAACAACGTAGCCGGAAGAATTTATATAACTTTGAGGCAATTGATAGAATTCCGGCTGAAATATTCTCTCATAATAACTTTCGAATTCATTAAAAAGCACAGGGTTACTTTTCAAATATTTGTTTAATTCTTTTTCTGTATTTTCAACACTGACTTTAAAGGAATATCCTATGGCAATTTGTCGCAATATCTCAATATAAATGATTGATGCCATAATAGCACGAGGATGACCATGTGTAATGCGTGTATATGCTATTACTTTTTCTATAACGTGATCTAAAGACATTTCTGGCGGAAAGCATTTTATTAAAGGTGCTATTCTCATTAAAGCACCATTCCCGTTATTATATTCTGATGTACCTCCGCACTGTTCTGCTGGAATTCCATCTTCATATCGTTTTATCGCTTGTTTTGTAGAATTGCCAACACCGAATGCAATGCCAAAAGGAGTCATGTACCCTTCATTAAGGTAACAGACAAATTTTCGCATTAAACCGTCTATATTATTCTGCTCATTAATATTTTCGGCTAAACATAATGTCAATGAACTATCGTCTGACCAAGTTCCAGGCGGTTGATTGCATGTACCATAACCAATCATGCTGTCAATGTTAAAACTGCCTCTATCTTCGAACTCGACAGGCACTCCTAATGCATCTCCTACCATTGCACCATATAGCATTCCTTTATAATCAGCCATTTAAAACACCCTATTTATTATGTCCAGAATAGTTATCAGGATCTGGTCCAACACGTTTATCTTCGTTTAAATTATCTAATTGTTCCATTTGTGAATCTGATAATTCAAAATCAAACACATCTAAATTTTCTTTAATACGTGAAGGTGTCACTGATTTAGGTATCACTACAACATCATGTTGAATATTCCAACGAATGATGACTTGTGCGGGTGATTTTCCTACTTCATCAGCGATTTTTTTCACAGTATCATTCTCTAAAATTTGAGCATTCATTAAAGGTGACCAAGATTCCATTTGAATATGTTGTGCTTGTAAGTATTTTCTTAAATCCTCTTGTGTTAAATAAGGGTGAAATTCTACTTGATCAATCACTGGTTTAACAGACGCATGAGAAAGCAATGTTTCGAAATGATGCGGTTTGAAGTTGCTCACACCAATATTTTTCACTTTATTATCTTTGAGTAAATCTTCCATACCTTTCCATGTATCAATCATTACCTCTTCATCCATACCTGGCCAATGAACTAAGTATAAATCTAAGTAATCTAATCCTAATTTATCTAAAGACGTTTGGTATGCATCTGCAACATTTTTTCTACCGTAATCATCTAACCATAATTTAGATGTGATAAATAAGTCAGAACGTTTTAAACCAGTAGATTCCAATCCTGCCTTAATTCCTTCTCCAACCTTTTCTTCATTTTCATATATCATCGCAGTATCAATACTTCTATATCCATTTTCAATTGCATATTGTACCGTTTCTTTAGCTTGTTCATCATTTTCAACACGGAATGTACCTAAGCCGACAATCGGCATTTTATTTCCGTTATAAAATTCAACATATTCCATAATATTCAACACTCCCTATTATTAATAATTCAACTATACCTTATGTTTGTCCTCTGTTGCATCTATTCAAACTTTGGTTCTATACTAAATCGGACTGGTGAGAAAATCACTCGTCCGATTTTTTGATATAAAAATAGCGCAATTATCTCTATAATTTAAAGTAACCACACCAAAATTAAAGGAGATAAGTTGCGCCTATGAATCATTTTATATCAACTACACTGGAAATTAAAGATAAAAATATAGAATTCGACACTAAGATTGAAGAAAAAGAGTATAAAGGAAAAATATGTCTATTCTACTTTGGGAAATTGACGTAGGTTCCTGAGCACTGCGAAAACTGCGGATTTAAAAACACCGACTATTCCATTATAAAAAATGGAATGAAGAATTCCCGTATTACGATACCTAAGGTATCTGAAAGACAAGCCTATTTGAATCTGAAAAAGCAGCGTTTTTACTGTAAGCACTGCTGTACGCACTTCACTGCTGAAACAAAAATAGTTGAAAGATATTGCCATATTTCAGATCATATACGTTTAGCTGTTTTGCAGAAAGCTACCGAAATCCGTTCTCAAAAGTCAATTGCTGAATCTTGTGCTGTCGGGGCTTCTACAGTTGCTCGGATGATAGATAAATCTGCTTCTCAGATTGCTCAAAAGCCGTTCAGTGCTTTGCCTGAACATTTAATGATGGATGAATTCAAGAACGTCAAGCATGTCAGCCATAATATGAGTTTTATTTATGCTGATGCCGTGACTCACCGTATCGTAGATATTGTTCCCGATCGCAGATTGGCAGCTCTGAAAACGCACTTTTATCGTTATTCACTTGCTGAAAGACAACGTGTAAAGACTGTATCTATCGATATGTACGAACCCTATATGTCTTTGATTAATGAAGTATTCCCTAATGCCAGAATTATTATAGACCGATTTCATATTGTACAATCATTGAATCGCGCTTTGAATATGACTCGTGTCAGTGTTATGAATACTTTCCGAAATAACGACAGACCGCTTTACAATAAATATAAACGTTATTGGAAACTGCTTTTGAAACCTTATGAACAATTGGAGATGTTCGAATATAATAAAGTTCCTTTGTTCAAACAATGGAAAACAACCAAAGGAATCGTAGATTTCTTATTGGATTTTGATGATAAACTGTTAAATACTCATTACTACGTCCACCAGCTGCGTTATGCATTAAAAGAAAATGATGAACAATTATATACATCAACCATACAGGCAATCAACATGGGGACCATCGCCCCCAAACTTAAAATTGCCGTCAGAACACTTAAAAATCATCACGACATGATATTGAATACTTTGGAATATTCGAATCTGACCAACGGTCCGCTCGAAGGTATTAATAATAAAATCAAACTGATAAAAAAGGTTTCTTTCGGTTATAGAAACTTCACTAATTTGCGCAATCGTATTATTTTATGTACGAGACTTTTTTCCTCAAATCCTAAAAAAGAGATTAAGCAGCTAAAAGCTGCCTAACCTCTTTAATTTGAGCCACCAGTCCTATTTGACAGAGAGCCCAAACTTTAAAACAAAAAGCACTATCCACGTAATATACGTAAATAGTGCTTTTACTCATTAATTGAATGATTCTATTTCTTCCATAACACGAGCTAAATCTTCAACATTATATTGAATACGTCCATGGAATACAAACTTATTAAAGTATTCATCTAATTGTTCTGGCCCTACCAATACTTTAGTATTTGTGTTTTGAACGTAGTTAGAAATAGTCACAGCGCCTTCATTTTTAGGATTGAAATATAGCAAAGCCATTGGTGTATATTTCAAATCTAATTTACGACGTAATGCATCTGCTAACTGTTCAACATAATGAAGTTGATTTGAATAGTTCACAAACGATGCAGATTGTTTATCATCATTTTCATCTAAAACTAATGTTTGCGGTGTACGTGGATCTAAATCCAGTACATCAAAGACATGTTCAATTGTCGGTAATTCAGCAAATTGTTTATTACTGATGCCATTGTATACATGTCCTTTTAACAGTTGAGAATCAATAATGTATAAACCTGTGCGTGTTAAGACTAAATGACTGATTCGTTCAATATCGTTCATATCATTTTTAGGCAAGAAGATATTAGCCATAATATGCATATCTTCTGGACGAATGCGTTTTTCTTTTACTAATCGTTCTCTGATACCTATCAAACGCATATCAGTGATGTATTCACTGTGATTTTTTGAAAAAAGTTTCAGTGCGTCGATTTCACGGTCTTTCGAATCTACAGTAGCATCAAAATCAGCTCGTTGCTTCGTTACCGTTTTCTTATGTTCGACACGCTCTTTTTCAAGCTCATCTTCGTAATTATCTTTCAAGCTTTTTTCTTTCGCTTCATATTGTTCTTCTGCTTGTTGTTGTGCTTTCTTTTTGCTGCTTAATGCAGTTAAGAATAATATTAAGAAAATAACAGCTATAACTATCGCTGCAACTAAACCAATTTCCAATGGTCCCATACACATTCCGCTCCTTTACTTGTCTTAAATATCATTATAAAGGAAAGTTTCGATTCTATCGATAATAATCCTGAATTTCATTTGAAAATTGCAGAAATTATGCTTGGACCGCTTCTTTCAATACATCTACTTTGTCCACGCGTTCCCAAGGTAATGCAACATCTGTACGGCCGAAGTGACCATATGCAGCTGTTTGTTTATAAATAGGACGTTTTAAATCTAACATTTTAATAATACCAGCTGGACGTAAATCAAAATTATCACGCACAGCTTCAACTAATTTACTTTCAGGAACTTTGCCTGTGCCGAAAGTATCAATTGAAATTGAAACAGGCTCTGCTACACCGATAGCATAAGCAAGTTGCACTTCACATTTATCAGCTAAACCTGCTGCAACGATATTTTTAGCTACATAACGTGCTGCATAAGCTGCTGAACGGTCAACTTTTGTTGGATCTTTACCACTGAAGCATCCTCCGCCATGGCGTGCAAAACCACCATAAGTATCTACAATGATTTTACGGCCTGTTAAACCAGCATCACCTTGTGGTCCGCCAATTACAAAACGGCCTGTAGGATTGATAAAGAATTTAGTTTCATCATCTAATAATGATGCAGGTACAATCGGATCAATCACATGTTTACGGATGTCTTCTTGAATTTGATCAAGTGTTACATCTTCAGCATGTTGTGTTGAAATTACAATTGTATCAATTCGAACTGGTTTATCATTTTCATCATATTCTACTGTGACTTGTACTTTACCGTCTGGGCGCAAGTATTTTAAAGTACCATCTTTGCGTACATCTGAAAGACGTTTCGCTAATTGGTGTGAAAAGTAAATCGGCGTCGGCATATACGTATCAGTTTCATTCGTCGCAAAACCGAACATTAAACCTTGGTCTCCTGCACCAGTAGCTTCGATTTCTTCCTCACTGATTTCATTTCTATATTCTAATGCACGATCAACCGCTTGTGCGATATCAGGTGATTGTTCATCAATTGCTGACATAACTGCCATTGTTTGGCTGTCATAACCATATTTAGCTCTCGTATAGCCGATTTCCTCAACTGTATCTCTTACTACTTTTGGAAAATCAACATAAGTTGCTGTAGAAATCTCCCCGACAATCATAGCCATTCCCGTAGTGACTACTGTTTCGCATGCAACTCTGGCATCCGGATCCTTTTTCAATAATTCATCCAAAATAGCATCTGAAATTTGGTCTGCTATTTTATCAGGATGCCCTTCTGTAACAGATTCTGACGTAAATAATCTTCTATTATTCGACATAACTGACTCCTTCTGATTTTTAATTACGAAAATTCTCTATCTACGAGCTCAAATTAAAAAGGGCTTTCCACTATAAACATAGAGAGAAAGCCCTTTGACGTCCTTTCGCTCTTATCGTTCAAACGTCTTCTATGACATTTGCAAACGGTTTGGCACCTTTCTCCGCTTAGGAGAGGTTGCTGGGCTTCGTTGGGTCCATGTCCCTCCGCCACTCAGGATAAGAGAATCCGTTACAAATAATACTACCCAAACAGATTTAAATTGTCAATTAGACGAATTGAATTTCACAAATCCGTTGTGGAATAATGACCATATTATGTTATACTATGAAAATGTAAAGGCTTACAATTTATTATATTACTTACGCGCTGGAGGGGTTTTTTAAAATGGCAGTAGATGCACAAACAAATTTACAAAAGTTGAATCATTTGATTGAGAAACCATCATCACTATTTCAACTCACTAAAACGCAACTTTACAACAAGATTTTAGACAATAATGAAGGCGAACTGACAGAATTAGGAGCAATAAACCAATTGACTGGTCAATACACTGGACGCTCTCCTAAAGATAAGTTTATTGTAAACGAACCTTCCTATAGAGATGCAATTGACTGGGGTTCAGTCAACCAACCAATTGAAGAAGAAAAATTCTTGAGACTTTCTGATAAAGTTTTAGATTACTTAGATCAAAAAGACGAGTTATACGTCTTTAACGGTTATGCAGGAAGTGACCAAGATACACAACTTCGTTTGACAGTTGTAAACGAAATGGCTTGGCATAACTTGTTTGCACATAATATGTTTATCCGCCCTAGTTCAAAGGATGAAGCAGAAAAAATAAAACCAAACTTCACAATTGTTTCAGCACCGCACTTCAAAGCTAACCCTGAAGAAGATGGTACAGCTTCTGAAACATTTGTAATTATCTCTTTCAAACACCGTATCATTCTTATTGGGGGAACTGAATATGCAGGTGAAATGAAAAAAGGTATTTTCTCAGTTATGAACTACTTATTACCTCAACAAGATATTATGAGTATGCATTGCTCTGCTAACGTAGGCGAAAAAGGCGATGTTGCTTTATTCTTCGGTTTATCAGGTACAGGTAAAACAACTTTATCTGCAGCACCAGATCGTAAATTAATCGGTGACGATGAACATGGTTGGAACAAAAATGGTATCTTCAATATTGAAGGCGGCTGCTATGCTAAAGCAATCAATCTTTCAAAAGAAAAAGAACCTCAAATTTATGATGCTATTCGTTACGGTACAATTTTAGAAAACGTAGTTGTTGAAGAAGATGGAAATGTTGACTTCGATGATAATAAATACACAGAAAATACACGTGCAGCATATCCGATCGATTATATCGATAACATTGCAAAACCTTCAAAAGCTGCGCATCCTAATACAATTTTATTCTTAACTGCAGATGCATTCGGAGTATTGCCTCCAATCTCTAAATTAACTAAAGAACAAGCATTATATCATTTCTTAAGTGGATTCACTTCAAAATTAGCTGGTACAGAACGTGGTATTACAGAACCAGTACCTTCATTCTCAACATGTTTCGGTGCACCATTCTTGCCATTAAATCCGAAGAGATATGCTGAATTGCTTGGTCAATTAATCGATAAGCATGAAGTTGAAGTATATTTAGTTAACACTGGTTGGACTGGTGGTAAATACGGCGTTGGTCGTCGTATCAGCTTAAAATATACACGTCGTATGGTAGATGCAGCGATTAAAGGCGAATTAAAAAATGCTGAATTCGAAAAAGATGAAGTATTCGGATTAAGTGTACCTAAAGATATTAAAGACGTTCCAAAATCCATCTTACAACCTATTAATGCTTGGAGTAATCAAGATGCTTACCGTGAACAAGCACAAGATTTAATTTCACGTTTCGTAGAAAACTTCAAAAAATTCGGCGATGACAGTAAAGATATTGCTGAACAAGGTGGATTTAAAGCTTAATAAATGCATTTTCAAACCCGGAAAGGATTCATATCCATTCCGGGTTTTCTCATACCTTATTATTTTCCTGTTCAACATTTTCCATCCATTGATGAATCACTTTAAGTACTTCGCTTAGTGCTTTAGGTCTCGGAACATGACCTTCTTCCATTTGATAAAATGTTTGGTAATTATGACCTATTTTCTCTAAATACTCTTCTAAATGATAACCTTGGTGTATCCCTACTTGATGATCTTTACCGCCATGGACAATCAGTATAGGAGGACTATTTGAATTAATATATTGCAAAGCCTCTCGTTTTTGATAAGCTTCTTCATCTTTTTTAGGATGCCCTACCATTCGCCGCAACATTCCACGTAAGTCTACACGTTCTTCATACATTAAATGTAAATCTGTAACACCGCCCCAAATGATATAACTATTTGCTGGCAAATGCTGAAATGCTAATAATCCTTGCAATCCACCACGTGAAAAACCAACAACATGAACGTATGCATCAGGATATAGTGATTTTAATATATCCATTGCTTTTGTCACATCGTGCAAGTCTTTTCCTGAAAACTCATCTCTTCCTTCACTGCCGTTATTGCCTCTGTAGTAAGGACCGAATACTAATGTATTAGGATCTGAAAATTGCAATAGTCGACCAGTGCGGACACGTCCGACTTTCCCTTTTCCGCCACGCAAATAAATTACAATCCGTTTTACATCTTGCTTTGGAGTAAGCATAAGACCTTTGACATTCAGCTGATCGACTCTATAAGTTACTTCTTCGCCGATGTGTGTCTTTAAATCAATCGGCATGCGTTTTTTATTGATAAAGTCCAAGTTGATTCACTCTTTCCGCACATTTTAATATCACTTCATCTGTGAGCAAATAGCTCTTTTCATGCTCATCAATCGCATCCAAAGTATGAACTATTACTGGTCCATTTGTTTCTAAATAATCTTGTTTACTTTCAATTTTTTTCACATTCACAGCAAATACATCTTTTGTAAACCATCTTTTGCCGTTCGGATGATATACAGTATATTGCGCAATATACTGCATATCTTGAACAATTGCACCCGTTTCTTCAAATAATTCACGCTTTATCGCATTTTCACTTGTTTCATTCTTTTCTATTTTACCGCCAGGAAATTCTATACCACGCTTTTTATGGTTTGTTAATATATACTTCCCTTGATATAGCGGTATTGCAAGAACGTGTTCTCCATTTGCTTGATCATCAGGATTTGTAAATTGCATCTCAATCTTATTATTAAATTGATCATTAGTAATCACGTTCTATCACATTCCTTTGGTTAATATGCTAAAATATAAATCGTTATGAGTTGGATTTACTTTATTCTAAAGAGTTGGAGGGATAACATTGAAAAAACTCTTTCTCGGCTTGATTTGGGTGTATCAACGGTTTATATCACCGCTTACTCCTCCATCTTGTCGTTTCTATCCTACTTGTTCTAATTATACAAAAGAAGCAATTGAAGTACATGGTCCTATTAAAGGCGCATGGTTAGGTATAAAACGTATTTCAAAATGTCATCCGCTTCATAAAGGTGGTTTCGATCCTGTTCCTTTGAAAAAGGACAATAACCACCAACATTGCGAACACCATCATCATTAATAACGTTTCAACTGATTTTTGTTGATTACTGGGGGCACAAATTCAATGTGTCCCTTGTTTAATATACCGTTCTTTTCTGTAAACTCTTCTGCAAAATAGTAACCATATGGCGTAATATCACCAGGATAATCACCTAATCGACTAAGGTACGCTGTGAAATAACGACTGAGTCCATATTCATACATACCTCCTATAACTACTTTAATACTTCTCTGCTGTAATATTTTAATAGCTTCCAACATACGATCTATACCACCTAGGCGAAATGGCTTTAATATAACGATATCGACATTGTACGCTTCAATATATCGAAGAATTGATGCTATATCTACAGCTTTTTCATCTAGTGCTACAGGCGGAATCGTCTCTTTTTCTACATGTTTCAAACTATTTAAGTGTCTAAAAGGTTCTTCAATGTATATAATATCAAAACTGCTTTTGATTCCTTGCAATATTGAAATATCATCTTGATCCAGTGATTCGTTAGCATCTAATGCCAGAAGTGGAGATGATTGCAATCGCTGTAGCTTTTTTAAATCATCAACTACATTATCTGACCATTTCAACTTAACCCTTTTGGGTTCTGTTTTTTGTAGTACTTCGAACTGTTTATCAGATAATCCACTTGCTGTCGCACCATATTCAACAGAAAATGATTCCAAATTATAAAATGCTTGATAGAGAGCCATAGCTGCAGTACTTCTTGCAGCTGGTTGCGTTGATATTTTATCTAAAATTGTTTGGGCTGCATTAAAATCATCAATATCTTTACCCAATACTTCTTCATCAAACCAGGATTTCAATGCGTTATGCACAGATGTTATCGTTTCTTTATCGTACCAATCTGTTTCAAAGGCATTGCATTCACCAAAGTAACTGCAGCCTTCTTGATCAATCAATTCAGCGATTAACACCTTTCGCGTATCCATTTCAACCTTAGGTGTTTTAATAGGATTTTTAAAAGGCGCTTCAAAAATATAAAAATTTATCGTTTTAAATCTCATTTTTTATTCCTCAATTGAACCACGTTTCAACTTTCCAGTAGAAGTATAAGGTAAAGTATCTACGCGCTGATAAGTTTTCGGCACTTTATATTTTGCTAATTCTTGTTGTAAAAAATATTGGAGTTTATTTTTATCAATATCGGATTCACTCACATAATACAATTTCGGTACTTGTCCCCATTCTATATCCTCGACACCGATACACATCGCATCATTCACATTTTTATAACGTTTAGCAGCACTCTCAATTTCAAATGGATAAATATTTTCTCCCCCGCTGATGATTAGATCCTTTCGACGATCATAAATCATCACATTGTCTTCTGAATCAATTTTAGCAATATCACCTGTTTTAAAATAACCATTTTCGAAAGTATCTGTTAAATTTTTCGGATATAGATATCCATTAATTACATTGTCACCTTTTATCAAAAGTTCTCCATGGCCTTCATGATTAGGTTTGGTGATTTTGACATCTACATTTGGGCTCGGTTTGCCAACTGTGTCTGGATTGAATTTCAACATAGCAGGAGAAGCGGTTAAAAATTGTGAACAAGTTTCTGTCATACCAAATGAATTATAAATTGGTAAATGATTCTGGAGAGCCTCTTCAATTAAAGCGTGAGAAAGTTTAGCACCGCCCAAGAGTATTTTTTCTAAATGATAAGGTTCAGTTAATCCTGCATCCATCATCCATTTCAAAGTTTGCGGTACAAGTGAAATGTGTGTAATATTTTCACCCTTAATAATTTCAAGTATTTGATCTGCATCAAATTTATTCACAATTCTAACTGTAAAACCTTCAATCATACTTCGCAATAAGACGCTCAAACCTGAGATATGATATATCGGCAATACAGATAACCATTTGGTATTTTGATCGAAACCTAAACTTTCTTTACATCCGGTTGCACTGGCAAGATGATTATTAAAAGTTTGCGGCACTGCTTTTTGTAGTCCTGTTGTGCCTGAGGTAAACATGATTGAAGCGATTCGTTCTAAATCCATAGGAATTTCATATGTTTCAGTTCCTCGCTTCGCTTCGAGCTCTGACCATGAAATAATATTGAAACCATCTATATTTAACGGAAGGATTGCGATAATCGTATCAGTATCTACGGATTTTAATTGTGCAGTTATTTCTTTATCCGTTAATCTTGTATTAATCATTACTGCCTCAATTCCCGCTAACCAAGCACCATAAATAATGAGAGCTGAATCAAGACGGTTATCTATATAAAATGCGATACGTTTTCGATTAAGTTGGTGCAATACATGTGCATATTGTAAAGCCGTTTTATAAACGTTCATATATGTAAGTTGTGTGTTGTGATCTTCAAGTGCAATGTTTTCAGGAACTTTTTCTGCACTTTGTTTTAACCATAAATCCATCAATTTTCCTCCTTATTTCTCTGCACTTTCTATTTTATCAAAGAATATATACTTACGATGCTATTCTGTTTTAAAACATAATAAACCCGAGAGTTGATACTCCCGGATTTACAGTTTAATTAAATAATTGATTAAGTTTATCTTTAATACTTTGTAATTTACTGTCAATATCATTAAGCAGCCCGTCTACTTTAGATTGATTTTCACCATTTTGTTGGGCTTGATTAGCCTCTTTTAATTTATCTACCGCATTCTGATATTGATCAGTTAAGTTATTATCACCATTATTTGTTGCTTTATCTTTCAATTGATTGACTTCACTTTGCGCAGAATCAATTGCATTTTGACTATTTTGTCCGTTTTGGATATTATTTTTAGCACTTTCAATCTTTTCTTTGATTACCGTTTCTTTTTCTTTAATAACTTCTTTATAGTTGTTAGTCACATTAGGTTTATTTTGATTATTAGATTGTTGTGCTTGTTCTGACTGTTGATTTTGGTTTGCAGTTTGATCATCGTTTTTCGGTTGCATCATGTTCCTTACGATAAAGATGGCAACAACAATTAATAAGATGACTACAATTGCTGCTAACCATTTTTTTCCTTTGTTGCTTTTACGATTTTCTTCTTCTAACATACGTTCTCTGCGATAATCGCGTTCGTTATAATAACGGCCGTCTTCATCTGAACGACGACGGTATTCTGCTTCTCGACTATCTTCATGAGGTCTGTCATACTCACCATCTCTATAGTCATCTCGGTTATTACGGTAATAATCATCGCGACGATTATCTCTGTGATTATCATAATCATGATTATTTCGATCAGATCTTCTCATTTTAAATCACCTTATTTCCATTTTTTATTTAGTGAAAAATTAATATTTATTACCTTTAGTATACCATTTAACAAAAAGATAACCCTCGTATAAAAGTCCTATATGTTAAAATATTCCGCATTGCGATGGTGCCTAATTTATAAGATAATAGTTTAGATACTTGTTTGAAATGAGGGAACATAATTGCATTCAAAACCACCAAAAAATTTTAATTATTACATTAAATATACGATAACATGTCTGCTTGTTTTTATCATTATTTACTTTTTATATGTCAATTACGGTACAAATCTTTTCCAATTGGATGTTCCTAAAAATTCTTCGATGTACTACCTTATTCATTTAGATTGGAAAGGTTATGCAAATGCATATACTGCTACTTTAACCACTATTATTATCCCTTTATTATTAATTGGTTTAGTACTTTTTCTTTTGTCTAGAATAATAAACGGGCGATTAAAAAAGATATTGTTAAAAGTATTGCCAATCGTAATCTTTTCAGCATTATTTGCGTTGATTTTCATTCCACTCTTGTTTGTGTTGAATGTAACACATTTTTCTTTTATTGCTACGTTTTTATCTTTTTTAGCCCTATCTAAACCAGCTATGGTCAAAATGTATCATTTTAGCCGAAAAAGTGTCAGTGAGATTAACCAACCCATTTCTATAGAAGAACTTAAAGAAAAAGAATCTAACAAGCCAAAATAAAAAAAGTAACCACGGTAGCTAGTCTTGTACACTACTGTGGTTATTTCATGTTGGTATTACATGATAAATCTCAACTTATTTCATAGTGTTTTATGGTGTTGAAGTTCGTTTCGATATTTATTTTTCGCAATTTTCAAAATATTAATTGAAATTTAGTTCATTATTATTTATGATTATTAATAAATAGCACGATAGTTCTACAAAACATTATCATTACCCCTGTTTTATTCTCTAAATTACAAATAAAAATAGAATAGAGGAAAAATCATGAAAAAACTTATATGGTTGTTTTTAGTTAGTCTCATTGTGTTAGCTGGTTGCGGTGAAAAAGGAAAAGATCATAGTCAAGAAAATCAGAAGCCGGAAATTAAAAAATACAGTTACCACCCTATCGGTACTGAAGAAGAAGTTAAAGATAAAGCTGCTAAAGTCAGAGACGAAAAACGAAACGGCAAATTTGATTCTAGTAAATATTATGATGATTATGAGTATGGCCAAATTTTTCAAAGAGAGGCACAACCTCTTACGGATACCAATTCTAAGGTTCATCAAATGGTCAATAATTTGAAGCAAAATGATGACCGTATTGATGAGGCTGATACTAAAGAAGTGAAATCAGAAATAGATCCAGCATTGAAAGAATTGAAACAAGCATTGGATGATAGAAAAAATAGAGACAAAGAAGTTCCTACACAATTTAAAGATATGGATGAGAATTACTTTAAATCCATTGAAATTTTTTATAACTCCTTCAAAGACCTTGAAAATGTCATCGAGCATAAAAAACAATTTTCTAAACATGAATTAATCGAACAAACTGATGTTTTTAAACATAACATGGACGTTTCGGAAAAATATTTTAGATACACAACTAAATTGATTGAAGCAGCACGCCAATCCTACTAACTATAACGAATAAAATTTTCATCAGCACGGTTTTATATCTAATTCAAAAACCCCTTTGCTTTCATGTAATAAGACAGAAAACAAAGGGGTCTAAAATTGAGCGGAGAGTGAGGGATTCGAACCCTCGAGACGCTTGTGGCGCCTACACACTTTCCAGGCGTGCTCCTTCGGCCAGCTCGGACAACTCTCCATTTATTAAAATTTATGTAATTAAATAAAAAATCAGAAACGATACTTCGTTTCTGATTGAATGACTCCTACGGGACTCGAACCCGTGTTACCGCCGTGAAAGGGCGGTGTCTTAACCGCTTGACCAAGGAGCCATGGCTCCACAGGTAGGACTCGAACCTACGACCGATCGGTTAACAGCCGATAGCTCTACCACTGAGCTACTGTGGATTAATTAAAAATGGAGCGGGTGATGGGAATCGAACCCACAACATCAGCTTGGAAGGCTGAGGTTTTGCCATTAAACTACACCCGCATTAACGATTATGGGGCGGCTGATGGGAATCGAACCCACGAATGTCGGAACCACAATCCGATGTGTTAACCACTTCACCACAACCGCCAGACAAAGTTTAAAAGAATGGTTCAGGACAGAGTCGAACTGCCGACACATGGAGCTTCAATCCATTGCTCTACCAACTGAGCTACTGAACCTTATATTTAAAATGGCGGTCTCGACGGGAATCGAACCCGCGATCTCCTGCGTGACAGGCAGGCGTGTTAACCGCTACACTACGAGACCAGAGAAAAACTATGTATTGCGGGAGGCGGATTTGAACCACCGACCTTCGGGTTATGAGCCCGACGAGCTACCGAACTGCTCCATCCCGCGGTAATATTATTAGTAATTTGAACTACTTTATTAGTATATCATGTATTGTTAAGTAATGTCAAATCTTTTTTTAACAAAATATGAATTTTATTTTTAAAACTTAAATCTTGTTTCGTATTTGTAATCTCTTTTTTCAAGACAATAACTAGTATATTAACTTTTATCCCTTGAGTCAACCACATTCCAACATAAATAAGTGTAATAAATATATAATTACTATAAATTTTTATTTTTAGTGAGCAATTGACCACAATTCTGCTTGTTTTTTATCATTTGCTCCTTAACTTTACGTTTAAATTTCTTATATTTTTAAGTTAATCTCCCCTATTTCATAAATAAAAAGATCGAAAAAAGCATTTATAGCTTTATTCCGACCTTTTTGATGCTGAATAACTATTTATTTTGAAATAGTGGCTAACCAAGCAAATTTATTTTTTTGTACCATATCTAAATTCAATCCTAGATCATTTACAATATCTTTTAAGTTTTCAATATAAGTGTAATACTCAGTTTGTAAATCCTCAGTTAAGTTATAGAATTCTTGATTGTTATAATATTTAATTAAGTCTTGCTTGTATTTTTCACTTTCAAACATGGTATCTAAGATTAATAATTTTCCATCATCTGTTAATGAGTGCATCATTGTTTTGATTGCATCAGATTTTTCTTCTGGTTTTACATGATGGAACGCAAACGAAGTTACAATATAATCGAATGGTTGATCAAATGGTATATCAAAGAAATGACCATATTGTACATCCAAATTTTTAGTTTCATTCGCAATTGCTCTCATATCATCAGATGGATCTATAGCTGACACCTCTCTGCCTTTATCTTTTAACATCAGTGTTAAATTACCAGTACCAGCACCAATCTCAAGCACTCTGCCTTCTGCTGTACTTGCAAGTTCATTCAACATTTCAGAATAATTGATAAAGACATCTCTATATTCTTCGTTCTCCCCGTTAACAGTGGCATCATATTCTGGTGCCCACTTTTTAAAAATTTCCATAAATTCCATTTCCCGATAACACCTCAATTCCGAGTATTTCGATATATATTATAGCTCATAAGTATTTCAAAAACAAAACAAATTATCCACAATATAAAAGTTTTAATACTCTGAATTTAAATGCAATTCTAATATTTTTGCGAAAATAAAAACACCAACATAATGCTGGTGCTTTATCAATTACTCTACTATTTCTTCAGTATTAGCAATAAATCCTTGTTGTTCTAAATCTGCAATCGCATTTTCCAAAATCTTTTCAGTATCCGCTGAAATTGTATGCAGATGAAAACCATCTGTCAATTTTGCTAACATTGTACCTTTAAACTTTGTCATTTCTTCTATAAACGTTGTAATATCTTCTTGTGTTTCAATCATCAATTCTGCTCTAATATTTCCATAGACTGGATGTTCTACGGATACATCATCTACCATTGCACCATTCTCAACAATGATAGACAGTTCTTTTTCCATTTCATCAAAATCATGTTGGCACATAATTAAACGTTTATGTGCTTTTCCTTGAGGTTCTATATCTAAAAAGTATCCTTTGCTTGTAGAATTGATTGCATAATCTTTTGTTTTTAAGTGAGAGATATCTTTCACAATAATTTGGCGAGAAACACCAAATCTCTGGCTTAATTCCGATCCTTTAATCGGTTCACTTGTCATTTTTAACAGTTCTACAATTTCCTCTCTTCTTTCATCAGCTTGGCTCATCTAGGGCCACCTCTTTTAATATATTCTCTAACTGATCAAAACATTGATCTATTTCATTTAGCGTTGTATTTTTTGAAAAAGAAACTCTAACATACTGATCTGCTTCATGTTGTGTTGTTTCAATTTTATGCACTAATCCGTCACTTAATAATAAACCATGACCACATGCTGTTCCAGTAGAAATACATACATTTCTGCTTGAAAGTGTCTGCATAACATATTGACCTTCATAAAAAGGTGTCAACATCCCTAAAATATGCGGCGCATGAAGGTCATATTCCAAAATTGTAAAACCTGCTGTTTTTGCACGTTTTTTTGCATGCTGATATAAGTTTAATAAATGTTCATGTTGAGGATTCAGAGATAAAGCTTTTGTCATCGCTAAAATACTTGGTACATCTAACGTGCCATTTCTAGTACCCTCTTCATGAAAATAATGAATATTAATAGGTCTTACAGATTTATGTTCAATCAGTAATGCTCCGCTTCCCTTTGTCCCATTAAACTTATGTCCTGAAAAAGTATAAGAAGAAAACTTATCGATATTGATATCTGAAACTTTATGAACAGCTTGAACACCATCTACATGAAGCGGTATATTTTGAGTTTCTCCAATCAGTGCGATTTCATTTACAGGCAATTTATAACCTGTTTCTGAACTAACATGCTGTGCAACTAACAAAACCGTTTCATCTGTTATTAAAGATTTTAATCCCACTAAATCAATTTCACCATTTTTATCGAGCGGCATTTCAACTATCTCAAATTGTTTGCGAAATGGTTCTAAAGCTGCAGCTATCGATGGATGTTCATATGGCGATACAATCACGCGCCCTTCAGGTGCTTGCTGTAAATAAGTACTGATTGCAATTTGATTAGCATGAGAACCACTTGTAGTAAAAATAACTTCTTTTTTAGTATTAAAATGTTCTTGAATGAATTTTCTGCTAGAATTTAAAGCTTCGCGCACCATCTCTCCGCCTGCATGTAAACTCTCACTATTATAAAACAACGCTTGTTGCGCTTCTTGATAAATATCCAACACTTCTTTTGCTGGTTGTGTTGTTGATGCATTATCTAAATAAATCATACCGCTTCCCCCACTTACATTTATCTTGATTATATGACAAAATCATTGCATACATTCATGTTAACATATTTGTATATATTATTGTAAATAGAGGTGTAAACATGACACGGGTTATAGTCGTTGGAAGTGGTATTGCTGCACTTTCATTCATTCGTCACATTAAGCACGAAATTGAAGTCATTTGTATAACTAAAGAAAAACTCTCAGAAAACAACAGTAATTTTGCCCAAGGTGGAATCTGTTTTTCAATGAACGAACAAGATGACGGCCTAGCACATAGTTTAGATACATATGAAGCTGGTTCAAAAATGGGAAATTTGAAAGTCATTCAAAACGTCATCACCGAAAGCTATCCATTAATTCAGCAATTAATAGATGAAGGTCTCCCTTTTGATACTAACACAGCAAACAACGAATTAGATTATGCGATGGAAGGCGCACACTCTAAACCAAGAATATTACATGCTGGCGGTGATCAAACCGGAAAATACATCGCTAAGCATATGGTTGCACACTTATCTCATCCACACCTCACAATTATGGAAGAAACTGAAGTTATCGATTTGATAAAAAATACCGATAATGAAGTGTGCGGTGTTTTAACACTTGGAAATGATGATGAATTGCATACCATTGAAGGAGATGCAGTCATTTTAGCAACAGGCGGTATTAACAATGTGTTTCCAACACATTCTAACATTCCACATACTTTAACATCTGGTCCAGTCATAGCATTACACCATCATCTGCCTCTAGAAAGTATGGAAATGATTCAATTCCACCCTACTTTATTAGGTAAGCCTTACGAAGCTTATAGTTTAGTTTCTGAAGCAGTAAGAGGTGCAGGTGCAATTTTAGTCAATGAATTAAATGTCCGTTTTATGGATGCTATACACCCTATGAAAAGTTTGGCGCCGAGAGATATTACAAGCAGAGCCTTATACCACCAACAAATGCAAGGACATGATTGCTTTTTAGATATCAGCTCAATTTCTCATTTTGAACAACGCTTTCCTACGATTTATGCGGCTGTACAAAAACATTATCCGGATGCGCTTAAAAAACAGCGTATTCCAGTAACACCTGGAGCACATTATACTGTCGGAGGTATTCAAAGTGAAATAAACGGCAAAACAAATTTAAAAAATGTTTATGCAATTGGTGAAGTAGCTTGTACAAATTTTCATGGTGCAAACCGCCTAGCGAGCAATTCTTTATTAGAAGGCCTGGTCATGGGAGCGAAATGTGCTAATACAGTGAATACTGACATTAAACACATAGATTCCTCTCATTTTCATGCAGGATTTAAAATACCAGATGTTTCAGAAGAAACGATACATCAAATACAACAGCAAAGCTTTGATATTTTAGGTGTTGAAAGAAATGGCAAGCAAATGAAAAATATGCTGAAACAATTCAACATGTACTCTCAAGCAGCCCATTGACTGAACAAATCACTCAATTAAATTGGCAGCGCTATTGCGTTGTTAAAACACTTCAGATAATTTGTGCATCTGCTATTGCACGAGAGGAATCTAGAGGTGTGCATTATAGAACAGATTATCCAATGCAAAATTCAAATTGGCAAAATTTAAAGGTAGAACTGAATTCAGGAGGCAGTGAAAATGTTAAACCCGTTACTCGTCAGAGAGAAAATCACTCAATTTTACATTGAGGATAACCAATATGGAGACTTGGCAACACACATCTTTGATCAGACACAAGAAGGTACGCTTACATTAAAATCTAAAGATGAGGGCATTTTTTGTGGTGAAGTGATTATAAAAGAAGCATTTCCCCTACTCGATTCAAATGTTGTGATTAATCTAAAAGTAAAAGATGGAGAAGCTGTATATCCTGGTGATATTATCACTGAAATTAAAGGTCCTGTATATGTATTATTAACGATGGAACGTATTGTATTAAACTTGATTCAACGCATGTCAGGCATCGCAACACAAACAAGACAGATTGTAGACAAAATTTCTCATACCTCAACGAATATTGTAGATACTAGAAAAACTACACCAGGTTTAGGTATTTTCGAAAAGTTTGCAGTGACAGTTGGCGGTGGTTTAAACCACAGACGTTCTTTAAATGATGGTTTGATGCTAAAAGATAATCACATTGCTTTTAGCCAATCTATGGAAACTGCAATTGCTAATGCCAAAAAAGTCATTGGACCAATGGATAAAATTGAAGTTGAAATAGAAAATGAAGAAATGCTGAAAACAGCGATTGAAAATCAAGTAGATATTATAATGTTCGATAATCAAAAACCAGAATGGATTGCTGAGCATTTAAATTTAGTTCCGAATACGATTCAAACTGAAGCATCTGGAAATATTAATGCTTCAAATGTTGTAGCTTATGCTGAAACTGGTGTTGATTTTATTTCAATGGGTTCCCTATTTTATGCGCAAAGTGCGCTCGATATTTCTGCAAAGGTTGTGATCTGATGTTTAATCCAATATTATCTGTATCAAAATCAATTCCTGAAAAATATTTACAAATGTCACAAGAAGAATTAGAAAATCATATTCAAGCAATTAAAGATCAATTAGGCAATCGTTTATTTATGCCGACACATCATTATCAAAAAAATGAAGTTGTACAGTTTGCTGATATTACAGGAGATTCTTTGGAATTAGCAAGAATCTGTAAAGAAAATACTGAAGCGGAATACTTTGTATTTAACGGCGTTCATTTTATGGCAGAGACTGCAGACATCTTAACTGATGACAGCCAAGATATATATTTACCAGATTTATCTGCGGGCTGTTCAATGGCCGATATGGCTAATATCACACAAGCTCTGCATGGTTATGACGTTCTTACAGAAAAATTTCATTTAGATATATTACCTTTAACATATGTCAATTCAACAGCAGCTATTAAAAAATTTGTAGGAGAACACGGCGGTTCATGTGTCACAAGTGGTAATGCTAAATCTGTCGTAGATTGGGCTTTAAACCAAGGCAAAGTCATTTTATTCTTACCTGACCAGCATTTAGGTCGCAATACAGCTTATGATTTAGGCATTCCACTAGAACAAATGGCAGTATGGGATCCAATAGCGAAAGAGTTGATTTATGAAGGTGATTTAGAAGACTTGCGTATTGTTTTGTGGAAAGGTCATTGTTCTGTACATGAAAAATTCCATAAAGCACATATTGATATGGCACGTGAACGAGACCCAGAAATTAATGTTATTGTTCACCCAGAATGTGAATTTGAAGTTGTTCAAGCTGCAGATTACGCGGGTTCAACACGTTATATTATTGAAACAATTAAAAACGCACCTAAAGGTTCACGTTGGTTAATCGGAACAGAAATGAATCTAGTCAATCGATTAAAAGAAACATATACAGACATTACAATTGATTCTCTCAACCCGCTTATGTGTTCTTGTTTAACAATGAATCGTATCGATTTACCGCACCTTGCATGGTGTTTAGATAAAATATTAGATGGCAACAAAGACAACATCATTAAAGTTGATGCAGAAACTGCGAAATATGCAAAAGAAAGCTTAGACCGTATGTTAAGCATCACTTAATAAGTATATTAAACACAATAATTTAATCCACATTAAAAATGACATGCCCGCTCAGGCATGTCATTTTATTATTTTGACATTTTCTTCATCATATTATTTTTTAAAGCTAAAAACGTATCATAGCCATCATCAGTAGTAAAATGGCCTCCATTTTTAATCACACGGCTTTTACCGCCTAATTTATCTATCAATGCTTCTGTATCTTTATATGGCACGTATGGATCATCTGTAGAACATAAGCCATAAAAATAATCAATTCTCTCTCGTAAGCTTTCATAATCTAAAGTAACATTATCCACTTGGAGATCTTTGTCGATATCTTTTGCATCAGGACCAAAACCAGCGATACTGAAAAAGCCCTCAATGCGATTTTCAGTATGAATATCAAGATACTTCAACCCTGCTAATGTACCGAAACCATGAGTGACAAAATACGTATCATGTTTCTCGATTTGAATTTGTTCATTTAATTGTTCCAACCATTCATCGATATTAACAGGTGTTGAATGTTCAATATCACAAATGTCCATATCATAACCTTCTAAATTCAATGATTGTTCTAACCATTCATACCAATTGGAATGTGCATTGGCTCCTTGACCATGAATCAAAATAATTTTAGTCATAACACTCACCCTCACTCAATAGAAAAAGACCTGAAATTTGAGGTTCATCTTGTTGCATCTCTACAAAGAACCTGTCTTCAGGTCATTTCTTTTATTGTCATTTGTTTTGTTATAAGATGTTATATTTAATACGCATTTGTATTTCTAATAGACATAGATTATTCTTATAACCTTCAAAGGTCAATACCATTAATAAAATATTCACAGATTGTATTTATTTTATTTCACGGTAGCAGCTAATTCTTCAACTGCATCTTTACCTTGCTGGATACAATCAGGCAAACCAACCGCTTCAAACCCTGCTCCTGTTATTCTTAAATGAGGATAGGTTTGACGAATATGTGCTTGAATATCACGAATACGCTGAATGTGGCCTACATGATATTGCGGCATACTTTTAGGTAATCTATTTACAATAGAAAATTCAGGATTACCTTTAATTGTCATCATTTGGCTCAAATCTTTTCTCACAGTAGAAACGATTTGTTCATCATTCATTTCTTCTAAGATATGATCACCAGGCTTACCTACATAAGCGCGCAACAACACCTTGCCTTCCGGTGTCGTAAATGGCCATTTTTTACTTGTCCATGTACATGCAGTAATACGTGTATCAGACGTTCTTGCTATGACAAAGCCAGTACCATCATAAGTGTTTTCAACATCTTTTTCATCAAAAGCTAATACAACAGTTGCAACTGAAGTACTATCCATTGTTTTAAAATAATCTAATGCCGGATCTTCACTGAACCATTGCATAAATGTTTGGTGCGGAACTGTCACTAATACACCGTCATAAAAATGCTTTTCACCATTGTAAACAACATCATAGCCACGTTGCGAACTGATAATATCTTCTACTTTAGTGTTATATAAGATTTCAGTACCTTGATTTTTTACAGCTTGTTCGAGCGCTTCAATAAATGAACTTAAACCATGTCTGAATTGTTTAAACTGACCTTTAGGCGCACCAGGATAGAGTTTTTTCTGACTTTGTCGTAATTGCTTCTCATGACGCATACCTTTAATTAAACTATTGTATTGTTCTTCACGTTCTTTGAAATTAGGAAAAGTACTCATTAAACTCAAATCATCAATATTGGTACCATAAATTCCACCCATTAAAGGTTCAATTAAATTTTCCAGCACTTCATCGCCAAGACGTTCTCTGAAAAAGTGTCCTACAGAAATATCACCATCTTGCATAGCTACTGGTTTTTTAAATAAATCCATTGCTGCACGAATCTTACCTTTAACAGAAATCAGTTTTGTACTGATAAAAGGTTTAACATCTGTAGGTATACCCATAATTGAACCGCCTGGAATAGGATATAAATGATTGTTCGCATATATATATGATTGACCAGTTTGATTCGTAATTAAATCATCACCTAAACCGATTTCTTCCGCTAATTCAGTCATGATTTTTTTTCTGCCCAAATAAGATTCCGGACCCAATTCGATTGTATAGCCATCTTTGCGATACGTTTGAATTTTACCGCCAGCACGGTTTGTTGCTTCAATAACATGAGCATCAAATTGCGGATATTCTTTTTTTAAATAATATGCCGCTGATAAACCTGTAATGCCTGCTCCGATAATTGCAATTTTTTTAGTCATGCTGCCCCACTTCTTTCACTGAAAAAACTGAATAAACTTCATCAGCCATGGCACCGATAAATAAAGGATCTGTATTCGGCATTGGTGGACGATGATATTCTGCACCGATTTCATCACAAACTACCTTACACTCATGATCGTTATCATAAAGTACTTCTAGGTGATTACATACGAATCCGACTGGTGTGTAAATAAAATGCTTATATCCATGTTCTTGGTACAACGTGCGTGTTAAGTCTTGTACATCTGGTCCTAACCATGGTGTACCTGTATTGCCTTCAGATTGCCATCCTTGTGCTGCATGTTTAACATTAGACAATTCTTCAAGTAAATTTTTAGTATCTGCTAATTGATGCGGATATGGATCATGAGATTCAACAATCATTTTCTCAGGCAAACTATGTGCTGATACCACGAGAACAGTGTCATCTTGTTCTTCTTCTGGTATATCAGATAATGTTTTATTAATTTGCTTAACCCAGTATTGAATAAATTTAGGTTGTTGATAAAAGCTTTTAACATGCATTAAACGGATACCATATTTTTCTGCTTCTTCATCCGCTCTTTTATCATATGAACCAACGGAAAAATTAGAAAAATGAGGTGCAAGTACAATTGTAACTGCTTCTTCAATACCATCTTCATTCATTTGTTTTAACGCATCTTCAATATAAGGATGTATATGTTTCAGACCAACATATAATTTAAATTCTATGTCCTTATCTTTATACATTAAATTTAAATTATCTTTTAATGCTTCGGCTTGCTCATCTGTAATTTTTGCAAGTGGTGAGATACCACCGATAAATTTATAACGATCTTTTAAATCTTGCACTTCTTCTGGTGAAGGTTTTTTACCGTGACGTATATCTGTATAGTACGCCTCTATATCACTTTCTTTATATGGCGTTCCATAAGCCATCACTAATAGACCAACTGTTTTAGTCATTCTAAACCCTTCCTTTACCAATCTATTTTCTTACTTTCTTTTCGTATAATCATGAACATATGCTGTAATTTGTTTCAACGTATCCGGATTCACTTCAGGGAAAACACCGTGTCCTAAATTAAAGATATGTTTTCCATGCTGCATACCTTCATCTAATATCTTATCTAATCTTGGTTGTATTACATCCCATGGTGCTAGTAATAATGAAGGGTCTAAGTTCCCTTGAATCGTCTTTGCTACACCAGAATCTGATGTTTCTTTTATCGTTGTGCGCCAATCAATGCCTAAAACATCAATCGGTAAATTATTCCATTCTTCAATAAGATGCGTTGCATTTACACCGAATAATATAATAGGAACATCGTGCTGTGCTTTTATTCCTTTAATCAAACGTTCCATTGATGGTTTAATATAATAATTGAAATCAACTGCATTTAAAGCACCAATCCAAGAATCAAAGATTTGAATCAGCTCTGCACCTGCTTCAATCTGTGCACTTGCATAAGTAATAGACATATCTACTAAATGATCCATTAAAGCAAACCAAGTTGCTTCATCTCTAAACATCATCGCTTTTGTGAAATGATAATTTTTAGATGGTCCACCTTCAATCATATAGCTTGCTAATGTAAATGGTGCACCTACAAATCCAATTAATGGTACATTCAACTTTTCTTCTGTTAACAGTTTAATTGTATCTAATACGTAAGGCACGTCGCGTTTAGGGTCAATCTGACCTAACTTTTCAACATCTTGTACTGTTTTAATTGTATTACTGATTACAGGACCTATACCTGATTTGATTTCAACATCTACCCCTATTGGTTTGAGGGGTGTCATAATATCTTTATATAAAATAGCTGCATCAGTTTGATAGTTATCAACAGGCAAATGTGTAACATAGGCACATAATTCAGGTTGATGTGTAATTTCAAATAACGAATATTTCTCTTTTAAGGCGCGGTATTCCGGCTGTGATCTTCCAGCCTGACGCATGAACCATACGGGTGTATGCGTTACCTCTTCTCCCTTAATCATTTTTAAAATTGTATTATTTTTACTATGCACCTCAGTATCCTCCCACAATAAAATCATTCTAATCTATCATAGCATATCACTAGAATATGCGTATTTTAAACCTTTTAAATGTCATAAAAATGACATAGTAAGATGACCTAACTTTTTAAATCCAACTTATATTATGACATACTTTAAGTAGAGTCTCATTCAACATACTCAGTAAATCTGTAGCCTATTTTTGTGTTTTAATACCACTTAGTCGATTTATTAAGATATAATAAACTTACTAGCACAATTATATAGCTAGCAAATCGTATTATTACATCGTATAATTAAGAGAAAAGGGGGAATTTACCATGAAATTTTATGCATCATATGGTACTTTCGGATACCTCAACCAAATCAGACTTAACAACCCAGACCACCACTTATATTTATATTCAGCAAAAGATACATCATTAATTTTTGAAGAAACAGATATGCCGAGCGCGTTAAAAGAACCGCTTACTTATGAAATTCTTTCAACTGTTAATGAATTAGAAGAAGATGGTTTCTTCGCAGTAGTATTTATTCCTACAGCAGAAAACCATGCGTATCAATTAGAAAAACGATTAATGGGATTAACATTAGATTTTGATAAGTTCCCAGGCTTTAAATGCTATCGTTTCTTAAAACCGGATAAAGGGACAACTTACAAAATTTATTTCGGTTTCTCAGAACGCCAAGCTTATGAAGATTTCAAAGAGTCTTCTATTTATCAAGAAAACTTTTCAAAATCTGCATTATCTCAATTCTTCGGTTCTAGTGGCCAACATTCAAGTTACTTTGAACGTTACCTCTACCCCGTTGATGATAAGTAATGCTGTAGTTAACTAAAAACAACGCCAATTAACTTTTATGTTAATTTGGCGTTGTTTTATGTTAATCACGTAATAATGTTTCCTGATATTTAAGTTTCTTCACAATATTTCTGATTGTCAACCAACCTACGATAAAGAATACAATCGCTGCATAAAATTGTGCTGGGAATAAAATGACATATGTGATTGATAATATAAGCCCAATTGCAACCATGATGTGATATAAAAAGTGTCCATACCCTTTAATCACATTCTCTTCAGGTACAGGCCATACTTGCGGCCATAACCCGTATGCTTGTTGGGTATAAAATTGTGCAGTTTGTAATAAAATAATATACATAAATAATGCACCGACAATCAGTGAAATCCACATTTGCGATAACCATATCATCAATATCAATGCGATAATCACTAATCTTAAAATGATATTGAATGCATCTTTACCTCTTAAGAAACTGCGCTTAAATAAGAATAAATACATATGCTCGGCATTATAATTTTTATCACTTGGTCTCGGTAGTATAAAGTCTAAGTAACGTCGGCGTACTGCTTGAGAACGTAAATGTTTCACGTCAGTAAACATATTAACGAATTTGTAGTAATTCATATGATGCTGGGCTTCAATTGCTATTAATGTCTCCCACGCAAACAATTTTTTCTGATTTGAACGTTTCAATACTAAAATACCTGCCATAAATACAACTAATAATAAAACGCCCCATAATTGATGTAGTCCTAAAATGAGTTCATAAGTTAATGTAAAACAAACCCATTCTATTAAAAGAATGCTCCATCCAGATAATCTAGCTTGTATCCATTCAAGTTTTGCATATAAACCAAGATATGGAAAAATAAGTGCTGTTACAGCGAACACAATATAATAAACAATGTTGTTGTGGTCTAATGTATTAAATAATGGAAACAAAATGACCAAAGCTGCAACTTGCATCAAAATTCTGCCCAGATAGCTATAAATCAAACTATATCTCATATAAATCGACATATGCCGTTCAAATGGTAATAAAAATAAACGGTCCGCTTCTTTTAATAGTGTACGCAGTGGGAATAAAGAAATGGCAGCAACAGCCATACTTGCAAAAAGTGCATATGGTATTCCTTCTGGAATATGTTTGAGCCAATTATTATACCCCATCATGAATGCGCCAAGTAAAATTAATAGGAATATTGAAAAATGCCCATTAAAAATAAACTTATTATAATACGCTTTTTCTTTACTGATTGCCTGACGTCTTTGATTAAATAATGCAATCGCACGATGATCTGTCATACTTGTTGCCCACCTCGTGTGACATGGATGTAGATATCATCTAATGTTTTGCCATGCAATCCAGTTTGTTCACGTAATTCATCTAAGTTGCCGAATGCTGCAATTTTTCCTTCGTCTAAGATAATAAAACGATCACAGTAGCGCTCAGCTGTTGCTAAAATATGCGTACTCATTAATACAGTTCTACCTTCATTTTTCTTTTCGACCATTAAATCTAACATAGACTGAATACCGAGCGGGTCTAAACCTAAGAATGGTTCATCTATGATATAAAGTTCTGGATTAACGATAAATGCACAGATAATCATTACCTTTTGTTTCATGCCTTTAGAAAAATGGCTCGGAAAGATTTGAAGTTCATTTTCTAAGCGGAACGTTTTGAGAAGCGGGTTTGCACGTTCCATTGCAGTATTTTTATCAATTCCATAAGCCATAGCTGTCATATCAATATGTTCTTGCAACGTTAGTTCTTCATAAATAACCGGCGCTTCCGGAATATAGGATAATTTATGTCGATATTCTTCAATGTTATCTTTAATATTTGTTCCTGATATAGAGAGTTCACCAGAACTAGGCGTTAACAAACCTAGCATATGTTTAATCGTGGTACTTTTTCCGGCTCCATTTAAACCAATGAGCCCTACTATTTCTCCATTTTTTAATTCGAAGTTAATATCTTTGATGACAGGCTTTTTACCATATCCGCCTGTTAGGTGTTCTACTTTTACAGTCATATTTGTAACCTCCAACTGTTTTTTATTGTACCAAAAAGTCTTTGAAAAACCCTAAAGTTTTACCCCACTGCATGACTCTTGTTCTATTTGAATGCTATAATTAAAAATAAGTATAAAAATTAAGGAGTGAATTGTGATGTCAAAAACGATTTTCAGCAAAATCATTGATGGCGAAATTCCAAGTTTCAAAGTTTATGAAGATGAGTATGTTTATGCATTTTTAGATATTTCACAAGTGACAAAGGGACACACATTACTAGTTCCTAAAAAGCCATCACCTAATATTTTCGAAACAGATCCTGAAACAATGAAACATATTGGTGCAGCATTACCTAAAGTTGCGAATGCCATTAAAAAAGCGTTCAATCCAGATGGTTTAAATATCATTCAAAATAATGGTGAATATGCAGATCAATCTGTATTCCATTTACACTTCCACTTCTTACCAAGATACAAAGATGATATCGATGGTTTTGGTTATAAATGGATTACACATGAAGAAGAAATTGATGATGATAAAAAAGCTGAAATTGCCCAACAGATTCAAGCGCAATTTGAATGATTAACCTAAAAAAGGGTAATATCTAACTATATCAATTTTGAACATCAAATTAATTAAGGAGAATAACTTATGAGAGTAATACGCGTATTGGCCGGGTTAGCTGCTGGAACTGCTGCTGGACTTGCTGTCACTGCTTTTAATAAAAACGAGTCAAAAGTGAGTCAAACTGAATTTGATAACAGTACTCGTGAATTAAAACAAGCAACAAACAACCTTTCTAATTATTTTAATCAAATCAAAGTTGAATCAAAACAAGTTAAAACAATTGTTGATGAAGTTAAAACTTTGATTAGTGACTTTATGAAAGATATTAAACCGAATATTAATCATATTCAAGAAAATATCGAAGACTTGCAAAAACGTGGTGAAGTTATTTCTGAAGTGATGCAAGAACCTACAAAAAGCCCATCTAAAAGAAATATAACACCATACAACCCTAAAACAACTGCTATAGGATATGGTAAACAAGAAACAATTCACCACCAGCAGTCACCTGCAGCTAGCGAAGCAAGTTCAAATGAAGCTGACAAAGCTGAAACTAAATAAAACTGTATTTAATTCGACCAAATCCACTGTGATTTTGGTCGGATTTTTTAATTAAATCCCCTAAAAATCTCCCCTTTCACTTTCTTTAATTTAAACCATTTAATCTTTTACATAAAATTACAAATTAAACTCTTGACTCTTTTCACTTAAAGATAGATAATACGTAGGTATGTTATAAGAACGGTAAATAAAAACCCTTTTTATATTACTTTTGTGAGGAGGTATCGTTATGTTTTTATGTGCTCGCCGAATCGATATCAATACAAGATTCGGATTACCGCGTATTATTTTTATGGCGATTGTTACTACAATTATTACATTTTTAATCAGTTATGAAATTATGATTTATTTTTCGGATAAACAAATAACAGATCAACACTTTTTCTTATTTGTAATTGCAGCTCTGTTACTTTATCCAATTCATAAATTAATTCATTTAATCATCCTAGCACCCTACTATAAACATATTAAGAAGAAACGTTTATCTAAACGTGCTTGGATACCAATATATAATTTGTACATCAACAACCCAATTAATAAATATTATTTTTGCCTTTGTCTTATCACGCCATTAGTTGTAATTACCGCAGCTTGTATATATCTTGGTCAAGCTTTTCCGGAATATGGTCATTATTTCATGTTCTTGCTTGCCTTAAATGCTGGTTTTTCAGTAATGGATTTGATGTATTTGAAACTTATTTTGTTCTCAAATGAAGGTAAATATATTGAAGAACACTGTACTGGATTTAATATTTTAAATAAATATGATCATCCAACAGACAGACATTTCAATTAATCAATTTAGAGATTCGACTCATGTCGGGTCTCTTTTTTAATTTCGGTAAATAAATTTAACTATTATTTGAAAGCCATATTTAGTTTAATTATTACTTCTACCTCTTCTTTTCATAGTACTTTGGTCGTAGTATGTATAAGATTAATTTGTGTAGGGTTGATAATATGGTATATTAACATTGTTATATTTTAATAAAGGAGTTTAGAGATGAAATCATTTAAGAAGATTATGATTCCTGTAACAGCAAGCGCTGTTTTACTTGGCGCATGTGGAAATCATGCAACTGACTCAAAAGAAGATGTCTTAATTTCTTCTAAAGCCGGAGACGTTAAAGTTGAAGATGTCATGAAAAAAATTGGTAATGATCAAATAGCGAATAGCTCTTTTGAGATTTTACTTGGAAAACTATTAGAGAAGAAATACTCTGATAAAGTAGATACAAAAGATATCGACCAGCAAATTAAAGATGAACAAAAGCAGTATGGCGGTAAAGATCAATTTGAGAGTGCCTTGAAACAACAAGGCATGTCACTTAATGATTATAAAGAACAAAAGAAACTTCAGGCATATCAAAAACAATTATTAATGGATAAAGTGAAAGTTTCTGATAAAGAGCTGAAAGATGACACTAAAAAAGCATCTCATATCTTAATCAAAGTTAAATCAGATGATAAAGATAAAGAAGGCTTAAGTGATAAAGAAGCGAAGAAAAAAGCTGAAGAAATCCATAAAGAAGTTGAAAAAAATCCTGATAAATTTGGTGAAATTGCCAAAAAAGAATCAATGGACAAAGCAAGTGCTAAGAAAGACGGCAGCTTAGGTTATGTAATCAAAGGCCAAATGGTTAAACCATTTGATAAAGAATTATTTAAATTGAAAGACAGTCAAATTTCTGATGTAGTCAAAACAGATTATGGCTACCATATCATCAAGGCAGATAAACCAACTGATTTCTCTTCTGAACGTAGTAAATTGAAATCTCAAATTATCCAAAATAAAGTACAAAAAGATCCTCAAATTTTAGTAGATGCATACAAAGATTTACTTAAAGAATATAAAGTCGACTTTAAAGATAGAGATATTAAAAAAGCAGTTGACGATTCGATCTTAAATGCAGACAAATTAAAACAACAATCTCAAGGAGGAGCTGAAGGCAGTTTTAGCAGCGAAAGTTCTGGTGAAGGTATCTCCACTCCTTAATAAGTATTAAAGTACAAAAAAACCTGAATTCCAATCATAAGGAATTCAGGTTTTTCATTGTTAAACCCCAAAATAAATTAATCTAGACTTTCAGGATTATAAAATTGTCTGTGTTCAAGTGCAAATATTTTTTCAGTAAATTGCCCTTTTCCAGTCTTTTTAAAGGCTTTACTAAACATGTTCATTCTAGCATCAATGTTATCAATATAACATAAGATTTCTGCTTCTTTTAACATCGGTAATTTCGGCGAACCATATTCTAATTTACCATGATGTGAAAGAATCATATGTTGTAACAACATCACTTCTTCCCCATCAATTCCTAATTCAGCAGCAGTTTGCGCAACTTCCTCGCTTGCTAAAGAAATGTGGCCTAACAAATTACCTTCTACTGTATATGAAGTTGCTACAGGACCACTTAACTCTTTCACTTTACCGATATCGTGCAGAATAATACCACTATATAATAAACTTCTATTTAATAAAGGATAAATATCACATAGACTTTTAGCTATCTGTAACATTGTCAGCACGTGATAACTCAGACCACTCGCAAAATTATGGTGTATTGAACTTGCTGCTGGATAGACAAAGAACTCGTTATTATATTTTTTTAATAAGTGTCTTGTGATTCTTTGTAATTTACTGTTTTCAATATCTAATAAGAAATAATCAATTTGTTCTTTGATCTCGTCTGGTGTCAGCGGTGCACCATCTATAAAATCTTTTGCAGATAAATTATCTGCGGCTTCAGCAAGTTTGAACTGATTTACTTTCATTTGTTTACGACCTCGGTAATTAATAACATCACCTTTCGCACGAATGATTGTTTCAGGTTTTAGTACTTCCATATCTTGCTTTGTAACTGTCCAGACCTTAGCTTCTATTTCACCGCTTTTATCTTGTAAGAATAAAGTCATATAATCTTTTCCTTGTGCAGTGACACCTTGTGTTGCTCGGTGAATCAAAAAGAAATGATCTACTGAGTCGCCTGGTTGAAGCTTTTCTATATTTCTCATTATTTGCCTCCTTCTTCAATTTTTTCTAATATAACCTTTTGTTTCGTAGGTACAAAATTATCTTTTGTACATGTAAAGTACAACACTTGATAAGTTTGAGCCATTTCTTTTAAATAGTCCATCATTGCAGCTTTTCGTTGCTTATCAAAATGTACAAATGCATCATCAATAATAATTGGCATTGAATAATATGGTCGTAATATTTTAATTAAGCTTAAACGTAATGAAATATATAAAAGCTCTTTAGTAGATTGACTGATTTCAGTAGGTTGGTACATCTGACCATTTTCATGTTTAACCATGACATTATCATTTGCATAAGTGACTTGTGTATAACGTCCATTTGTTAAACGACTGAATATATTAGTAGCTTCATCAATAACTTGAGGAAGTCTCTTATCTTTAATTTGTTGAATATGCGCATCCACCAATGCTTCTAAATAACTTAAACTTGCCCAGTCTTTTGCATTTTCATTAAACTGATTTTTTAACATATGATAGCGATGTCTTAATTGAGTTAATGTATCGTCTGTTTCCATGTGTTTGATTTGTGCATTCAAATCACTGACTTCACTTTGCAATGTCAAGAATTGGTCGTTATAGTCATCCACTTGTTTAGCTAATAATGTGTTTTCATCTTCCAACTGTACTTTAGTTTTATCGCTTAATTTTGAAGCATCATCATACATAAAATTCTGGTTTTCTAAATATTTATTTAAATCATGATAACGGCTATGGTTACTTTGATAAGTTTGATAACGATTGTGATAACGATAATAAGATTCTTCATTATCAACTTTTACATGTTTAAATAATTTATCTATAAGGTTAGTATTTTCATTTAAATGGGTATTTAGTTGACTTAATTCTTTAGTAAGCAAATCAATACTTTCATTGTTTCTTGTCCATTTAGCATGATTGTCTTCTGCTTGTTTCAACCAACGTTTTACATCATGGAACAATGAAGATTGGTTGTAGTCGGTGATTTGATTTTTAGTTACACGATTTGCATGTTCATAAAATTCATTTATTTTAGACTGCAACTCTTTTTGTTGTCCTTTTAATTGTTCTAAATGATTTGCTAATACTTGAATGCGTTCAATTGTTTTAATACCATCTAAGATTAAACTATCAGTCATTTTAGGTGAAACATGTAAATCTGATTTAATTTCTGAAATGTTATCTTCAAGTTGTTGATAACTGATTTTAGCTTCATCCAATTTTTCTTGAGTTAATGCTATTTTATTATCTAACACTTCATTAGCTTTTTTGATGTTATGATTTTGTTCTCGTAAACGATGTTGTTCATCTAAATCAAAGTTTAAATCATATTTACTTTCAAGATCAGCATTTTGCTTTTCTAATTGCGAAATTTCAGTTGAAAATGCTTCACTATGACCTACTTTAGTAGATTTGACCATAATAGCGCCTATTATAAATCCTATCGCCGCAATACCAAAAATAATTGCAAATATTAATGCTTGAGTTACAAAAGAAAATACTGCTAAACCAGCACCAACGATTGCTAATAATACAAAAGTAATCCGCAACATCTTTTGTTTACGATCTCTTTCCTGCTGCTCAATATCAAAAGCCTCTTTCATTTTTTGATATAAGTTCTTTTTCTCTTTTAGTTCAAATGATTGTTGATTATATTGTTGTTTCTTTTCGAACACTTCATCAGGAACTAAAGCATTTTTCACATCTTCTTGTTCTTCTTGTACATTTGCTTGTTCGATTTTTTGTTCTTCTAAAGTACGTTTAAGTTGTGTGATATAGGAAGTTTGTTCATTTTTATCTGAAATTTGTCGACTCACATAACTCTTAACGCTTTCTGAAACATCAACATTATCATGCATTTCTTTCCAGCCAACATTAGATTTTAAGCTTTGTATTTCACGTTCTTTTTCTTCAATTTCTTTAGAAACACTTTTTAAATCATTTTCTAATTGTTTAATTTCATCTTCTTGTTTAGCAATTTGATTCAGTGCATCTATATCAGACATTTTAGGTACATCAATCTGATCATTTTCATTCTTCAATTGATTCGACTTTTCTTGACGTAAACCAACATCTTTTTTCAACTGATTATTTTGTTGCTTTGAAGATTCGTATCTTTCAATACCTTGTTCTGGAAAATCGAGGGGTTCAATATTTAATTCATGCTCTAATGCTTTCCATTCTTGTGCTTGGTCATGTAATGCAAGTTCTTTTTGTTTAGCTTCATGCATTTTTGAAAGTTGTTGCAGATTTTGATGTAAATGATTCAAACGTCGTTCTGCTTTATCTTTCTCATCGATTAACCGTTGGTAAGAACCTAAATTGCTTTCTTGTTCACGAATTTGGTTTTCTAATTCATTCAGCTGTTCCACTTGCTGATTAATGATAGGATTTTTACCTGATCGTTTATATAATTCATTTTTGCGTTCAGCCAATTGAGTACGCATAGTAGTAAATTGTGTTGAACCTAATGCTCCAGCTTGTAATAAATATTCTTGTAATTGATTTTCGTCCATATTTCGATTGATATTTTGCAATCCTAATACATCAAATGAATAAATACCTTTATAAGTGGATTTATCGATATAGTTCAGCTTTTTTTGAAGCCACTCTTCATCACGAATACCACCATTTTCTAAGTAAACTTTTACATCACCTTGTGCAGCACCTTTAACGCGTTCTACTTCGATTTCTTGACCGTCATCTAATGTTAAATATAATTTACCGCCGTATTGATTTCCTAATCTAGGTTCAAAGCGCGGCTCATTTTCACGTTTAGTCGGAAAGCCAAATAAAATTGAATGTATAAAAGCTTGAATCGTAGACTTCCCTGCTTCATTTTCACCAAAAATCTCTGTTAGTGAATTGTTGAACTGTATTTTGCGTTCAACAAACTTTCCGTATCCATAGATATCTAATGCCTTGATTCTCACTACTTATCACCTCTTAAGTCCGACTTCAATAAAGATTCTGCTCGATTAATCAATTCAGTCTTATCAAATTCATTATAGTTATCAAGATATTTTGAAGCTTTTGGATTTAAATATAAATCGTTCATTGCATGTTCAAATACCTTATTATCATCTTTTAATTCAGATGAAAATTCTTGTGCAATTGGTCTGGATTCATCATCTTTATACGTAACAATCAAATCTTCAACATAAATGAATTGTGTTTGATTTTCTTCATATTCACGAATCATTTCTTCAACTTGCAGAATATCTTGAGAAGGTACTGGAGCATCACTATCAATTTCTAAATGAATGCGATAAAAAGCTTTCCCTTGATTTCTGACACTATCTTTAAATTTCTGAAGTACTTCATATAGACCTTGTTTTGAAATTTGACTTGTTTCTATCTTCACTTCATCGAAACGAATATATTGAGTAGGTACAAAAGTAATATCTAATTTTAATTCGTCGCCTTCTACAAGTAAGAATCCTTTTTCTCCTTGTTCATTAAAGTGGCGTCCTTGAATATTACCTGGATAAAAAATTGGGGGCATATCATTCAGCTGTGAACGTTCATGAATATGTCCTAATGCCCAGTAATGATATAATTTTGTATTCAAATCTTCTAACAGAAACTCAGTGTATCTATGATTATCTGATGTTTTACTATAAGTACCGTGCAATACTCCGATGTGCATGCCTTTTTCACCTTGACTAGATGGATATTCATCTAGCTTATTTTCATAACTTTCATCGTTTTGATAACTGAATCCATGTAGTAGGATTTTTTCACCATGCTTAGTAATCGTTTGGTATGTTTCAACATTTTTATCAAAAACTGAAACTTTTGCTGGCCATTCAGTCGTAATCAGTTCTGATAATGGATCATGATTACCATGACTGATATATACAAATATTTGTTCTTTTTCTAGTCTTTCAAATTGTTCTTTTAAAAAGACTTCTGCTCTTAATGAACGGTTCTCTTTATCAAATAAATCACCTGCAATCACAATAAAATCGACCTCTTCACGCAAAGCATGGTCGATAATTGACTTAAAGCTTTCATATGTACTTTTCTTAACATCTTCATAAATATTAGGGCTTAAATGCGAATGTGATTTGAATGGACTGTCTAAATGCAAATCTGCACAATGAATAAATTTCACCATATGTCGAAAATCCCCTTTTGAGATAAATTTCTTTTTTTATACGGCACTTTTATGTAAAAATTATAGTTTGTGAATAAAAGTATCACTTTATTTTACCATATTTTAAACATAGTAGTCTAAAGAACATACGGCTTAAAAAAGTATAAAAAAACTGCTGAACAAATTGTTCAGCAGTTTTTAACTACAACCTGATTGTTAAATTAGTCAGCGTAAACTTCGTCTAATGGTTTAACAATAATTTGGTTGATTTCTTGGAATACTTGGCTCATTTGTTGTTCTGCAGCCATTAATTCAGCAATATTTTCATCTTTTTCAATTGCTTGAGCTTGTTCTTGGGCTTTTTTCAAATCTTCTTCTTCGATTTGTTCGCCTTGCATTTGCATTTGTTGGAATTTCAATTGAGTTTCACGGAACTCATCGAATAATTTTTTAGATTCTTCATGCGCTTTAACTTTGTCGTATGCATCTTTGATTGCTTTATATTCTTCGCTATTTCTTAACGCATCTTCTAGTTTGTGTGCATGTTCTTGTAAATTTACTGCCATTTAAACTCACTCCTTAACATTTGTGTAACTACGCCGTCATTACAATAACATAAATCGCGACAACTGTCGAAACATTTAGTCATTGTAGGCAAGCATTTTAATATTAAACACTTTTTAATTACGACTCTTACTGTTTACATTCCTCTATTTGAGCTCTTTAAACAAATAAAGCAATAATTCCTTGTAAGCAACCAATGATTCCGCCTAATAAGAAACCGAGAAGCATAATCAATTTCAATTCTTTATTCGCTATTTCAATGATTAATCTTTCAATATAGTCTAAATCAAACGAATTTATTTGTTCTTCCACAATTCCGCTTAAATTGACTTGTTTCATAATTGAAGAAAGATGTTCTGCGGCTTTTTCTACAATCAAGTTTGTTGTCCAAGTTGCGGCGTGTTGTTCAGCATATTTTACTATACTTGGAGCCAAATCTTTTATTGGTTGGTTTACTCTAGCAGAAATATCAGCATAAGATAATATTAGCGGCGTGAATTTCTCTTTAATATTATTGAATTGTTCTGGGCTAACTACTCCACCTAAAGATTTATTTTTTAACGTCATATACTCATTGTTAATTAACTGTGCAACTATTTCACGTGCTTTTGGGTGGTTAGTTAAACGAATCAATTCCATTTGAATACGTTCTGCAATATTTTCTTTTGTCATAAACATCTGTAATAAGCCGATAATTTTACCTTTTTCAGCAAAAAATGTATCAAGCATATTATAGATATCTTGTTCCCCTTTAGCCGATGATAAGTAAATTCTTGCACGATCACATAATAACGGTGTTAGTGCTTCAATTTTTTCATCAAGTTCCACTTCTAGTTCTGAAGGAATCAATGATTTTAGCGGCTCTTGATTATGATCTTGATAATACTGTGCTAATTTTTCATCTATTAGATTGCTTAATTTGTCTTCGGCAGTTTTAGCTAAATCGATTCCAAAATAACCAGCAAAATTTTGCAATGTCGCATTATCTTTTTTCAGCTTTTGGATTTGTTGAGTAATAAAACTTTCAATAGCTTCACGTGCACTTAGAGAGCTGATTTTTTCTTTAATTAAAGATTCAGTAATGAGATGTTCTTCTATGACATTACCAATTTTATAAGCAATTTCTTCTCTTCTTTTAGGTACTAAACCTGGTGTAAATGGAATACGCCATTTACCAATATGATAAGCACGCTGTGGATGGAACAACATTTTAATTGCAATAATATTAGTTATTCCGCCAATCAACGCACCTATTACAATCATAAATAATATGACTAAAAATGCATGCATTTTCGTATCTCCTTTTAAAAAACATTCGTACAATATATTTTACCGCATTTTTGATTACGAGCATAATTTTAAAATCGCAAAAAAAGATTGATGACCTTCTGTAGCCATCAATCTTTTTATTACTTACTTATCTATGGATTAAGTATATTAATCTCACTGTGAGATTCTGTTATAACTTATTCAAAACAAGTCTTAAGCATGAACTAATTCGTCTTTAGAAATTCTTCCAAAGTATGTTTCTGCTTCTCTTAATTTAGAAGTTCCGAAAATAGGTTGTTTATCTTGGTTCAAGACACGGTAGATTTCACTTACTTTATTGCTTTGTAAGATATATCCGTTGCGAGAATCTAATGTATTCCAATAGATATCGCTAGTAGTTGGATGTTTAGGATATGCACAATGATTTCTTGAAATTGTTTGTACTATTTCTAATGGATCACAACCGAATGTGCTGTTCAAAACATCTGAATCTCTGAATAATGCACAAATCGACACACAAGTTGTCCAGTTCGGCAACACACGCTCTTTTTCAATTTGAACAAGTGTTTTCTTTGATAAGCCGATAGTTTGAGCCATTGTATCTTGTGTATAACCTGCTTCTATTCTAACCATCTTGAACTTTGTTTGAATTAAATCTGTAAAACTTTGTCTATCCATTATATTATCTACCTTTCTATTGTGAAATTTCACCGGACACAAGAAATTGCAATTATACACATTTCTTGAAACACAAATTACATCTTAATACAAAATCAACAAAATTAAAAGAGTGAATACGTATTTTTTAACGTATTTCATTAAAGCCGAAATTGCCTGAATTATCAAACATATCTTTTATGTTTCCCATTTAAATTACATATGCTGTTAATCTCTCTATTTTATTGATATGTAAAGGGGTAAGTACTTCATTCTCTATTATGGCGAATATCGACATTTTTTCAAGTCATTTTTTTATTTTAATTTAATTTTACCTTAAAAAAGGAGTTTTAAACCTCATTAAATTTAACCAACAAAAAATACTAAGGTACAGTTTATAACTGCATCTTAGTCTTAAATGTTAATTTGCTTTTTTAGCAAGCTTTCTGTCCTCTTGTTTAGAAATCATGAATGCACAAGCAGCATCCCCCGTTATATTAACTGCTGTTCTCGTCATATCTAACAGTCTGTCAATACCAATTATAATACCAATCGCAGCTGGATTTAAATCTACTGCAGTTAAAACCATAGCAAGCATGATAAGTCCGACTCCTGGTACACCTGCTGTACCAATACTTGCTACAACTGCTATCACAATAACTGTCAAAATTTGTACAATTGATAATTGAGCACCTGATATTTGAGCAATAAATATTGTTGCAACCCCTTGCATTATTGCTGTACCATCCATATTTATTGTTGCACCTAATGGTTGTACAAATGAAGCAATCTCCGGTCGTACTCCCATTTTTTTCGTGCATTCCATTGAAACTGGTAATGCAGCATTTGAACTAGAACCGCCGAACCCAATTGTAATTGCAGGAATAAATCCTTTAAAGAATTTAATCGGGCTATCTTTAGCCAAGAATTTAATTGTCCCACCATAAATAAGAAAGAAATGCAGGATTAGTGCTACAAGTACTACAATGAAATATAATCCTAATTGCTTAATGGCACCTAATCCAGCTCCAGTAAAGGCATGTGCAACTAAACAGAATGTCCCAATTGGAGCAAAAACAGTCATGATCATTGAAATGATATACATTAGTACATCATTAAATTGTTCGAAAAATTGTTTAACAATGAGCGCTTTTTCACCCATTACCATAATCCCTATTCCTATAAATATTGAAAAAGTAATAACTTGAAGCATATTTCCTTGTGTCATTGCTTCAATCGGGTTTTTCGGGAATAAATTAATTAATGTTTGATCAAAAGTTTGTTTAGCAGGTGCTTCTGCCCCTTCATTCTGCTTATCCAAAGTTTTTTGATAAGAGGATACATCCGCACTTTTCATTAAATCAGAATGTCCAGCACCTGGTTTTACTGCCAAGGCTAAAAGTATAGCAATTGTGATAGCTATTGCTGTCGTACATAAGAAGAAAATAAGTGTCTTTAATCCTATTCCTCCTAATAATTTTGGATCTCCCACTCCGACGACTCCTAAAACAATGGAAACAAAAACTACTGGTACTACTAGCATAAAGATTAAGTTTAAGAATATTTGACCTACAGTATTAAAGAAATATTGGTCAATGAATTTAACTGTACCAGATTGCGAAAAAATATCACATATAGAACCAATAACAATCCCTAAAATAAGTGCAATCACGATGTTTAACGTTAAGTGTTTACTTTTCATTTTCCATCCCCCCTTAAAATCCTTTAAGTATATTATAATCAGATTTTTCAGAAAAAGAAAATGGTATTTTATTTGTAAAATTATTCACAAATAAAATACGTGTACACAAATGCTGTATCGTTGCATATTGAACACGTATCAATAAAAATCAAATTAATTTATTTTCCATTGCATAAATTGCAGCTTGCGTTCTATCTGTAACTTGTAATTTCGAAAAAATATGACTGACATGTGTCTTTACAGTTTTTTCAGAAACATATAACGCTTCTGCAATTTCTTTATTCGTTTTACCTTTAGCCATTTCTTTTAAGACTTCGGTTTCTCTATTAGATAGTTTGTTTATATGATGTGGTTTCTTTGCCACATCTTCTATAACCTTTTGCACTTCAGGATGGATTATTTTATTACCTTCTAACACTTTATGTATAGATTGAATGAGTTCATCTGGCTCTACATCTTTCATTTCATATCCGTCTGCGCCTTTATTAATTGCTGAAATAACATGTTCATCATCTGCATAACTTGTCAAAACTAAAATTTTAATAGATGGAAATTCTTTTTTTAATTTTTCAGTTACTTCTATGCCGTTCATTTCAGGCATAACAAGATCTAAAAGTACAATATCAGGCAGAATTTTTTGAGCATGTAAATCTTCAAAAAATTGCTTTCCATTTGAATAGGAACCTTCAACAATCAGGTTATCTATAGTTGAAATTAAAAATTCTAAACCTTGTCTAACGATATAATGATCATCTATTAATGTTACGCGATTTGCCATTGTTCTTACTCCTTATCTATTCTAATCACAGGAATCTCCATAATTATAAGCGTTCCTTTTCCTATTGTAGATTGTATATCGAGTTGACCATGAATTTGTTTAATTCTTTGTTTCATGTTGTGTATACCATGAGATTCTTCACTTATAAATTCAGAATTAAACCCTGTTCCTTGGTCACTTATTTTCACAGTAAAGTTATTATTCTTTTGAATCAACTTAATTTTAACTTGGTCTGTTTGCGCATGTTTTTTTATATTGTTTACCGCTTCTTGCACAATTCTATAAACATGTTCTTCAATACTGCTAGATAAATTGATGAGGCCTTCAACCTGTATTTCCGGCTGCACACCTATCAGTTCACAATACCGTTTAACCGCACTTACAAGACCATGTTCTAAACCTACTGGTTTCAATTGCCAAATCAATGAACGCATTTCATTAACAGCTTGTTGGCTGGTCGTTTCAATAGTTTGAAGCGCTTTTTTAGCAATAGGTTCATTCGTCATTCCATAAGCAGCATGTGCTGTTATTTTTAGTGAAAATAACATCTGATTGACAGAATCATGTAAATCACGTGCCAAACGGTTTCGTTCATTAAGTCTTGCCGCTTCTTTTTCTTGATTTGTCAACTCAATACGCTTAATTGTTGAACCAATTTGAAAAGCAACAGATTCAAGCAGTTCTAAATCCTCTTCTGAATATTTTTCTGTAAATGGTGACGCAACATTCAACAAACCAAATTTTTCATCACCAGATTTCAGCGGCACTGTAGCATGATGCGTGATACCTTCTGATTCATTATGGTATTTCTTATTTGCAGCACTAATTCTCGAGCAATGAATAATATTAGATGCCTTCGTCAAACGCTGACTATTATAAGCTTGTACGCACCAGCATGTCCCTTCATTCATACTTTTGCAATCTTCCTTCATAAGCGATTGAGGAAGATGGTAATCTGCAACCATTTCTTGAATACCCTCTGCATTGATAAAGAAAATCCAGCCTGTAGAAAAAGAACTGCCTTCGATTAAACGTTTTAAAGCACCATGCATCATCGCATAGATTTCAGTCTCTTCATTCAAATATTCAGCTATTTCCTTTAGTAATGCTAGACGTGTAGGTTTAACCATCTGCTCATCCCTCTCGTAAAACAACTTTATTTCATTATACATTCTAAAAACTGTGAACGATAGTATTCTATTGTTTCATCGCTCTTTAAAAAGTCAAATTGTGTTATGATAGGAAGTAATGATTGAGGGAGGAAAATATGGAATTTAAAGTACCTGAACAATATAATAACTATTCTTTACGAGAAATTTTTCAAGATGTTAAATTACCTAAAAAAGAATTACATCAACTAAATATGTCAAAAGAAATCAAAATCAATAATGACGAAGCAAAATTAACGGATAAAGTGCATACAGGTGATACTGCATTTATTCCGACTCCTGATGAAAAAAGTAATTATCTGCCAAGTTATCGTTATGCCGAAATATTCTATGAGGACAATGACATTGCTATTATTAAAAAACCTAAAGGTGTTAAAACACATCCTAATGATTTAAAAGAAAGCAACACTTTAATGAATCATGTTATTTATACACTTGATAGCGAGTATGCAGAACCTATTCACCGTTTAGACCAAGAAACTGTTGGACTTTTAATCGTAGCTAAAAACCCATTAATGAAAAAGTTATTAGATCGTATGTTAGAAGATAACCAAATTTCTAGAATTTATAAAGCACGTGTCAAAAGTCAATTGCCATTAAAACCACAGACAATTGATAAACCGATTGGGAAAGATAAATTCCATTCAAATCGTCGTCGTGTTTCACCAACTGGTCAACATGCAATTACACATATTTTAGATTCTAGAATGATTAAAGAAAATGAGTGCGAATTAGATATTAAACTCGATACAGGACGTACACATCAAATTCGTGTCCACCTTGCAGCCATTGGTCACCCTGTTTTAGGTGATCCGCTCTATGGAGATTCTAAATTAAGACAATTGCAACTGCATAGTCACCAAATTGAATTTACACACCCACTGACAAAAGAAAAAATTTCAGTTTCATTAGATGATGAAAAATAACAAAGAAGCCGTGCTCTCCTCAAAAGAGCACGGCTTCTATTAATGTTGATTAAGCGTTAGGTTCAACCATGTTTTCTGGTTTAATCCATTCGTCAAATTGTTCTTCAGTTAAATAACCTGAATCAATTGCAGATTGTTTTAAAGTAATACCTTTTTTGTGTGCATTTTTTGCAATTGAAGCTGCTTTTTCATAACCAATATGTGGATTTAATGCTGTAACAAGCATTAATGAACGATTTAAATATTGATCGATATTTTCTTCAATCGGTTCGATGCCTTGAGCACAATTTTCGTCAAATGTTCTCATACCATCTGCTAAAAGATAAATTGATTGTAATGTATCATTCATAATAACAGGTTTGAATACATTCAACTCAAAGTTACCTTGAGATGCTGCAATACCTACAACTGTATCATTACCCATTACTTGAACTGCCACCATTGTTAACATTTCACACTGTGTAGGGTTTACTTTACCTGGCATGATAGATGAACCTGGTTCGTTTTCTGGAATACTGATTTCAGCAAGTCCAGCACGAGGACCAGAAGCTAACCAACGTACATCATTTGCAATTTTCATTAAGTCAGCAGCTAATGCTTTTAATGAACCATGTAATTGTACGACTTCATCATGTGCAGTTAATGCATGGAATTTATTTTCTGACGATACAAAAGGATAACCTGTATTTTCTCTAATTTTTTCAGCAACACGGTCACCAAATTCAGGATGTGCATTGATACCTGTACCTACAGCAGTACCGCCAATTGCTAAGTTTAATAAATGCGCTTTAGATTCTTTTAATAATTCATCACATTTATCTAACATATAACGCCAACCACTGATTTCTTGACCTAGACGAATCGGTGTTGCATCTTGTAAATGCGTACGACCGATTTTAATAATATCGTGGAAATCTTTTTCTTTTTTCTCGAAAGTATCACGAAGTTGTTTTAATGCTGGTTCAAGATTTGATTCAATTTCATGGTATAAAGCAATATGCATAGCAGTTGGGAAAGTATCATTTGAACTTTGAGATTTATTCACATCATCATTCGGGTGAACTGTTTCTTCACTACCGTGCTTTTTCAAATAGTCATTTGCTACATAGCTGACCACTTCGTTTACGTTCATATTACTTTGTGTACCGCTTCCTGTTTGCCATACAACTAGCGGGAAGTGTTCATCTAGTTCCCCTTTGATAACACGGTCGCAAGCAAATACAATTGCCTCTTTTTTAGCTTCGCTTAATTTACCTAAATCATAGTTTGCCAAAGCCGCTGCACGTTTTAATTGTGCAAACCCATAAACCACTTCAATCGGCATACGTTCTTTTCCAACTGGGAAATTACGTTTGCTTCGTTCTGTTTGAGCACCCCAAAATTTATCGCCGGGTACTTCGATTTCTCCAAAAGTATCATGTTCAATTCTTACTGACATTTGACTTTTCTCCCCTTTATGAGTGATATTTAATTTCAGTATAGCATTAAATTATTTATATTAAAATCTCTATAACGTTAACGCTTTCATTTATGGTTCAAAATTCTCTGAAAATGGCATTATGTAACAAAAAAACTGAGCAGAAACTTTTACGTCTCTCACTCAGCAGTTTTTCAGTCTACTATTTTGTTATTACCAAAATGCAGTTTAACTGCTTGTATAACAGCAATAGCAGAAAGAATATATAATATGATGCTTATGACTAATGTTACTGGACTGATTGCTATGAGAGTGCCTAAAATACCAGTTAACCCAGCATAAAAATCACTTATTCCTTTCATTAAGATAAAAGTAACTGCTATACAGCACACAACGCTGATAATTACACCTTTTTGATTACTTTTTATAAACATTTGAGGATCTCTTTCATTGATAAGACCCTTAGATAAGTTCATTTGTAATTTAACTACACGGAATAAAACTGGTAAATAGAGTGCGCCTAATGCAATAGGAAAACCCTTAATTGATAAAAAACCAACTATCACTGTCAATATCATTAATAGTTTCCAATGTTTATGTAAATTCTGCATTACTTTAATTTATCCTTTCTATAAATAATCACTTCTTAAAATATATATGAATTACGCAATAAAAACAAACAAAAATCCGACAAGTAATTGGTTAAGAAACACCAAGTACTTTGTCGGAAAATCACCACTTTATAATTATAATGTTTTATGCAAAGCGTTCAGTAAAATACTGGCGTACATCTTCAGGCAAACCTTCTGCTGCAGCTTCATCTAAAAGAACGTTAACCATACGGTGTGCTTTTAAGTCTGAAGGAACATAACTAGAGTTGCCATTTTCTTCATATAATTTTTTAACAAGTTCTGCTTTTTCAGCACCTGTAATTACAAGGACAATTTCTCTCGCTGGCATAAGTCCAGTTTTAACAGACACATCTAATTCACCTTTGCTATTAATTGATAAAACTTGCATTGTGAATTTTGCTTTGTTTTCTTTAGATTTGATATTTTCTTCAATCTTTTCAACTGGATTATCATTATAAGATAATTCATAAATTTGAGTTGCAGGAACACCTAGAGTTTCATAATATGACTTGTTATCATCATAATCAAAAATGTTAATTTGACTAAAATCCACTGGGTGTCTTAAAACGTTTTGTTTTAAATCTTCAAGTACAGGTGCATTATCATCTGCTAAATGTACACCCATAATTGTTGTAGGATTATTATTGAATTGTTTTCTAATTATATCTGCAGCATAGCGTGCAGTTGTATCTGCTGATGGAAATACTTTAAAGTTCATTGCCATAAATGTACACTCCTCTAATTGTTCTCAGTTAGTATATTGTTTCAATGTATACTTTCAATATAAAGATTAGGAATCATAGAAATTCCTTCTTACTGAAATGGGATTATAATATCCCATATATTTAAGTATACCCATTGATATTTGTAATACCCTGCAGAATTTATATATAAACCCTCAGAATAATTTCGATGTTCATCTTAATTATACCGATATCATTATTTAATTTCACTAATATCGCGTTAATTCTTAATGCATACCTGGATAATTTTGCTGTCTTAAAGCTTCATAAACTAAAATGGCTGCTGTATTTGATAAATTCAATGAACGAATGTGATCGTTCATGGGAATTCTTAAAGCCGTATCATGATATTTTTCTTTTACCCAATCTGGCAAACCTGTTGTTTCACGTCCAAAAACAAAATAATGGTCCTCTTCTGGATTTGAATAATCAAAATCCGTAAAAGTAGTAGAACCGAATTTAGTGATTAAATAATAATGTCCATCTGTTTGGTCAAAAAACTGTTCGATATTTTCATAATAAGTAATATTAACATGCTCCCAATAATCAAGACCTGCACGTTTTAACATTTTATCATCTGTACTGAATCCTAAAGGTTTAATAAGATGTAAATGTGTATTTGTACCTGCACAAGTTCTTGCTATATTTCCTGTATTAGCAGGAATTTCTGGTTGAAATAATACGACATGATTTGTCATTTTAACTTAATTCCTCTTTTCTAATCCTTTTACCATTTCCTCTTGAACTTCATCAAGCTCATCTGCTAAATGCTGTTCAATAAAGTCTCGCTCAGTTTCCCCTGCAATTTGTCCAATTGCCCAATATGCAGTACCACGTATCATAGGCCGGGGATCATTAATTGCTACTTCTTTTAATTCTGGTATAGCTGTTTCTTCTTTAAAATGCGCTAAGGCAATAATTGCATTACGTTGAATCGGCTTTTTGCCTCTCCAAGCGCCTGCTAAATGGCCATACGTATTTTTAAACTCTTTATTACTCATTTGCAATAAAGGTATGAGTCTCGGCTTTAAAATCTCAGGTTCTAAAACAATATCATCGTGTTCTGTATTGATACCGCGGTTTCTAGGGCATACTTGTTGGCAAGTATCACATCCATAAAGCCTATTACCAATTTTAGAACGATATTCATCTGGAAGATAACCTTTTGTCTGTGTTAAAAAACTGATACATTTTTGACTATTTAATTGACCATCTCCGACTAGTGCGCCTGTCGGACATCGATCCACACAAATTGTACAATCACCGCAACTGTCTAAAAGCGGATCATCAGGTTCAAAAGGAATGCTGACTAGCATTTCTCCTAAATATGTCCACGTACCTAAGTCAGGATTAATTACAAAACCATTTCTTCCTGTATAACCCAATCCTGCTCTTTCTGCAACTGCTCTGTCTGATAAAACGCCTGTATCAACCATTGACATCATTTCAACATCAGGAACTCGCGTTTTTATATATTCAGCCAGTTTATCCAATCGTTTTCGCATAATAGTGTGATAGTCTTGTCCCCATGATGCTCTTGCAAACATGCCTCTGCGATCTCCTCTGACACTGCGCGGAGCACCTTTTAATTTATTGGGATAACCTACGGCAATTGCAATTATTGATCGTACTGTGGGCATTGATAACTTGGGATTTACACGTAAATCAATATCAGATTCTTCAAATCCTGATGCATAACCTTTGGCATGATAATCTACTAATTTTTGCTTTAATTCATCAAATGGGTCTGCTGTTGTAAATCCTATGCTGTCAATTCCAATTTGATAGGCATATTCAATAATATCTTTTTTTAATTGTTTATAATCCAACATAGTGCCTCCATTTAAATCGTCCATTTTGTATTTTAACACAACAGTCTAAGAAAAGCTTTATCAATATTTAATTAAGCACACGTTGTAAGAATTGTTTTGTTCTTTCATTTTTTGGGTTTTCAAATATTTCTGTTGGAGTTCCATATTCTGCTACAACACCGTCCGCCATAAATATAACTTTATCGCTTACGTCACGTGCGAAGTTCATTTCATGTGTTACAACCACCATTGTCATACCTTCTTTTGCCAATTTTTTCATAACATGCAATACATCACCTACTACTTCAGGATCAAGCGCTGATGTAGGTTCATCAAATAACAGTACATCCGGGTGCATTGCTAAAGCACGTGCAATTGCTACCCTTTGTTTTTGACCGCCAGAAAGTTGTGAAGGATAGCTGTCACCTTTATCTTCTAAGCCAACTTTTTTCAGTAATTCTTCTGCTTCTGATTTTAATGATGCAGTATCATTCTTTTTTAATAATTGCGGTGCTAACATGATGTTTTCTTTTACAGTTTTGTGAGGGAAAAGATTAAAGTTTTGAAAAACCATTCCCATTTTTTGACGTAAATGATTCAAACTTATATTTTTATTTAAAATATTATCTCCTTCAAAAATAATTTCCCCACTATCAGGCTGTTCTAATAAGTTTATGCATCTTAGTAAAGTACTTTTCCCTCCGCCTGATGGTCCAATTATTGCGACTACTTCTCCATTTTCTACATTTAAATTGATATTTTTCAACACGTCATTTGTTCCAAAACTCTTTTTAAGTTGTTTTATATTAATCACTGACTTTCATTCTCCCTTCAAAGAAATACATCACTCTTGATAAGACAAATGTCAAAATGAAGTATAAAATTGCTGCAACTAATAAAGGTGTAAATGGATCAAAAGATGCACCCTGAACTACTTGCGCATTAAACATAATTTCACTGACACCAATTACAGATACAATTGATGACTCTTTAATAACAGTGACAAATTCATTACCTAATGCCGGCAAAATATTCTTGATTGCCTGAGGTAAAATAATTGTTTTCATCGTTTGGCCATAACCCAGCCCTAAACTTCTGGCTGCTTCAGTTTGTCCCTTATCCACCGCATTGATACCTGCTCTAATAATCTCAGCAATATAGGCTGCACAGTTAATAACCATGGCAATCATCCCGCATATCATTGCTGATATATCCAATCCTAATGCTGCAGTTGTACCAAAGAATACTAAAAATACTTGAACAAGCAATGGTGTACCTCTAATAAATTCAATATAAACAGTTGCTAACCATTTTAACGGTTTAAATGAACTTAATTTCATCAATGCAAGGATTGCTCCAAACACTGCTCCTAATACAACGCCTATAATTGATATTAAAATTGTATTTTTAATACCTGTTATAAAAAATGAACTGTATTTTGTAAAGAAGCTACCGTCATCTTCCATGGCTTGTGCTGCTGATTCTTTATATTTAGTTATTAATCCTTTATCTTTGATATCTTTAATTGAAGTATTTAATTTATCTAAAAAAATAGGTGATTCTTTAGGTAAAGCGATGCAAGTGTCTTTATCAGGCTCTGAAAATTTTACTTTTGCAAATCCTAGTTCAGGATTTTGTTGTAAATACGCTTCAGCGACAGGTCCTTCAATAATGGCGCCATCTGTTTTTCCGCTTTTTAAAGCCATAATTACTTCTGGCAAACGTGTCATTGATTGAATATCTGCATTTTCGATTTCATTTTTTGCAAGCTCTTCTTGTGTTGTTTGCTTTTGAGCACCTATACGTTTATTTGCAAAGTCCTTTAAAGATTTGTACTTATCGATATTTGTCTTTTTTACGACCATAGTCTGTCCAGATTTTAAATATGAATCAGAAAAGTCTACTTCTTTTTTACGCTCTGGTGTGGGCGTCATTCCTGAAATAATCATATCTATTTTCCCAGTCTTTAAAGCACCTAACAAACTATCAAAGTTCATATTCACAATTTCTAATTTTAATCCATTATCTTTTGCAATTTTTTTAGCAATATCTATATCTATTCCTACATATTCACGTTTGCCATTTTTATGGCTTTCAAATTCTAATGGTGCATAATCAGCTGACAATCCTACCTTCAATACTCCTCTCTTTTTAATTTCCTCCCATGTTTTATCTTGTACAGCTGCGTTTACTTTTGATCCTAAACTTCCGAAAACTAAAGCAAATGATAAAAGCAAACAAGTTACGGTTACCAATGTTTTAAATAATTTATTACTTATCATATTTACACCCCTCCTGGTTACAGAATTATTATACATATAAACGTATTAATATGCAATAATAATTTTTAAATTTTCTGAAATTTAGTAGTATTAAGATATTCACATAAAAAAGCCCATCTGCAAAAACAGATGGGCAACTTCGTAACTAATCTTTAGGCAATTCAAATTTATAAATATCATCATTATAGCCAGGAATAACTTTTTTACATAATTGATGAACTAAGAAACCTAATACAAACGGTATTATAAAGTAGCCAAAAGCCAATAAAATGATATTCGTAGTTGGATCTCCTTGCATACGAGAAAATGCATTAATAGGACCTACTAAGCCTGTATAACCAAAACCTGCTGACATAGGTGTTCCCTGTACTTTTAATACGTATGCAATAATTCCAGTAATCAGTCCATTTAATATCAAAGGTATAGCAATAATTAAATGTTTGAAATAAACTGGAATCATCATTTTCGCTGCACCGATGATGAGGATAAGATTAACTCCTAATTTATTAACACGCAGTGAACCCCATAAGAAAGTAATACAAGAAGCCACGATACCTAAATTCGCTGCCCCACTTCCTAAGCCGGTTAAACCGATAGCTGTAGCAATTGCCACTAATGAAATCGGTGTAACCATTAATAGTGAATATGTTATAGAAATCAAAATACTCATTAATAAAGGATTCAATTCCGTAAATGAATTAATTAAACTTCCAATTGCTTTCGTTATATGTGAAATATAAGGTAAAGTTATCAAACCTATAAAACCTGAAACAACGGGTATAATCACAGGAAGTAAAATCATTTCAAGAGAACCTAGTCTACCTGATAATATCAAGAATAATAAACACGCAATAATGACTACAACAATAATATTAATAATGTCGCCGATACCCTTTAAGGCAATTCCTTGCTTGCTAATTACAACAGCACCCGACCCGATCATTGCTGAAGTTCCGATCATAGTAGCTCCAGCACCATTAAATTTGAACTGATGAGCTGCTAAAACTCCGATAATAAATGCCATAAATGATTGTATAACGATAACAATTTGATAAATAACTTCTAAGTATTGATTTCCATCTTTAAAAAATTTTAAAAGCTCACCTAGCAATGCATTAGGCAATAAAGCAATGACTACTCCTGCACCTACAGCATTCAAAATATTACTGAAAAATACTTTTGATTTAGCCATGAGTAATTAATATTTCCTCCGTTCTTAAACTATGTATAATATTCTATAACAAACTAACACGTGCTACAATGTAAATTTTCAATATCTATAATTAGTCATAAAAAAAGCAGAAACGCTATACAAGATAACGTTTCTGCTTTTCGAACAATACGTTGTATTATTCTTTCAGTACCGGCGGTCGGGGTCGAACCGACACTCCATTGACTGGAACGGGATTTTGAGTCCCGCGCGTCTGCCAATTCCGCCACGCCGGCATAATATGGAGCGGAAGATAGGATTTACACCTATACCTCGTTCCGGGAAGGAACGTGTTCTAAGAGTTGAACTACTCCCGCAAATTTCATGGAGCGGAAGATAGGATTTGCACCTATACCTCATTCCGGGAAGGAATGAATTCTGAAAGTTGAAATACTCCCGCATAATTTATGGAGCGGAAAATAGGATTTACACCTATACCTCGTTCCGGGAAGGAACGTGTTCTAAGAGTTGAACTACTCCCGCAAATTTCATGGAGGCGGCAACCGGATTTGAACCGGTGAATAAAGGTTTTGCAGACCTTGGCCTTACCACTTGGCTATGCCGCCAAAGTAACTGGGCTAACTGGATTCGAACCAGTGAGTGACGGAGTCAAAGTCCGTTGCCTTACCGCTTGGCTATAGCCCATTAATATTAAAGGGCGACTGATGGGAATCGAACCCACGAATGTCGGAACCACAATCCGATGTGTTAACCACTTCACCACAGTCGCCATGGCAGGGGCAGTAGGAATCGAACCCACATCAAAGGTTTTGGAGACCTCTATTCTACCGTTGAACTATGCCCCTATTTAATTAATAAAAGATGGTGGAGGGGGGCAGATTCGAACTGCCGAACCCGAAGGAGCGGATTTACAGTCCGCCGCGTTTAGCCACTTCGCTACCCCTCCAGAGATGGTGCCGGCCAGAGGACTTGAACCCCCAACCTACTGATTACAAGTCAGTTGCTCTACCAGTTGAGCTAGGCCGGCTTAAAATGGTGGTTCAGGACAGAGTCGAACTGCCGACACATGGAGCTTCAATCCATTGCTCTACCAACTGAGCTACTGAACCACTACTATTAAATTATAATGGCGGTCTCGACGGGAATCGAACCCGCGATCTCCTGCGTGACAGGCAGGCGTGTTAACCGCTACACTACGAGACCAAACATAATAAAATTGCGGGAGGCGGATTTGAACCACCGACCTTCGGGTTATGAGCCCGACGAGCTACCGAACTGCTCCATCCCGCGGTAATAAAATTATAATGGCGGAGGAAGAGGGATTCGAACCCCCGCGAGCCGTTAAGCCCCTGTCGGTTTTCAAGACCGATCCCTTCAGCCAGACTTGGGTATTCCTCCAAAAAATTATATGGACCTTGCAGGACTCGAACCTGCGACCGAACGGTTATGAGCCGTTAGCTCTAACCAACTGAGCTAAAGGTCCAATATATAATTCTACAACTAATAATGAGTGGCGGTGGAGGGGATCGAACCCCCGACCTCACGGGTATGAACCGTACGCTCTAGCCAGCTGAGCTACACCGCCATTGTAAAGTTATGTTGTAAATAATAAATATGGTGGAGACTAGCGGGATCGAACCGCTGACCTCCTGCGTGCAAAGCAGGCGCTCTCCCATCTGAGCTAAGCCCCCATATTAATCTAAGGTTATCGGGAAGACAGGATTCGAACCTACGACCCCTTGGTCCCAAACCAAGTGCTCTACCAAGCTGAGCTACTTCCCGTAGAAATAAAGCGCGCCCGATAGGAGTCGAACCCATAACCTCTTGATCCGTAGTCAAACGCTCTATCCAGTTGAGCTACGGGCGCATTATTTAATTGGTGCCGAGGACCGGAATCGAACCGGTACGATAATCACTTATCGCAGGATTTTAAGTCCTGTGCGTCTGCCAGTTCCGCCACCCCGGCAAAAATAATGGAGCAGAAGACGGGATTCGAACCCGCGACCCCGACCTTGGCAAGGTCGTATTCTACCGCTGAACTACTTCTGCAAATGCGGGTGAAGGGAGTCGAACCCCCACGCCTTGCGGCGCTAGATCCTAAGTCTAGTGCGTCTGCCAATTCCGCCACACCCGCTATTCAAATGGTGAGCCATAGAGGATTCGAACCTCTGACCCTCTGATTAAAAGTCAGATGCTCTACCAACTGAGCTAATGGCTCTGAGATGGTGCCGGCCAGAGGACTTGAACCCCCAACCTACTGATTACAAGTCAGTTGCTCTACCAGTTGAGCTAGGCCGGCTATTTAAAATGGTGGAGAATGACGGGTTCGAACCGCCGACCCTCTGCTTGTAAGGCAGATGCTCTCCCAGCTGAGCTAATTCTCCATTTTTATTATTGCCTGGCAACGTCCTACTCTTGCGGAACGTAAGTCCGACTACCATCGGCGCTAAAGAGCTTAACTACTGTGTTCGGCATGGGAACAGGTGTGACCTCTTTGCCATTGTCACCAGACAATAGAATGATTATACATTCAAAACTAGATAGTAAGTAATTATCAATTCAACCAATCAAAACTTGAAATTGGATTAAGTCTTCGATCGATTAGTATTCGTCAGCTCCACATATCGCTATGCTTCCACCCCGAACCTATTAACCTCATCATCTTTGAGGGATCTTATAACCGAAGTTGGGAAGTCTCATCTTGAGGGGGGCTTCATGCTTAGATGCTTTCAGCACTTATCCCGTCCATACATAGCTACCCAGCTATGCCGTTGGCACGACAACTGGTACACCAGAGGTATGTCCATCCCGGTCCTCTCGTACTAAGGACAGCTCCTCTCAAACTTCCTGCGCCCACGACGGATAGGGACCGAACTGTCTCACGACGTTCTGAACCCAGCTCGCGTACCGCTTTAATGGGCGAACAGCCCAACCCTTGGGACCGACTACAGCCCCAGGATGCGATGAGCCGACATCGAGGTGCCAAACCTCCCCGTCGATGTGAACTCTTGGGGGAGATAAGCCTGTTATCCCCGGGGTAGCTTTTATCCGTTGAGCGATGGCCCTTCCATGCGGAACCACCGGATCACTAAGTCCGTCTTTCGACCCTGCTCGACTTGTAAGTCTCGCAGTCAAGCTCCCTTATGCCTTTACACTCTATGAATGATTTCCAACCATTCTGAGGGAACCTTTGAGCGCCTCCGTTACACTTTAGGAGGCGACCGCCCCAGTCAAACTGCCCGCCTGACACTGTCTCCCGCCATGATAAATGGCGCGGGTTAGAAATCCAACACAGCTAGGGTAGTATCCCACCAACGCCTCCACGTAAGCTGGCGCTCACGTTTCTAAGGCTCCTACCTATCCTGTACAAGCTGTGCCGAATTTCAATATCAGGCTACAGTAAAGCTCCACGGGGTCTTTCCGTCCTGTCGCGGGTAACCTGCATCTTCACAGGTACTATGATTTCACCGAGTCTCTCGTTGAGACAGTGCCCAAATCGTTACGCCTTTCGTGCGGGTCGGAACTTACCCGACAAGGAATTTCGCTACCTTAGGACCGTTATAGTTACGGCCGCCGTTTACTGGGGCTTCGATTCGTAGCTTCGCAGAAGCTAACCACTCCTCTTAACCTTCCAGCACCGGGCAGGCGTCAGCCCCTATACATCACCTTACGGTTTAGCAGAGACCTGTGTTTTTGATAAACAGTCGCTTGGGCCTATTCACTGCGGCTCTTCAGAGCGTGAACCCTAAAGAGCACCCCTTCTCCCGAAGTTACGGGGTCATTTTGCCGAGTTCCTTAACGAGAGTTCTCTCGCTCACCTTAGAATTCTCATCTTGACTACCTGTGTCGGTTTGCGGTACGGGCGCCAAATCACTAGCTAGAGGCTTTTCTCGACAGTGTGAAATCAACGACTCGAGGAAAACATGTTTCCTCTCCCCATCACAGCTTGACCTTGAGAATAGCGGATTTGCCTACTATTCAGTCTCACTGCTTGGACGTGCACTCCAACAGCACGCTTCGCCTATCCTACTGTGTCCCCCCATCGCTTAAAACGATCCTTGGCGGTACAGGAATATCAACCTGTTATCCATCGCCTACGCCTGTCGGCCTCGGCTTAGGACCCGACTAACCCAGAGCGGACGAGCCTTCCTCTGGAAACCTTAGTCAATCGGTGGATGGGATTCTCACCCATCTTTCGCTACTCACACCGGCATTCTCACTTCTAAGCGCTCCACATGTCCTTGCGATCATGCTTCGACGCCCTTAGAACGCTCTCCTACCACTGTCCGAAGGACAGTCCACAGCTTCGGTAATATGTTTAGCCCCGGTACATTTTCGGCGCAGTGTCACTCGACTAGTGAGCTATTACGCACTCTTTAAATGATGGCTGCTTCTAAGCCAACATCCTAGTTGTCTGGGCAATATCACATCCTTTGCCACTTAACATATATTTTGGGACCTTAGCTGGTGGTCTGGGCTGTTTCCCTTTCGAACATGGACCTTATCACCCACGTTCTGACTCCCAAGTTAAATTGATTGGCATTCGGAGTTTGTCTGAATTCGGTAACCCGAGAAGGGCCCCTCGTCCAAACAGTGCTCTACCTCCAACAATCATCACTTGAGGCTAGCCCTAAAGCTATTTCGGAGAGAACCAGCTATCTCCAAGTTCGATTGGAATTTCTCCGCTACCCTCAGTTCATCCGCTCACTTTTCAACGTAAGTCGGTTCGGTCCTCCATTCAGTGTTACCTGAACTTCAACCTGACCAAGGGTAGATCACCTGGTTTCGGGTCTACGACCAAATACTCAACGCCCTATTCAGACTCGCTTTCGCTGCGGCTCCGCATTCGCTGCTTAACCTTGCATCAGATCGTAACTCGCCGGTTCATTCTACAAAAGGCACGCCATCACCCATTAACGGGCTCTGACTACTTGTAAGCACACGGTTTCAAGTTCTCTTTCACTCCCCTTCCGGGGTACTTTTCACCTTTCCCTCACGGTACTGGTTCACTATCGGTCACTAGAGAGTATTTAGCCTTGGGAGATGGTCCTCCCGGATTCCGACGGAATTCCACGTGCTCCGTCGTACTCAGGATCCACTCAGGAGAGAATCGATTTTCGACTACAGGACTTTTACCTTCTCTGGTCCAACTTTCCAGTACGGTTTGTCTAATCGATTCTTTTGTAACTCCATATAGAGTGTCCTACAACCCCAATGAGCAAGCTCATTGGTTTGGGCTCTTCCCGTTTCGCTCGCCACTACTCAGGGAATCGAGTTTTCTTTCTCTTCCTGCGGGTACTAAGATGTTTCAGTTCTCCGCGTCTGCCTTCAGACATGCTATGTATTCACATGTCGATAACACAACATAACTTGTGCTGGGTTCCCCCATTCGGAAATCTCTGGATCAACGCTTACTTACAGCTACCCAAAGCATATCGTCGTTAGTAACGTCCTTCATCAGCTTCTAGTGCCAAGGCATCCACCGTGCGCCCTTAATAACTTAATCACGTTATTAATTATGTGAGTAATCTTCTTTGCCATCGGCAAATCGATTACTAGCGATTCATTTAAATGAATAAAGCTTTTAAAACTCTAATTCACTCGGTTTTGCTTGGTAAAATCTATTTATTACTTACTTATCTAGTTTTCAATGTACAATTTAAATCTTATATGGTGGAGACTAGCGGGATCGAACCGCTGACCTCCTGCGTGCAAAGCAGGCGCTCTCCCATCTGAGCTAAGCCCCCATACATGTATTAAATTTAAATGGTGGGCCTAAGTGGACTCGAACCACCGACCTCACGCTTATCAGGCGTGCGCTCTAACCAGCTGAGCTATAGGCCCATCTAAAATGAATGAATAAACATTCAAAACTGAATACAATATGCCACGTTAATCCGTCAGTTTCTGTTGAAACTGTTCCGTATATCTCCTTAGAAAGGAGGTGATCCAGCCGCACCTTCCGATACGGCTACCTTGTTACGACTTCACCCCAATCATTCGTCCCACCTTCGACGGCTAGCTCCTAAAAGGTTACTCCACCGGCTTCGGGTGTTACGAACTCTCGTGGTGTGACGGGCGGTGTGTACAAGACCCGGGAACGTATTCACCGTAGCATGCTGATCTACGATTACTAGCGATTCCAGCTTCATGTAGTCGAGTTGCAGACTACAATCCGAACTGAGAACAACTTTATGGGATTTGCTTGACCTCGCGGTTTCGCTGCCCTTTGTACTGTCCATTGTAGCACGTGTGTAGCCCAAATCATAAGGGGCATGATGATTTGACGTCATCCCCACCTTCCTCCGGTTTGTCACCGGCAGTCAACTTAGAGTGCCCAACTTAATGCTGGCAACTAAGCTTAAGGGTTGCGCTCGTTGCGGGACTTAACCCAACATCTCACGACACGAGCTGACGACAACCATGCACCACCTGTCACTTTGTCCCCCGAAGGGGAAGACTCTATCTCTAGAGCGGTCAAAGGATGTCAAGATTTGGTAAGGTTCTTCGCGTTGCTTCGAATTAAACCACATGCTCCACCGCTTGTGCGGGTCCCCGTCAATTCCTTTGAGTTTCAGCCTTGCGGCCGTACTCCCCAGGCGGAGTGCTTAATGCGTTAGCTGCAGCACTAAGGGGCGGAAACCCCCTAACACTTAGCACTCATCGTTTACGGCGTGGACTACCAGGGTATCTAATCCTGTTTGATCCCCACGCTTTCGCACATCAGCGTCAGTTGCAGACCAGAAAGTCGCCTTCGCCACTGGTGTTCCTCCATATCTCTGCGCATTTCACCGCTACACATGGAATTCCACTTTCCTCTTCTGCACTCAAGTTTTCCAGTTTCCAATGACCCTCCACGGTTGAGCCGTGGGCTTTCACATCAGACTTAAAAAACCGCCTACGCGCGCTTTACGCCCAATAATTCCGGATAACGCTTGCCACCTACGTATTACCGCGGCTGCTGGCACGTAGTTAGCCGTGGCTTTCTGATTAGGTACCGTCAAGGTGCGCATAGTTACCTACGCACTTGTTCTTCCCTAATAACAGAGTTTTACGATCCGAAGACCTTCATCACTCACGCGGCGTTGCTCCGTCAGGCTTTCGCCCATTGCGGAAGATTCCCTACTGCTGCCTCCCGTAGGAGTCTGGACCGTGTCTCAGTTCCAGTGTGGCCGATCACCCTCTCAGGTCGGCTACGTATCGTTGCCTTGGTAAGCCGTTACCTTACCAACTAGCTAATACGGCGCGGGTCCATCTATAAGTGACAGCAAAACCGTCTTTCATTGCAGAACCATGCAGTTCTGCATATTATCCGGCATTAGCCCCGGTTTCCCGGAGTTATTCCAGTCTTATAGGTAGGTTACCCACGTGTTACTCACCCGTCCGCCGCTAACATCAGAGGAGCAAGCTCCTCATCTGTTCGCTCGACTTGCATGTATTAGGCACGCCGCCAGCGTTCATCCTGAGCCAGGATCAAACTCTCCATAAAAGTTATGATTTGTTTGACTAGCTCATAAAAACTAATTTGTTTTAAAACGTCCTAAGACGTTTGTTAATTTGGAATTAACGTTGACATATTGTCATTCAGTTTTCAATGTTCATTTTTTTCGCGTTACAATTAACTATTATATCACTTTGAGAAAACCAAGTCAAGAACTTTTTTAAATTATTTTTTCGTTTCAACTCGTTCGTTTTTCTCAACAATAAATATTTTATAATGTTTGCAAGCGAGAATCAATAGTAAAATTTACACTTTGTTAAAGTTTTTAATTCAACTTTTTAAATCTCAATGTTAAATTTACTGTGCCGTTTCAACGACCTATTCATCATATCAAGATACCGTTAATGAGTCAATAATTATCTTAAATAATTTTTGTATAATATTACCTATTGCGTGATTGTTTGCCTGTATTTATAAAGAATTACCGTGTTTTGTGTAATTAAGTTATATACGTTCTTTCAAATTTGTTGTATTTATTCAATAGCATTATCTAATTCAATTAGAAAATCCCCCGCTTCTTTATTAAATCAATGTTAAAACTCATATATCCATATGTCTTTATATACGAAAAAAAGACTGAACTTTTAAAGTTACAGCCTTTTCAAACACAATCGGTTATTTAGTTTCAAAGTATTATTGGCTTTCTTTTTCCTGACATTCAGGACATAAACCATAAATCTCCATTCTATGATGAGATATTTTAAAACCAGTTACGTGCTGAGCTAAATGTTCAACTTCGTGAAGTTGTGGATAATGGAAATCAACGATCTTTCCACAATTCTCACAAATAACGTGATAATGATTATGCGTATTAAAATCAAAGCGACTAGATGCATCTCCATATGTCAGTTCGTTGACGATACCTGTTTTCTTAAACACGCGCAAGTTATTATAAATTGTCGCAACACTTATGTTTGGAAAATCTGGTGACAGTGCCTGATAAATTTCATCTGCAGTTGGATGAGTATCACTTGAAATCAAAAATCTTAAGATAGCTTGTCTTTGCGGTGTAATTCTGATTCCGGCATTTCTTAAAGATGCAATCGAGTCCTCTAATTGATGTTCAATAGATTCCATTTCTGCACTCATCTAATCCACCGTCTTTCTACTTAATAATAATTATTACTTACTATAAATATAACGGTTGAGATAGCGAAATGTCAATGATTGTACAATTTTTTGCTTAATAACCTTTATTTAAATCTACTTTATTCTCAACTACATCTCCATCATTGAGAAAATGTTTGAAGTTCTTAATAAATATTTCACTTGCATCTTTAAAATTCTCTCTATAATTCCCAGTGATATGTGCTGTGATAGTTATATTTTCAACATCATATAAAGGACTATCACTGTTTAAAGGTTCATTTTCAAATACATCTGCATAGGCATGGCGAATTTGATGATTATTCAGTGCTTCTATCAATGTCTTTTCTGAAGTAATAGTTCCTCTTCCTACATTAATAAACAATGCACTATCTTTCATAGTTTCAAATTCTTTTTTTCCTAACAAATGATAAGTGTCTTTTGTTTCAGGCAATACATTTACTACAATATCAGCCGAACGTAATGCTTTATCTAAATCTTTTATTGGATACACTTTATCGAAATCTTTTACTGAATGCCCAGATGTATTTACCCCTTCAACATTCATCCCAAATGCTTGGGCTAAGTGAGCAGTTTGCTGAGGTATTGTTCCTGTTCCTAGTAGAAGAATAGTTTGTCCATCTACTCTTTCTCCTGTTAGCTTGGAATCGTAAACTCTATTTTCTTGATTACGTCTTGAAACTGCCATTTTCTTATAATCATCCAATATATACGCAAAGATAAACTGACTCATTTGCTTAGCATGTACACCTGAAGCATTCGTTAACAAAATGCTTTTTTCTTTAAAATACTCTAAAGGTAGATTGTTAACACCTGCAGCATACCAAGCCACCCATCTCAGCGTTGGCATTTCTTCAAAGAAAGCTTGATCGGCTTTTCCACTATATCCAATTACTATTTCAGCATCTTTTTTATCCGCTTCATCTATTTCATCAATATTTTTACGGAACACAAACTCTATCTCAGGAAATGTTTCTTCTAACATTTTTTCAGCATCTTTTAATCTATTTAATGATAGAACTTTCAAATTCCTCACCCCAACATCTCTTTTAGTTGATCCATTTGTTCCTTAACTTTAACTTTTTCTATAACATGTGTTACGACACCATTTTCATCAATTACGAATGTTGTTCTTACGATACCCATAGATTCTTTCCCAAAACTTTTCTTCAATTGATAAACACCTGTTTGTTCAGCCAACTTATAATCTTCATCTACAAGCAAGTCAAAGTTTAAATCATGTTTAGCAATAAAATTTTGATGTTTTTTCTTTGAATCACCACTTATACCATATACAGCAATATCTAAATCATTAAACATCGCCATATTGTCTCGGAAGTCACATGCCTCTGTTGTACAACCTGGTGTATTATCTCTTGGATAAAAATAAAGAATCGCTTTTTTACCTTTTAATGTTTCGTTAGTGATGACTTCACCATCTTGATTTTCTAATGCAAATTCTGGAAATTTTTCTCCTTTTTCTAACATATGCTCACCCTTCTTCTTCTTATAGTTAATTATATGATACGATAAGAGACGTAAATATTAAATTAAAAGAGGTTGATAAATCATGGAATTTACTGAAAGCGAACGACTTCAAAGCTTATCAGATGAATACATTTTAGGAGGTGTCAATTCACCTTCTCGTTCATATAAAGCTGTAGGTGGCGGTGCTCCTGTCGTTATGAAAGAAGGTAAAGGTCAATATTTATATGATGTTGATGGAAATCGTTATATTGACTATCTGCAAGCATACGGCCCGATTATTACTGGTCATGCGCATCCGCACATTACTAAAGCAATTCAAGAACAAGCTGCAAAAGGTGTTTTATACGGCACACCTACTGAATTAGAAATTAAATTTGCGAAAAAATTACGTGAAGCAATACCTTCACTAAAAAAAATGCGTTTTGTAAACTCAGGAACTGAAGCAGTCATGACAACAATTCGTGTAGCACGTGCTTATACAAATCGTAATAAAATCATTAAATTTGCTGGTTCTTATCATGGACATTCAGATTTAGTATTAGTTGCTGCAGGCAGCGGTCCTTCTCAATTAGGTTCTCCAGATTCAGCAGGTGTGCCTAAAAGTGTCGCTCAAGAAGTCATTACAGTACCTTTCAATGATATTGAAGCTTATAAAGAAGCGATGAAACATTGGGGTAATGAAGTTGCTGCTGTACTTGTAGAACCAATTGTCGGCAACTTCGGAATGGTAGAACCTAAACCTGGTTTCTTAGAAGCTGTAAATGAAATCACCCATGAATATGGCGGTTTAGTGGTATATGATGAAGTTATTACTGCCTTCCGCTTCCATTATGGTGCAGCACAAGATTTATTAAACGTTTATCCAGACTTAACTGCATTCGGTAAAATTGTAGGCGGCGGGTTGCCGATCGGAGGATACGGCGGTCGTCAAGATATTATGGAACAAGTCGCACCTCTCGGACCTGCATACCAAGCTGGAACAATGGCAGGAAATCCGCTTTCTATGAAGGCTGGTATTGCTTTATTAGAAGTCTTAGAACAAGATGGTGTTTATGAAGAATTAGACCGTTTAGGTAAAAAATTAGAAGATGGACTAAATGAATTAATCGACAAACATGATATCACTGCTACAATCAACCGTGTTTACGGTTCATTAACACTTTATTTTACTGATGAAAAAGTAACGCATTATGATCAAGCAGAAAACGCAGATGGCGATGCATTCGCTAAATTCTTCAAACTAATGTTGAATCAAGGTATTAATTTAGCCCCTTCTAAATTTGAAGCTTGGTTCTTAACTACAGAGCACACTGATGAAGATATCGAAGAAACATTACGTGCTGCTGACTATGCTTTTTCACAAATGAAATAAACTTGAAATTCGTTACTAATCATTGTATAACTTTATTATACGTTAATATTGTTGAAAGAAATTTCATCATATATCCGTTCATAAATAGGTAAAAAGGAGCACAAAAAATTTGAAATTAGGTGCCAGAATATTTAAGACCGGAATTGCTATTGTACTTGCGATGTTGATTGCATCCCTGCTTCCAAAAAGTGCAGGAATGCCGACAGTAGCTGGTATTGGTGCCATCGTTGCAATGCAGCCGAGCGTTTATCGCTCTTATAAGACGATAAAAGACCAGTTCCAAGGTAACGTGATTGGTGCATTTTTAGCTGTTATTATGGTCAGCTTATTTGGAGATAATATCATTATAATGGGTGCAACAGTAATTGTACTTATAGCTATGTTATTCCAATTCAAATTACAGCACGTTGCAACGCTTGCTACTGTTACAGCATTAATAATCATGGGGCAAGGCAGTACAACCGGCAATTTCTACGCTGCTGCATTCTTTCGATTTATTTTAGTGATGATTGGTGTGTTTAGTTCATTTATTGTCAATGTAGCTTTCTTTCCACCAAAATACGAAACGAAACTATATTATAATTCAATGAACATCGCAAACGATGTGTTTAAATGGATCAAATTAGTGCTTAATGACACGACAGAATATCATCATGTAAAAGAAGATACTCAGACAATTAAAAAACGGTTGCAAAATTTGGATCAGCTTTTTGATTATTATAAAGAAGAACGACCTTTATTTAAAAAGCACCTACCAGAATTAAACCGTAAAAAGATCATTTTCAGACAAGTTGTTATAACAACAAGACGTGCATACGATGTCTTAAGAAGAATGCATCGATATCAAAATGATTTACACCAAGTCAGTAATGATTTAATGTTGCAAATCAAACTAGAACTTGATGATTTAATGACTTCTTATGATCAGATTATGTTGAGCATTGCTCAAAAGGCACGCTATGATTATGAAAACTTTCAAATGCCTGTAGATAATCCGCAAAAAATCGAATTGATAGAGGCATTCAAGCGAGAAATGGTGGAGCATAAACCTGAATCAGTTTACTCTGTTTCAAATTTAATGCAAATCATATCAGCAATCGAAGAATTAAGTAACGATTTAGAACATTTAGACCGACTAGTTTTAAGTTACTTTGAATATCATAAAGATGATTCTGAAATCGAAATTGATGATGAAGATTTAGATTTATAATAAAAAAAGGAGTATAGCCGCAAATTACTAGCGGTTATACTCCTTTTTTATAGATCTTGAATTGTATAAAGATGATGATATGCACCTTGTTTAGCAAGTAATTCTTGATGTGTTCCGGATTCAATAATACGTCCATTTTCAACCACCACAATTTTATCTGCATGTGTAATCGTTGATAGTCTATGCGCGACGATTAATGTTGTTCTGTTTTCACTTAAATGTGCTAATGCTTCTTGAATAATTGCTTCACTCTCTAAATCTAAAGCACTCGTTGCTTCATCTAAAATAATAATTGGTGGATTATTCAAGAAAATACGTGCAAGTGAAATACGTTGTTTTTGTCCTCCTGACAATTTAACACCGCGTTCCCCTACTTCAGTTTCGTATCCGTCTGGCAAGCTCATAATAAAATCATGTGCATTAGCAAGTTTTGCTGCTTCAACTACCTCTTCATCGCTTGCGCCAGGTTTACCAAGCAAAATATTTTCTCTAATTGTATCTGAGAATAAAATATTATCTTGCTGTACTAAGCCGATTTGATTACGCAGACTTGAAAGCAAGAAATTTTTAACCGGGTGGTTATCAATAGTAATGACACCTTCTGTTACATCGTAAAATCTAGGGATTAAATTAATCAATGTAGATTTACCGCCACCAGACATTCCAACAAATGCAACAGTTTCACCTTGTTTTACATTTAATGAGATATCATCCAATACTTTCGGTGCATGTTGATTATAGCGAAATGATACATTTTGAATGTCGATATCACCATGGTCTATTCTGATAGGTTTAGCATACGGCTCGTCTTTAACATCATAATCTTCATCTAACAACTGGAACACACGGTCCATTGAAGCAAAACTTTGCGTTAAAGTTGTAAATGAAGAAACAAGACGTCGTAGTGGTCCGAATAGTTGTTCTAAGTAACCCACAAATGCTGCAAGTGTACCTACAGTAATAGAGCCATTTACGGCTAAATAACCACCAACACCAATTACAATAATCGGGCCTAAGTCAGTAACTGTGTTTATTGCTGCAAATGAGTATGCATTCCAGCGTGTATGATTAAATGCACGATGTAAGAAATGTTTATTGCGTTTATCAAAATTTTCCGCTTCATTCTTTTCAATTGCGAAACTTTTGATTACTGAAATACCTTGAACTCTTTCATGTAAAAACCCTTGAACTTCTGCTAATGCTTGAGAACGTTCTCTAGTTAAACCTCTTAATCTTCCAAAGAAATAATAAACTGTCAAAATATAAAACGGGAAGATAAACATTGCAGCAAGTGTCAATTTAACATCTAAGAAGAACATGATGGATAATGCGATAATGATAGTGACACAATCCAGCCATATATTCATCAACCCTGTTAAAATAAAGTCTTTCGTTTGTTCCACGTCATTAATAACACGTGAAATAACTTCCCCTGCTTTATTATTCGAATAAAAACGTGCACTGAGCGCTTGTAAATGATCATATAAACGTCTTCGAATATCATAGAGTATTTTATTACTTGTCCATTGTGCTAAATATTGTCTTGCATATTCAATAGGCGGTCTGACAACTGCAAAAATAAATAAAGCAATCCCAATTGAAATTGCTAAGCGAATTATTTTATCATGAATCGTTATATCATGGTTGTTTATCACACCATCAATAACGTATTTAATCAGTAACGGTATTAACATTGGAATACCGAATTTGATAATCCCAATGATGATCGTTGCTACGATACGCCATTTATACGGTTTAACAAACTTTAGATATCTGCGTATCATTTTACTTTTTTCCTCCCTTGCAATTCATTCATTTTAAATGAATGCTACCAAAAATCAACGAGGCTGAACCTTGCTTTTTTAAGCTAAAGTTCAAACCCCGTTTTATACCGTATATATTAATATAGTCATTATAATGAAATTCTGTATAGAGAATAAAGAAATCTGCTTTATATTATGATTTCTGACGCAGTTTTTTGTAGCGTTCTCTCCATACCTTTATAAAGTCTGGAGCAAACGGTCCTTTTTTCTGTTCAATCCACTGTTGCAGTATATCTACATTTCGACGTAAAATGACATCAATATCCTTTGGATAATTCATCTGCTGCATATGTTGCTGATATTCATCTTCATCTAACAGATGATACTTTCCATTCGGATAGACTTTAACATCCAAATCATAGTCAATATACTTAAGCGCTTCATCATCACATACAAAAGGAGAAGAAAGATTGCAATAATAATAAACGCCATCTTCTCTAAACATACAAATCACGTTAAACCAATATTCTGAATGAAAATATACAATCGCAGGCTCACGTGTTATCCATGTTCGACCATCACTTTCAGTTACAAGCGTATGATCATTTCCACCAATCACCACATGATCTGTACCTTTTAAAATGGTAGTTTCTGACCAAACACGATGAATGTTGCCATCATGCTTATAACTCTGAATTTTTATATTTTCTCCTTCTTTCGGTATGGTTTCTTTTACCATGCACCACACCTCCTCGCTAGCTTGTTTACACAAAACTTATTATAACATAAAGCCTTGCCCTTCTCAGTCTTCGCTATTTTGCTTTTCCAGATGATCTAAAATTTTATGCATTGAAGCTGGGAAATTAAACTGATTTCTATCAGATAAATTTAACCAACAAAATTGCGGGTTTGAAGTCAATTGTTCAAAAGATATTGTTTCTTTAATTTCATATACCTTTATATTCCACGTTAGATGTGTGAATTGATGTTTAAGTTGATAGATTGGTTTGTCTGGGATTTCTACATTATCATCTAACAGTTTATTCACTTTTTGTTGACTTTCTTTATGTTCATACATCGGAAATTCCCACATACCGTTCAGCAGTTTTTCTTGTCTCTGTTCTATTAAGTATTCTCCTTTTGAATTTCGGATGATGAAACAATCTTGTTGTATTGTTTTCTTTTTAACTTTTTTAGTTTTAACAGGCAATTCTTCTACAGTACCTTGTTGAAATGCTTCACAATGTGATTGTACTGGACAAAACAAACAAAGCGGTGATTTGGGTGTGCAGATTAACGCACCTAATTCCATCATAGCTTGGTTAAATTGACCCGCTTCACTTTCAACATACGGCAGCAATTCAGCTTCAAACGCTTTTCTTGTAGATTGTTTAGCTGTATCACTGAAATCATTATTCAACCTGGACCATACACGAAATACATTCCCATCAACAGTCGGCAATGGTAAATCGAAAGCGATACTCATAACTGCTGCTTTCGTATAGGGTCCGACTCCTTTAAGCTTTTCAAAAAGCTCAGGACTATCAGGCACTTTTCCCTGATAAGACTCGGCAACTTCTTGAATTGCAGTATGGAAATTTCGGGCTCTGCTATAATAACCAAGTCCTTCCCAATATTTCAGTACTTCATCTTGGTTTGCTTTACTTAATTCTTCTACTGTAGGAAATCTTTCCGTAAAACGATGATAATAATCAATCACTGTTTTAACTTGTGTCTGCTGAAGCATCACTTCGCTTATCCATATATAATATGGGTTTGTAGTCTCTCGCCACGGCATTTCACGTTGATTTATTTTAAACCAATCTAAGAGGTTTTCCTTAAAAGTATCGGGATGTAACATATCAATATACTTCTCCTTTAGCATCTTACACAGCTTTATCAATTTTGTTATTCAAGTTTATCATTTATAATAGATATAAGACTATTTGAAATGAGTGAACGATTATGGATACAGGAACACATATAGTAATGGGTATCGGCCTTACTGCATTAGCGATGCACGACCCTTCTATGTCAGGTCATTTTGGTGTTGCTGCAACTACACTAATTGCTAGTTCACTAGTTCCTGACAGCGATACTGTTTTAAAACTTAAAAATAATGCTGCCTATATATCTAATCACAGAGGGATAACACATTCAATCCCTTTCACCCTATTATGGCCGATTTTAATCACTTTATTAGTATTCACTTTCTCAAAAGGCGTAAATCCAATGCACATTTGGCTTTGGGCACAGCTTGGTGTATTTCTCCATGTCTTTGTTGATATATTTAATTCTTACGGCACCCAAGCATTGCGGCCTTTTTCAAATAAATGGATACAATTAAGTGTGATTAATACATTCGATCCTTATATTTTTATATTATGGTGTTTAGGAATTGTGCTATGGGCATTTGGATTGAATGCTTATGTAGTATTTATTCCAATATTTATCATTCTTTTCTTTTACTATGTCGTTCGTTTTATCTTCCGATCTGCTATTAAAAAACAAGTACTTCGCATGGTAAGCAGCCAGGATAAAGCGCACTTAGTAAAAGTCTTCGTGGCTCCGACAATAAAATTTATGGAATGGCGCGTAGCTGTCCAAACAGCAACACATGATTATGTCGGAAAGAGTTATGGCCGAAATATTGTTTTTGCAGATAAAGTTAAACGACAAGAATTCCCTGATGAAGCATTAATGACATCATTAAGAAAAGACCCGAATATTAAAGCCTTTTTAAATTTCTCTTCTATTTATCGATGGGATGGCCAAACAATTAAGCGATAATATTTATGAAGTACGTTTTATAGATTTAAGATATCTAAAAAACGACCATTATTCTTTTGTGGCAATAGCTCATTTAGATAAGGATATGCATATTACACACTCTTATACAGGCTGGGTATTCAGTGAACAAAAACTAATGAAAAAATTATATGCACATTAATAAAAAAACGGAGTGGAAACCAAATCCACTCCGTTTTTTCAGGTTGTTATATTTGTTGATTTTACTTTTTCAGGGTCGGCAGTATTTTTTAAATGTATTGAACGATTACGCGTCATTCTGAATTTTTCATAAGCAATATGTGGTCGGAAAATATAAAGCAATAATGCAGCAATGCCTATCCACACTAAAAAGAAAAAGTGATATGGTATATTACCTAAACTGTTAATCCCTATAATAACTGCCTCTTCAATTCCAGAAACAAGATAAAATAAAGGATTCAACATTAATATATGCATCACAATTGACGGTTTCTCAGAAGGAATAAAAATGATAGGAACTGTCAAAAACATCACTGCAAACATAATATATAAAATAATATCAAATAATTTATATCGGCTGACCATGCGAATCAAGCCTAATACTTGTGATACTAAAATAATAAATATATTCCACATCAGCCAATAAAAGGCAATCGCAAAAAAGGAACTATCTAAATTCACAGGCTTAGCAAATACGACTACAGTTATTGAAATCAGTAATCCAATTGAAAAAATAACCGTATAAATGATTGTCTTGAACGAAGCAGGATAATCAAAGTTTTTATATTCATAATAATCTCTGCGATAACGCATTATATTAAAGTAAAGTGTCACAAGCGTCCATATAAGGCTTATTAAACCAATGTAACGATAATACCAAACTGCTTGTGTTTCTTCAGTGGTTTTATTGATTTTAAATCCTATCAGCATTACAACCAACAAGATAATCGACGTTACTAAAGGGGCAATTAACCATTTCCAATTTCTTTTCAAACTGCCGCTTAAATGTCTAAGTAATTGCGGCAAGCTGTAGTAAAAATTAATTGTATTATTAATAATCTTATCTATCATAATGCTTCACCTACAATTCTATATATATCCATTTATTATTTTTCATATCTGCAATGTAATAACCTTTTCCTGATTTACAAATCCAAATATCACTTTGAACATTAAATTTATCTTTGAACTTATCTTTACTAACCATTGGATACACAAAACCTGTAAGGTGTTTTGAATCATTAAATAACATACTGACGGGTTGCTGTGTAATCGGTACAACAAAACGGTTGTCATTTTCAGGTACTAATGATTTTTCTGCTTTTTCCTTTGATTGACCAAGATGACTATTATAAAAATCAATATAATTAATATAGTTTGATTTCATATAATCTTCTAAAGCAGCTTTGCCATGGGTTTCATACAATCCTGCAGGATTAAAATATCGGATATTTCCCTTACTCGTATCATAATCTTTTCCATCAACATCTATACGATATTTATTGTCATTTTCACCTGTTATCGTTACTAACGCATAATGAGGTATTTTTAAGGTACTATCCCCTTTTTCAGCTTTAGCATCTAGTTGCTTTTCAGTCACAATTCCATAAGATAATTTATCTTCGAAAGTCTGTTTAGAACTTGATTGTAATTTTGTCTGTTCTGTATTTTGCGCAAACTGCACAATCCCTTGATTGGTAAAAAGAAGTGCGGCAGTTATTATAAATCCTAAAACTAAAGCTATGCTCCAACCGATGACTCTAGCCAAAAACGGCGTAGGCTTTGCATGTTTATATCGTTCTATCCTTCTGAAATTATATGTCATTTCAGGAATTCTTGTTCTTTTTTTCTTCCAATCAACATCAAAGTTTTTCTTTTCTTCATCAGTTTCTAATGATTTTCGATCATTTTCATGTTCTGTAAAGGCTGGAAGTACTTTGCTTAAAGCACCTTCCATACGTACTTGACCATGAGAAATCCAAACAGCATAGTTGCTGACTTTGCGAATAACGTCTAAATCATCATCGATTGTAATTAACGTTAATTCATTATCAATATAATCATCAGCTAATTCGACAGCTCGATTCAAAAATGTTTCATCTAAATAATGAAGTACGTGATTGAAAACTACAATCTCAGCTTTTGAAGTACGAGCTAAACTCAAAATTAATTGTGCATATTGTCGATCAGTTAATTGGTACACAGCCTTTTCTTTTATATCATTTAAACCTGCATATCGAATGATTTGTTCTGTCTTATGATCTGAACCTTTGTATGTAAATAGTTCTACAGCATTTTGAACATAAGCTTCCACTGTTTCTTCATGTAAATGCTTATCCTCCAAATCGCCGAAAAATAAACTGCCTGTTCGGTTCACACGACCTTTATCAGGATTTACTTCACCTGCTAGTATTCTGCCGATTAAAGTTTTAGAAGCGCCCGGCTCACCAATAATACCTAAAGATTCCCCTTGATATAAATATAATGAAACGTTATTTAATTCAATATCTTCAGCATCATAACCGTAAGGCAGATACCATTTTTTTCGATTTTTTCTGCGATAGTAATGCGTAATATTCAGTAATTTTAATACAATTGAACTCGCCATATCTGCTTACATCCTTCTATAATTTTAATAATGCGACTGGTAGGCCTTCTTCCTTTTGACTGCTATGTAAAATTTTTCCCCACGCAAAAATACCTTTCATACGATCAACTCGCATATATCGTTTAGTACCATCGTTTAATTCATATATTTTTCCAAATTCGATTTTACTTTGATCTACTAAATAACTTTCAGCAATAATCACTTTAGTACGATAAACATCGTATTCATTTAAGATACCATTCATTTCTGCTTTTCGCATTTTTTCTTTATATTTTTGAATTTCATCCAAAATTTCATTTTTAGTCATTTTGCTTAAACTTTTCTCACTCATCGCCAATCCCGCTTTCTCTCATTTTATCTTTAATTGTATCATACTCATAACCTTTTCGAAGCAAAGCTTCAATGGTTTTCATCTCTAATTGTCTACCCTCATATTTACGTTCATATTTACGAAATACCTTTTCTAATTCTCTTTGTAAAAGCAAATCAATTTCTTCGCTGTCAGGTTCGAAATCAAGATTTTGCATTGCTTCATTAATCACTTCAAACGAATAGCCTTTTTGAAGTAATGACTGCTTCACTTTATCAATTCTTTTCTTCTTAGGACCTTTTTTCTGATGTAATAACTTATCAGCGAGTATTTCAACATCTTCAAGTGGCTGTTCTTCTTCATATTTAGCAGTATAGTTTTCAACTAATGATTTCTCGATGCCAGCTTTAATTAATTTTTGGCGGAATATTTCAGGACCTTTATCTGTAGTACGAATCATCGTATTTTTTAAACTTTCAGCATAATCCTCATGATCGATATAACCTTCTCTATTACAATAATCAATCACTTCTGCAATTGCTGATTCACTGATTTCATGTTTTTGAAGATGCTGAACCACTTCTTGTTCAGTGCGTTTTCGATAAGAAAGATATTGTATGGCTAAATGCAAGCCGAAACGAAAATGTTCATATTTTTGAATGTCTTCCATATTGGCTGCAGTTAAGACGTCGCCTTTTTTCAGATTGAAATGAACTAACGTATCCATATCAATACCCATTTCAAAGCTTTCATCTAAATACAAATTAAATCGTTCTTTATTCTTTTTTTGAACTTCAATTTTAGTAACTTTCGGCATACTTTCAACTCGCTTTAAATTCATTAAATTCTATTCAATACATATTGTAAAACAAATTTGCTGAGTTTTATAGCGTTATACTTTACTTAAATATCAGAAAGAATTTCAGTAAATCAGCTTTTCAGATCAAAATAAAAACAGATAAGCTTTTCAGACTTATCTGTGACTTATAATAGCTCTTTAAACACCCAATTGTGCGAGCGCTGTTTTATATTGTTCTTCGTTAATATATCCTTGTTGTTTCATTTTTTCTAAATTAATTTTTACACGATTCACATAGTTTTGCGACATATCATTAACATCATACACACTTGGTGCATTGATTTTACTTGCTAAAATAGCACTTTGCAATACTGTAATTGTTGGCATATTCTGACTGTCTTTCACAGTAGTTGTCCCAAAGTAATGGTTCGCAGCACCTTCAATTGTATATTGATTGTCACCATAATATATATTATTGATATAAAAACTTAAAATTTCATTCTTTGAATATTCATGTTCCATACGACTTGCTACCATAATTTCTTTTACCTTACGAGTGAAACTTTGTTCATTATCATAATAGTAATTTTTCACTACTTGTTGACTTATGGTACTTCCGCCCTGAACATTATGATCACTTAAAGTTGAAAATAAAGCTCTGAATATTCCTTTCACATCAAATGCGCCATGATCATAAAAACGTTCATCTTCCATAGATATAAAAGCACCTTTTGTATAATTAGGCATATCTGATACAGGTACATACGTTGATTTATCTTTAATTGTTTTTAAATCATCAACATTGGCTTTTGATGACATAGCATACATTACTCCGAAAAATATAGCGACAATGATAATAAGACCTATTACTATTTTAAAAAATAAACCTTTGCCTTTTTGTTTTTTCGGCGGTGCGCCAACAGGTTGATAATACGTATTATAGTGTGGTGCATTTTGTGTGTTCGTTCTAGCATTTTTCGACTCTCTAGATAGCCTTTCGCTTCTTTTCATAGTGACACACTATCTCCTCAATTGTAATTTGTACTTCATTACATATTATAATTGAGAAACGTTCGTCTTAAAATAATAATTCACTAAATTAAGTAAAAATCAGTCTCAAGAAGTACCTTGCATTAAGTCTAGATATGTAAAAAACGAGCATTTCAAAAGAAATGCCCGTCAGTTATTTAAATAAACTTCAATTTATTTGTAATCTTTGTTTAGTAATTCAACAATAGCATGATTGAAATCATTTAAATCATCAGGTGTACGACTTGTTACAAGATTACCATCTACAACTACTGATTCATCTTTTACATGTGCTCCTGCATTTGATAAATCTTTACGTACATTTAAGACTGCAGTTAATGTGCGACCTTTTAAATCATCTGTGTCGATTAAAACTTGCGGTCCATGGCAGATAGCAAAGACTGGTTTGTTATCTTTCATAAACGCTTTTGCGAATGTACCATAACGTCCATCTACATCGCCGCGCAAGTGGTCTGGTGAAAATCCGCCAGGAATGAATAAAGCTGAGTATTCTGAAGGTTCTGCAGAGCCGATACCTACACCGACTTTAGCTTTCGTACCATGTTTACCTACAACTTCTTCACCTGCTTCATGGCCGATAATAACAGTTTTATAACCTGCTTCTTCAATTGCCTCTTTAGGGCTAGTTAATTCAATATCTTCAAAATCATTTGCTAAAATAATTGCTACTAGTTTAGTCATAAAATTATCACCTTTCAATTTATATTTAAATTAGATAGTGTGAATATTAATCAATGTTCTTAATTGACATATACTATTATTTAGACCAAATCAGCCATTTTTAAACATATCTTTAAACTAAGAATTATTTTTCATGTTGAACAGTTTTTACTTTTTCTTCTAATTGATCAAGTAATCCAATCCATTCATCTACATCTTCAACACTGACTTTATCAGGATCAACGTGATTGATTTCATCTACAAATTCCGACAATCTTGTTTGGATATGTGAAATTAATTCTTTTTCGCTCATTTTCATTTTCAAGCGCTCCTTTTAAAAAATATACCAATATTCTAACATGAATTTGACAAAAATCACTAAGATATTAATAATATGGTTTGGTTGAAATTAACTTTCAATAATTTATAAATAACGTATAGAAAGAATTTTAATAGTCTCAAAACTCTCATACCCCTTTTCAAGACTACCATTCAAAAAGTATAATAATTAATTATAATGATATAGAAAGAAGGCAAACTGATGATTGATTATTCCACTCACATCAAGCAACCCATTACCATTCATAACGACCCATGGGAAGCCTATAATGATGTCGAAGAATTTGGAAACCTTCAGCTAAGCAATATTGAATTCACGACAACAAATTTATGTAATATGCGTTGCAGCCATTGTGCTGTCGGATATACACTTCAAACCCAAGATCCCGATCCATTACCGATGGAATTAATTTTTAAGCGTTTAGATGAGATTCCAAACTTACGTACACTGTCTATAACAGGCGGGGAACCTATGTTTTCCAAAAAGTCTATTCGAAATGTTGTAAAACCATTATTAAAATATGCGTATAATCGCGGTATTTATACTCAAATGAATTCCAATTTAACACTACCTCAAGATCGTTATCTTGATATTGCTGAATACATAGATGTAATGCACATCTCACATAACTGGGGTACAACAGATGAATTTGCTGAGGTTGGATTTGGAGCGATGGAAAAACAACCTCCATTAAAAGCAAAATTGAAACTCTACGAGCAAATGATAGAAAACTCAAGAACTCTATCTGAACAAGGTATGTTTGTATCTGCTGAAACAATGTTAAATAAAAGTACTCGTCCTTATTTAGAAAAAATTCATAATGAAGTCGTACATGATATGAAATGCAGTCGCCACGAAATACATCCAATGTACCCTTCAGATTTTGCAAGTCAATTAAGTGTATTAAGCTTAGGAGAAATCAAAGATACAATCCGTCATCTGCTTAAAATACGTGATAAAGATACTTGGATGCTGTTTGGTACTTTACCAATCTATCCATGTATTCAAGATGAAGACGATAAAGCATTATTTGATGCGTTGCGAAATGCTGAAAATGTTTCATTAAGAAATGATCCGGATGGACGTAGTCGTTTAAATGTCAATGTATTTACTGGAAATGTGATTGTTACTGACTTTGGTGATGAAAATGGAACTATTTCTAATATCAAAACAGATAAATTAAATGATGTTTATGAACAATGGTTAAAATCAGATTTAGCACAAAGTTTAAATTGTCATTGTGAACCTTATCATTGTTTAGGTCCAAATGTCTTAGTTAAAAATATGTATTATCCAAATACTGATTTTCGAGAAAATGAAAAAATGATGCATCGAATTTTCCAACAATAATTTCAAAAAATAGAGGTTGCGCTTTTTTGCGCAACCTCTATTTTGTCTCTTTATTGGATATGTCTTGTACGTGTTAAGAATTCTAATGTTTCTTTACTTTCTTGTCTTCTTTCTTTTCTTCGTTTAACACGGGCAGGTGCAGTATTATGGAACCATTCTTGAATTTCGTTTTCTGGATATACTCCAGGTACTTGTTTAGGCTTTCCATTATCGTCTAAAGCAACAAATGTTAAGAAACTCAATGCTGCCATATACTTTTTATCTTCCATTATATCTTCAAGTATAATCTGTACACACACTTCCATAGAAGTAGAACCAGCATATGATACCATGGCTTCATACGAAATAACATCACCTGTTCTGATTGGTAATAAAAAGTCTACTGAGTCAGTTGAAGCTGTTACTACAGGTGCACTACTATGTTTCATTGCACAAATTGCAGCAATTTCATCAATATTAGCCATCAGTAAACCACCAAACATTGTATGATGATGATTGGTGTCTTGAGGATAAACTTGACGATCCTTAATACTTAATGAAGCCGACATTGGTCTTTTTTCTCTATCTTCCACAATAGGTCTCCTTTTTGGTTTTATTTTTAATTAATATGCCCAATTTCCATCTTTAAATACGATTTCTTCTTTTCCATCTTGTGTAATGCCATAAATTGTTAAGTCTGAACTTCCAATCATAAAGTCTTCATGGATAAAAGCATCATTTAATCCTTCAGAACTTAACTCTTCTCTAGACATTGATGTCCCATCTTTAATTGTAAATGGATAACCTGCACCTAAAGCAATATGGCAAGAAGCATTTTCATCTAACAATGTATTATAAAAAACTCGATTTCGATTTGAAATTGGAGAATCATCTGGTACTAAAGCAACTTCCCCCAAATATTTTGAACCTTCATCTGTCTCAAGTAAGTTGCGTAATACATCTTCCCCTTTTTCCGCAGTAAAATCAATTACTTTACCATCTTTAAAAGTTAATGTGAAACCATCAATCAAACTTCCGTTATAACTTAATGGAAGCTTGTTCGTTACATGTCCATTTACACGATTTCTGTCTGGAGCTGTGAATACTTCCTCAGTAGGAATATTTGCGATAAATTCTTGTCCATCATTTGTAAAGCTTGTAGCATCTTGCCATAAATGATTTTCAGGAAGACCAATTGTTAAATCTGTTCCTTCAGAAATATAATGTAAAGCTGAGTAATGTTTGTCTTGTAAATATTTTGCGTGTTTACTTAAGTTCTCAATATGCTTATTCCAATTTTCAACCGGGTTATTACCATCCACACGAACAATATCTAATAATTCATCAATGAATTTTTCATAAGCTTCTTCTTCACTTAATTCTGGATATACACGTTGTGCCCATGGTTTATTCGGATATACGACAACACACCAAGGGAAATCATTATTTTGACTTGCTTCCATGTACCCTTTAAAGCCTTTAGAATACGCATTGCTGAATGCTGCTTTTTTATCACTATCAACACCGCTCAACAAATCTGGATCGCTGCTGATTAATGCTAAGTTTGCAGCACCACGTTCAACATAATCCATTCGTTCATCAACGTCATACGGCTTTAAGCTTTTTTCAGCAAAAAATTCAGCATCTTCATATTTGAATTTTAATTTAGTCAATGCATCATCTGCATACTTAACACGTACATCAGAAGCACCACGTTCATACGCCGCTTCTACAATATCATGTGTAAGTTCTAAAGCATCTACAGATGAACGTATAAAAACGGGTTGTCCTTCTTGTACATTCATCCCTACATCTACGATTAATTGTGCATACTGTTTTAATTTTTCTTCTAATTGTGTCATTCGTAAATTCCCCCTTATAATCTATTCGATGTTATTTCTTATGACTGGCGTAATTCACCGAGTTCAGAAGCGATTGCCGTAACTTCACTTGGAGAAAAATTATCTTTTGATGTAACAAAAGAATGAATTTCTTTCACTTTTTCTTCATCAGCATCCTCAAATTTATCTGGATCGATTAGTTGTACGTTTACAACATTCAATTGTTTACGTATTTCTTCAATCATTTCTTTATTATTTGACGCCATATTTTTCACCTCTTTATTTTTTTATTCTATCAAAGTACGGATTTAATGAAAACTTTTAACGAAAAAAGAGAAATTCTCTCTTTAGATATGAGCCAAAAACCGATAAAATAGTGATATATAGGTATATTTCATAAATGTTCGGGTAAATACAATCTATGGAACGATAGGTATACCTTGTATAAGCTAACATATGTATTTAATATTTACCCAACAAAATATCTTTTGGAGGTAAAACATGGTAACAGTTGCATTTGTCTGCTTAGGCAATATTTGCCGTTCGCCTATGGCTGAAGCCATTATGAAACAGCGATTAAAAGGTAGAAAAATCAGCGGTATTGAAGTAACTTCATGCGGAACGGGTAAATGGAATATAGGTGAACCGCCTCATGAAGGCACACAACAAATTCTTCGTAAGCATAACATTCCATTTGACGGTATGATTAGTGAGTTATTCGAGCCATCTGATGACTTTGATTACATTATTGCAATGGATCAAAGTAATGTGGATAATATTAAACAGATAAATCCACATTTGAAAGGTCAATTATATAAATTGCTGGATTTCAGTGATATGGATGAACAAGATGTACCTGATCCTTATTACACTAATAACTTTGAGGGTGTCTTCGATATGATACAATCATCTTGTGATAATCTTATCGATTATATTCTTAAAGATTCAAATTTAAAAGAGGGGTAGATGAGTTATGAAAAACAAATTAGTACCAGGAATCCTTTTAGGCGCTGTTGTCGGCGGTGCAATTACACTTGCTGATAAAAATACACGTACAGCGTTAAAAAATAGTTATTCAAATCTTAAAGAAGGTAAACGCAATGAAAATGCACAACCTTCTAAATTCAACGTTCTTAAAGACGAAATTATGTACTGGAAAGATGCAGTTGAAGAAATTCGTCGCAACAATCCAGAGTTAGAACGTGCGCTTAAAGATGCAAAAAACACTTTCCAAGAGCGCAAAAAGAACGATAAACACTTAAATGGCTAATACATTGCCAATTTAATATGAATCATCTTAAGGGATAAGCACACCTATATTTAGGCATGCTCTATCCCCCTTTTTTCAATTAAAAAATTAATATCAATGTACCAAAGGAGTTTACGTTATGGCTAAGAAAAAAGATCATAACAAAGAAAGCAACTCTGGTTTACTAGATAAGGTGAAAGAAAAGTCGGCTGAAGTCACGCATCAACAAGACAATAAATATGTGCCGCCACAAGAATTTCAATCTAAAACACCGAAGAAACCAAACCAAACTTTCTTTGTAGCTAAGAATAATAAACCAGCTAAATATACTAAAGATTCAAACTTATTATCATATTTGATTTATAGAATCGGTAAAGATGATGCTTCAGGACTAGCAGCACAGCTCTCTTATTATTTCATGTTGTCGCTATTCCCAATGCTATTATTCTTAATGTCATTATTACCATTATTTAAAATAGACCGTGATAAAATCGTAAATATGATTGCGAATAATGCTCCCGCTTCAACTGCCGATTTATTAACAGGCATTATCGGTGATATAATGAAAAATGCAAGCGGAAGTATTTTATCTGTCGGTTTAATTTTAGCATTATGGTCCGCATCAAATGGTATGACAGCATTAATGAATGCATTTAATGTGGCTTATGATGTAGAAGATGGTCGTAATCCAATTGTCCTCAAATTAATCAGCGTTTTATTTACAGTGATAATGGGTGCTGTATTTATCGCCGCAATGATTTTCCCAGTATTCGGCCAACAAATCGGCCATTTATTATTTGGACCGCTTGGATTAGATAGTCAGATAAAATGGATTTTTAATATTCTCAGTTATGCATTACCATTTGTTGTCATTTTCCTTTTATTTGTAACGCTTTATACATTAGCGCCAAATATTAAAATTAAAATGAAATCTGTAATTCCAGGTGCTCTATTTGCTTCAGTAGTTTGGATTTTAGGGACTGCAGCATTTGGACTTTATGTCAGCAACTTTGCGAACTATTCTAAAACATATGGCAGTATCGGTGGTATTATCGTATTAATGTTATGGTTATACATCACTGGTTTTATCATTATCGTTGGTGCTGAAATCAATGCTATCATTAATCAACGCCGTACTTTAAAAAATGCAGATTCATTAGAAGAACGTGAATTCAAAATGGCGGAGCTTCAAAACCCGCACAATGAGCGTTCTTAAGCAATTTCAAGATGCGCAATACTATTGTTGTGCATCTATTTTTTTGGATAAATTTTTCATAAAATGTTCACAGAAAGAACATTTAGGGTATACTATTCATTGGCTAGAAAACTAACAATACATAAATTTTAATAGTTGCAAGCCGAAATTTAATACATCTTGAAAAAGCTTAAATCATTAAATTTTAAGGAAACAGGAAGTGTAAAAAAATGACGTTATTAGAAAGCATTTTAGCTTATAATAAAGATTTTGTCGGCAACAAAGAATTTGAAAACTATACAACAAGTAAAAAACCAGATAAAAAAGCAGTGTTATTTACATGTATGGATACACGTTTGCAAGATTTAGGTACAAAAGCACTCGGTTTTAATAATGGTGACTTGAAAGTTGTTAAAAATGCAGGTGCAATTATCACGCACCCATATGGTTCAACTATAAAAAGCTTACTAGTAGGTATTTATGCATTAGGTGCTGAAGAAATTATTATTATGGCACATAAAGATTGCGGAATGGGTTGTCTTGATGTCAGCACTGTTAAAGACGCAATGAAAGAACGTGGCGTAACAGAAGAAACATTTAAAATCATCGAACATTCTGGTGTAGATGTAGACAGCTTTTTACAAGGTTTCAAAGATGCTGAAGAAAATGTCCGCAGAAATATCGATATGGTATATAATCATCCCTTATTTGATAAATCCGTACCTATTCACGGCTTAGTCATCGATCCTCATACGGGGGAATTAGATTTAATTCAAGACGGCTATGAATTAGCTGCTCAAAATAAATAAATATAGAACGTTAAAAAGCTGAACCCATTTCATTTGGGCTCAGCTTTTCTTATTGAATCAAATCATGTTGGAATGCATATATCACAGCTTGTGTTCTATCTTGTACTTCTAATTTACTTAATATATTACTTACATGCGTTTTTACTGTTTTAATAGTTATGTGTGATGCACTTGCAATTTCTTGGTTAGAATATCCATTTGCAATTAATAAAAGAATTTCCATTTCTCTATCTGTTAGCATTTCATATAATTCCGCACGTTGATTCATGCGATTACGCATTTTAACGAGTACTTCCGCTTCAAATACAGATTCATTATGTTGTGTTTTTCTGATTGCCTCTGCAATGTCGCTTGCACTGGTTGTTTTAAGGATATAACTGTCTACCCCTGCATCTAATGCACGATATACTTCGTTATCTTCAATGTAACTTGTTAACATCAACACTTTAATATTCGGTAAATCTTTTTTGATTTGCTGTGTTGCTTCAACACCATCCATATCCTCCATCAATAAATCCATCAAAATTAAATCAGGATGTAGTTCATGTGCTTTTTCAATAGCTTCTTTACCAGATTTACCTTCCCCTACTACTTCAATATCTGGTTGTGTTGATAAATAACTTGAAATGCCGATACGCACCATTTCATGGTCATCAACAAATAGCACTTTAATCGTCATCGAATTCCTCCTTGTTCAACGGCGCTTTCACTTCAATTCTTGTCCCTGCACCAGGCAATGATACAATATGCAGTGTTGCTCCGATTTCTAATGCGCGTTCTCGCATATTTTTTAATCCATAACTTTTTTCCATTTTTTCATCTACATCAAAACCTTTACCATCATCTTGAATACGTAAAAGTAAGTAATCGTCTTTATTATATAAATCTATTGTTAATTTTGAACCTTCAGCATGTCTTAGCGTATTTGAAATACCTTCTTGGGTAATACGAAATAAATGATCTTCAATCCCTTTTGGTACTTCAAAATCTTCGATGTCATATACTACTTTCATCGGCACTTTTTTCTGCAAGTCCACAACCAAGTCTTTAATACCTTCTCCTAATGAGCGATCCTTCAAGCCTAACGGACGCAAATGGAGTAATAAAGCACGCATTTCAAGTTGTGAATCTTGAATCATTTTTTCAAGTGTTGGAATTTGCTGATCTAAAGGCGGTTCTAACTTCGTTTCTTTAATAGCAGATAACATCATACTCGCAGCAAATAATTGCTGACTGACTGAGTCATGCAATTCTCTGGCCAAACGCTGACGTTCATCTTCTATAATTTTCTTCACTTTTGTATCATTCAAATTATAAGTTTCATTCGTTAAATCTTGTGTCTTGATACGTAAGCGATGTAATTCTTGGTTTAAAGGTACTAGCATATGGTAAATATCGAGTGTTTCTTGATAAAGTTCGATATGTTGATCATTTATTCCAACTACTTCACCTTCAATTGAATGTTCAATTTGATCTTTAATCCAGTGGTTTTGCTGGTTGACCTTATATGCTAAAACAGAACCTACGATAATAGACATAAGTATCACAATGATATTTAAAAACAAAAATACCGGAATCCCAAAAATTTGTGTATAGAACATTCCTTGAAAAAAGATAATATTTACAAAGACTTTATCAATGAAAAAGAATATGGCTAAAATACTGTAAATCAGTATTAACATTGAACCTATAGCTCTTATATAATGGTTCATCGATAAACCACCTCTACATCTCCGATAAATGTAGAAGCATAAATATTGATATTGTAATTTTCTGCTTTCGTTTCTTCTTTCATTTGGATATGATTATTTTCAACTTTGATTGTTTCTTGATTAATCGATGCATTGCCGTAAAAAGCAGCGAAATGCAAGTTTACATTGTAATTTGTAGGTACAATAATAAGAATTTTACCAATGAAATGACGCACAACAATTGTATTGTTTTCTTTAATATTGGCTGCTTTCGTCAAATCAATATGAATATCACCGATACCATGCTGAATTTGCATGTCTTCCCATTTATAAACATATACGGGTGTTTTTTGATTGCCGAACCATTTTTGTTTTATAAACTCTGGAGAGGTAACCTCTTTATCAGATGCGATAATTTTAAGCGGTTTAAACTTAAAAATGATATAACGAATAATCAGCAGCAGCAAAAACAAGAATAATATAATTATCGTGTATTTATTTGAGAATAAGGTGAATGCAACAAGTAAAACACCTATCCAAAAGGCTAATAATCCTCTAACTTTATGGAAATAAAGGTAGCCGACATATATTAATATAATTCCTAATAATAAGACGAGTAAAAAGCCAATTTTTTCAAAAAAGATATAATAAAAATTGGCTATAATCATTAATGCAGTGAAAACAATCAACATCTCAGTTGAGATATATTTATTTGTCATTTTTCGCCACCTTTTCTAAGCAACTAAACTCATTTGTGCAATCATATCACATTCTCTTTCTAAAGTAATTCGTGTTTTGTTTTGATATGTTAAATCAGCTTCAATTCTAGCACAATCAGTTTCTGCCTCATTTAATTCCTTCATCAACGCATTGAGTTCTGCATTTTCAATATTCTCCATACGTTGGATGTTAGAAATTTGATATTGATCTAATAAATCAATATATTTATTTTCAATTTCAAGCGTAAGCTTTTCTATTAATTCAACAATGTATACTCTTTTACGATTTAAATATTGAATATACTGCTTTGTTGAATGCAGTTTTTTATTTAAGTTTTCTTGGCAGTTTACAATACTGCTTTTAATTGTGTTTTGATAAATTTTTTCTAGATATACTGTAAACAAGTTCATGGAACCACCTCATTCAATGTTGATTCCATTATAAAAGAAAGCCGGAGACAACGGGATAGTCTCCGGAACCATCTTTCATTCATACTTTAGTCCTAAACCGCTTCAAGTTTATTACAGTGCGGTTTCAACAGTATTATGATTCTTTATCATAGTCGATTTTAGTTGTAAGTAATGGACCATCTTTTGTAACGATAACAGTATGTTCAATTTGTGCTACATAACTTTTATCGCTTGTTTCAAATGCCCATTCATTTTTACCTTCAGTTACAAATGTAGCATTTGATGAAATAAATGGTTCAACAGCTAATACAAGTCCTTCTTTTAATAAAGTTTTATCTTTAGGATCAAAGTAATTCAATACATAACTTGGTGCTTCATGTAATGAACTGCCGACACCATGACCTGTTAAATTACGAATCACTTTCAAGTCATTTTTGCGTGCAGTCGCATGAACGGCTTTACCGATTTGGCTTAATTTACTGCCTGGTTTTACTTTTTTCATCGCATTATCAAAAGCTTCTTCAGCTACTTCGCAAACTTTTTCTTTCATTGGATCTGATGGTTCACCTACTACAAATGAAATACCTGTATCTGCATATAAACCATTTTTCAATGCTGAAACATCAATATTCACTAAATCGCCTTCGCGGATTTTTCGTTTACCTGGGATACCATGTGCGACTTCTTCATTCACACTGATACATGTTTGGCCAGGGAAATTTTCATCATGAATTGGCGCAGACAACGCTCCGTGTTCTTCAAACAATTCTTTTGCGATGTCATCTAGTTCTTTAGTCGTTACACCTGGTTTAGTCGCTGCTTGCATTTTATCTCTGACTAAAGCACAGATATATCCGATTTCTTTCAATCCTTGCAATTCTTCTTCTGTTTTTACAATCATGTGTGATCCCTTTCCTTTTTTAAAAATTAATTTGAAAAAGCAAGACGCTTAATTTGCTCACTCCGTCTCAAACTTTTCATTGCTGTCATGCGAAAAAATTAAATAAACTCATCACAATTCAGCACTCATTCCACCTTATTATACCAAAATTAATCTGATATACTAAACGTAGGAAATTTTAAAGCAGTATGAACACATTTATATATATTAATTTTTAATGCAAGTGCTTCATCCAAGAGAGGTTTTTAATTATGACAAACGACAAATGGTATACCAAAATCATCGGAGCAAGAACAATCAAAACAGGATTAGCGACTTTTTTAACAGCATTTTTTTGTATGTCACTCCATTTAAATCCAATTTATGCAACACTTTCCGCAATTGTAACAATAGAACCGACAGCTAAAGCATCTTTAAAAAAAGGCTACAAAAGACTTCCGGCAACAGTCATCGGTGCGTTATTAGCAGTACTCTTTACATATATCTTCAGTGACAAATCAGCTCTCGCTTATGCATTCAGCGCAACCTGCACTATCTTTATTTGTGCAAAATTAAAATTGCATGACGGTATTACAGTAGCGACTTTAACGGCAATGGCAATGATTCCAGGGATTGGCGATGCTTATTTCTTCAATTTCTTCTCTCGACTACTTACAGCTGTTATCGGACTTGTTACAGCAGGTTTGGTCAACTTAGTTATTTTGCCGCCAAAATACTATAATCAAGTAGAAGAATCTGCCTTACAAACTGAAAAAGACATGTACCAATTATATAGTGAAAGATTGCATGAACTCGTAATCGGAAAGTTTCACTCTACTCAAAGTAATAAAAAACTCGAAAAATTGCTGACTAAAAGTATGCATGTTGAAACTCTGATTCGTTATCAAAAAGATGAATTATCTTACCATAAACATGAAGAAGATTGGGTTTTATTAAAAGCGTTAACAAATCGTGCGCACATCGACCGTTTATTTATTACGCATTTATCTAATATTATCTATTTACCTAAAGACACCTTTGTCGTTTTCAATTCAGAAGAACGCGCAGCGATATTAAAAATTGCCAAAAGCATTTCTGAAATTATCGCAACAGGTTATTTTGAACGTGAGGAAGCAGAAGCAAGATTATTAAAAACATCTGTCACACATTTGGATGAATTTGATAAAGAACAATTAAAAAGCCATTTAATTTATGAGATTTTGTTAACTTATCGTATCTTAGACAATCGTTATGCATAATGAAAAAGCGGATGACCAACTTCAAATCAGGTCATCCGCTATTTTCATATTATTTATGTTGTTTTTCTAAACGCTCAACAATTGCTTGTTTAGCTGCTTCTTCTTCAGTGTTATCTAAAGCTTCAGGTTCAAAAGGAATACCTTTTCTTTCACATGCTTTTTTCAGTAAGTAATCTGTAATTTCATGGTTTTTCGGTAATACAGGACCATGAAGATAAGTACCTAATAGATTTTTATAATGAATACCTTCACGTTGGTCTTCTTCATTATTTCCAAAACCATATTTCACTTTGCCGAATGTACCGAAATCATGATAAGTTCGGCCGCCGTGGTTTTCAAATCCTACGATAGTACCAAAGGTATCACTTTCAATCACAATGTCCCCTGTTAAACGTTCTTTTTGAGATTTAGTATAAAAGTCTAAAATACCAAGCCCTTCAAGTTCTGTGCCATCTGGGGTGATATACTTTGTACCTAAGAATTGATAACCTCCGCAAATTGTTAGGCCTGGCATGCCATCTTCAATTGCTGTTTTCAGTTGACCTTTAATTTTACTAAGTTCTTCAGTAGCTAACGCTTGTTCACGGTCACTACCGCCTCCGATGAAGAAAATATCGCAATTATCTAACGTTACTCCTTCAGTTTCATTGACTTCAACCACATTCAATTTAATATTACGCCATTTAGCGCGTTGTTTTAAAGCAATGATATTACCGATATCACTATATAAATTCAATTTATCTGGCATAAAATGATAGACAGTTAATTCATTCATTGATTTTCCCTCATTTCAAATGAACGGTTCAATTGTTCAAGCATCGGTTCAAGCGATGTATAGTTTGGAATTGCGACCGTTTTGCCTGAATAATCCATAGTACGTGCTGTTGCTTTATAAATATCTTTTTCGACAATAACTTGTACATTGACTTCAGCTAGTTTTAATCGCAACTGCAATTCTTCTGCACGAGAACCTGTGACAATAATTGTTTCAATATCTTGGTTGCTTAATTTTTCAAAATCGGCATCGTAAATCCAAGAAATATCACGACCATCTGCAGGATTATCGTTTAAACTGATGGCATAAACTTTCTTACCTTCTAATTGTTCACCCATTGATAAACTTGCATTCATCCCAGCCGGATTTTTCGCTAAATTAATCATCGCTTCTTTGCTGCCGGATTTAAAGTACTGCATACGTCCATTGTCTGAAGTATACGTTTCAAAACCATTTTTAATCGATGCATCATTTAAGCCGAGTTCTCTTAAGACACTGTATGCAGCAATTGCATTATATGCATTGAAATCACCAGCTATTTTCATATCAAATGTTGTATCTCCGATTGTTAAATGAATAAACGGTGAAATTGTAAATTTCGAAACTTCATATTTTGGTTTTTCACGTTTGAAGCCGCACACACAGTGATAATGACCGATTTGATTATAATGTATGTAATCATAAGCAAGCAGTCGTCCGCAATTTGGACAGTATTTACTTTCGTTCATTGTACTTTGTTCAAATTCGTGAGCATGAGCTTTCATGCCGTAGTATACATTTGATTCACTCGCAATTTTCAATCTGCTTACGAAAGGATCATCAGCATTTAATATCAACTTGATACCTTTATGACTAATTGCTTCAGCAATATTATTCACCATAATATCAATTTCACCGAAGCGATCCATTTGATCACGGAAAAAGTTTGTGAACACCATCATTGTAGGTGTCATTTCTTTTAATACACGTGGGATTGATCCTTCATCAATTTCAATAACCGCTATTTTAGTATTTGGATTGGATTGTACAATAAATGCAGATGTGATACCTGCAGCCATATTTGCGCCTTCGTTATTATGAATAATATCTATGTTATTGGCTTTTAAAGTGTGGCCAATTAAATTCGATGTAGTTGTTTTACCATTTGTACCACTGATAAATACAACATCATCTACTTTTTCAGCTAAGTTTCTTAAAATATCTTTATCAATTCTTCTTGCAACTTGACCTGGCAAATCTGTACCGCGTTTGCCGACAGCTCGGCTTGCTTTGCGCGCAAGTTTCGCCAAGTTAATCGCCGTCCATTGTCTCATGCACTTCACTCCTCTAAATTTCCTAGCTAATTATAACATGTGTATCCGTAAGATAAAAAAAATATTTACGTTTTATTTTAAGAATCTTAATTCCTTGACGTACGATTTATTTTCCAGTAATATTTTACTATTCTATATTAAGTATGGTTAGAAAGGTCGTTTGCAATTATGAATGACAAAAATGCATTTGTCGCTTTAGACTTTGAAACTGCAAATGGTAAACGTACAAGCATATGTTCTGTAGGTATGGTAAAAGTGGTCGATAATGAAATCGTTGAAACGTTTTATACCCTTGTAAATCCTAATGATTATTTTTCACAACAAAATATCAATGTACATGGTATTCAACCTGAAGATGTAGCAACTGCTCCAGTTTTTAATTTTGTGCTGCCGTATATGCTTCAATTTATTGAAAACTTGCCTGTTGTTGCACATAATGCCGCTTTTGATATGACCGTGTTACATGCTAGTATTCAAGCACTTGGTTTAGACACACCAGAAATGACTTACTTTTGTTCCTTACAATTAGCAAGACGTACAGTCAATGCTAATCGTTATGGTTTGAATCATATGATGGAATATTATCATTTAGATTTCCATGGCCATCATGATGCATTAAATGATGCTAAAGCATGTGCAATGATAACTTTTCGATTACTAAAGAATTACGATAGTCTAAATGATATGCTTGCTGTTTATGGTAAAAATTTAATAGATAAAGGTTAATCGATTGTGACATTTTTAGATGCACAATCGATTTTTTATAGAAAGTCGTAAATTGACATATTTTCATATTCTGTTGCTTCTAAATTACCAACTGTCACGCCAATAAGTCGTATCGGTACGTCTGGGTCTTTCAATTCATTATAAAGTGAATAGGCCGTATTATAAATGTCAATATCACTTCTGATGGGGTCTCTCAAGCTGCGTTGTCTCGAAAGTGTTTCGAATTGATAGGTTTTAATTTTAACAGTTACAGTTTTTCCTGACTTTTGAATCCGACTCAATCTTTCTGCAGTTTTCTCACTTAACTCTCTTACTTTCAACAGAATTTCTTCATCATCGTTAATATCTGTCGCAAATGTACGTTCAGTACCAACTGATTTACGAATACGGAAATTTTTAACTGGCTTATGATCAATTCCGCGTGCTTTTTGGTATAATCCATGACCACGTTTGCCGAAAATACGAATCAATTCTCTCTCATCTTTATTATATAAGTCTTGACCATTATAAATGCCATTAGTATGCATTACTTCTTTAGTCGCTTTACCTACACCTGGAAAATCACCGATATCCAAATTCATCAATATTTCATTAACGTTATTATAATGGATAACAGTGATTCCGTTAGGTTTATTCATTCCGCTTGCTAATTTTGCTAAAAATTTATTATATGAAATCCCCGCTGATGAAGTCAGCCCTGTTTTTTCCCATATGTCTCTGCGAATAAATTGTGCAATTGCAGATGCGGATAAATCCGGTCGTACTAAATGTGTTATATCTAAGTATGCTTCATCTAGTGACATAGGTTCTACTATTTCTGTATAACTTTTAAAGATATCCATAATGATTTGAGAAGTTTCTTTATATACTTCAAAACGAGGTTGGACATAATAGCCGTCTGGACATAATTTATGTGCTTGTGCCATTGGCATTGCTGAATGAACACCGAATTTACGTGCCTCATAAGAAGCTGTAGATACAACGCCTCGCCCGCTCGCTTTTCCGCCGACAATCACTGGTTTTCCTTTTAATTCAGGTTTATCTCTCATTTCTACTTGCGCAAAAAAATAATCCATATCGATGTGAATGATGCGTCGTTCACCCATTTTGTCCACCTCTCTTTCTCTATCACTTATCTCTATTATATTACATTTGGCAAGCGCTTCAGAACATGTTGTTTGCTCATCAAGTTGATTAGTAATTTATGTGTTTCAAATACATTATTCGGAATTAAATAAAATTTATTTTTGATATTTTTTGTTCTTGTAAAGGAATATTGAATTATCGTTTATAGGTATCAATGCGTGGTAGAACTAAATAGACTTGAAGTCATTAGTTTGTTTTAGGTCTAGTATTCTAAAATTCTTGGGAGGTTTTGTAAATGGCTGACAAAGATAACAAAATGAGTCATTCAGAAGCGGGTAAATTAGGCGGAGAGAAAACTTCAAAAGAGTTCGATAAAGATCATTATCAAGAAATCGGACGCGAAGGCGGAGAAAAAACTGCAAGTGAAAAAGGCAAAGAATTTTACGAAGAAATAGGCAAAGAAGGCGGAGAAAAAACGGCAAGCGAACATGACAGAGAGTATTACGAAGAAATCGGTAAAAAAGGCGGAGACGCTACAGCAAAAGAAAAAGGCAAAGAATTTTATGAAGACATTGGACGTAAAGGCGGAGAAGGCAACTCTAAATACGAAAAATAAATAAAATATTTTGAGGGCTAAACTTAAAAGTTTGCCCTCTTTTAATTTGAAAAGCTGACAGGCTTCCCTGTCAGCTCATCTTATTTATGTTCAAATAAAGCAACGGTCTCAATATGTGTTGTTTGAGGAAACATATCAACTGGTGTTATTTCCTTTAATTGATATTGTTCAGTCAAGATACCTGCATCTCGTTGTTGTGTAGAAGGATTGCATGAGATATAGACAATTCGTTTAGGATTCAATTCTAATAATGTTTTTAAGAATTGTTCATCGCAACCTTTGCGTGGCGGATCGACCATTACTACATCCGGTTGAATTCCATCTGCTTTCCATTGCATAATGACTTCTTCTGCTTTTCCACAAACAAAAGTCGTGTTATTGAAACTATTTAATTCAGCGTTTTGTTTTGCATCTTCTATAGCAGCTGGCACCACTTCTACTCCATATACATGTTTTGCTTTTTCTGCCATATATAATCCAATCGTACCGATACCGCAATACGTATCTAAAACTGTTTCATCTCCATTTAGCTGAGCATATTCCAATGCTTTATTATATAATTTAACAGTTTGCTCAGAATTGATTTGATAGAATGATTGATCGCTGATTTTAAATTCTACAGAATCTAAATCGTCTTCAATTTCATCTTTGCCAAATAGCGTTTTTGAATGGCGTCCCATAATGACATTTGAATGTGATTCATTGATATTTTGAATCACACTTTTAATATTAGGCACCGCTTCTACTAACTTTTCAATAATTACAGACGCTTGTTTGAATTTTTTGCCATTTGTTACGAAAACAACCATAACTTCTCGTGAAGTATACCCTACTCTAATAATGACGTGGCGCAACAAACCTTCTTTAGATTTTTCATTATAAATCGAAACTTTATATTTATTGAGCAATTCTTTAATCATGACCATAAGCTGATTTTGTATGCTGTCTTGAATAATACATTCATCCATATCAATAATGTCATGACTACGTTGTCTATAAAATCCCATAACTGTTTTACCATCTTTATTTTTACCGACTGGAATTTGAGACTTATTACGATATGACCACGGATTCATCATGCCGATTGTTTCATTGATAATCGTATCTGTATATTTCCCTTTTCTATGGAATAGGTTTATCACTTGATTACGTTTCATTTCAAGTTGGGCATCATATGCAAGATGCTGCAACTGGCAACCTCCGCATTTATAATAATAAATACAAGGAGGTTCTACACGTTCTGGACTTTCTTCAAATATCTGCAATAATTTTCCAATCGCAAAATTCTTATTCACTTTAATTAGTTTATATTCAATCTCTTCACCGGTGAGCGCTTGAGGTATAAACACAGGATATCTGTCAATTTTAACCACACCATGACCTTCATGTGTCAGATCAACGACATGTCCTTTTCTCACTTCATTCTTTTTTATTGCTTCCACTTTCTTACCTCCATAGAAAAAAGGTCAGGATTAAAATGATTATTCCTAACCTTTCGATTATCAATCTTGTTGAATTAATTCAGTATTTTTTACATCTTTAGGTGTGTATACCTCTATATGCTGTTTCAAGTTCAAGAAATTAGCAGGTAATTGACCGCCATATTCACCATCAACATTGAGAGGCATCTGTTCAAATGAAGATATATTCACAGACTTTGCTTTTTCATATATTACTTTAGGATGTTTAATGTGTTCTCCGCGAGAAGCTAACGTCATTATATGTCCTAATTCTGCAAGGTTTGCTTTTTGAACAATAATCAACGTGAAATAACCGTCATCAAGACGTGCATCCGGCACTAGTTTTTCAAAACCTGCCATCGAATTGGTTAAACCTAATAAGAATAATAAAATCTCACCTTGGAATACTTGGCCATCATATTCAATACGTACATCTACATTTGTCATTTGAGGCAGCATTTCCATCCCTTTAATATAATATGCAAATGGTCCTACAAATGTTTTTAACTTACTTGAAGTCTCATAGGAAACCTCTGTAATACGTCCACCTGCTGCTAAATTAATGAAATAACGACTATTCATTTTACCAATATCAACTTTGACTGAATGACCTTCAATAATAACGTCCACAGCTTTTAAAATATCAGTTGGCAAGTGTAATGCACGTCCGAAGTCGTTAACTGTCCCCATTGGTATAACACCAATCTTAGGACGTTTTGGATGTTCAGCGATACCATTTACAACTTCGTTTAATGTACCGTCACCGCCTGCAACAATGAGCATTTCATAATCTTCTTGCAAAGCACGTTTAGATTCAATTGTAGCATCCCCTGCTTTTTGTGTTGCATATGCACTTGTTTCGAATCCTGCTTTTTCCATTTTCACCAAAACTTCAGGAAGCATTCTTTTGAACAATTCTTTACCTGAAGTCGGATTATAAATAATTCTTGCACGTTTTCTCATAAATAATCCCTCATCATTTTTACTCATATTTAATTTTATATGATTTCTCCGAGAGTTAAAAGTATTAATGGTCGGATTTGAAAAATTAAACAATTGCAAACTATTTTAAGTATCTAATATCAAAGAGATATCTCCTACATATCCATGATTTTTTGTTAAAAAACTAAACAAAATATACTATAAAAAATCCTACCATTAAGCACTTTGATAGCACTCAATAGTAGGATAATTTCAACAGTTACAGTTTAAATCAGCGTTTATCTAATTCTTGTTGTAACAATTTATTTACCATTTGCGGGTTAGCTTGTCCTTTAGAAGCTTTCATGATTTGTCCAACTAAGAAGCCTTTTGCACGGCCTTTACCGTTTTTAAAGTCTTCAACAGATTGAGGATTATTATCTAAAGCTTCGTTAACGAAGTTTAATAATACAGATTCATCTGAGATTTGAACTAAACCTTTATCTTCCATAATTTGTTTAGCATCGCCGCCATTTTCAGCTAATTCTGGGAAAACTTTTTTAGCAATTTTACTGCTCATAGTACCGTCTTCAATTAATTTAATCATGCCAGCAAGGTTTTCAGGTGTTAATTTAGTATCTTGAAGTTCAACTTGGTTTTTATTCAAGTACTCATTTACACCACCCATTAACCAGTTAGATGTCAATTTAACATCTGCACCTGCTTCTACAGCACCTTCAAAGAAATCAGACATTTCCTTAGTTAAAGTTAAAACATGTGCATCATATGCAGGTAAGCCATATTCATTCACGTATTTTTCTTTACGTGCATCTGGTAATTCAGGGATTGTTTGACGTACGCGCTCTTTCCATGCTTCATCAACGTACAATGGTACGATATCTGGTTCTGGGAAGTAACGGTAATCATCTGATCCTTCTTTAACACGCATTAAAATAGTTTTACCAGTTGATTCATCAAAACGACGTGTTTCTTGCAATACTTCTCCGCCATTCAATAATTCTTCTTCTTGGCGTTTTTCTTCATATTCAAGACCTTTTCGAACATAGTTGAATGAGTTCAAGTTTTTCAATTCAGCTTTTGTACCGAATTCTTCTTGGCCATAAGGACGTAATGAAATGTTCGCATCGCAACGTAATGAACCTTCTTCCATTTTACAGTCAGAAACACCTGTATACTGGATAATAGAACGTAATTTTTCAAGATATGCATAAGCTTCTTGAGGTGAACGGATATCTGGTTCTGAAACAATTTCAATTAATGGCGTACCTTGACGGTTTAAGTCAACTAATGAGTAACCATCTTTATGTGTTGATTTACCAGCATCTTCTTCCATATGAAGACGTGTAATACCGATACGTTTTGTTTCGCCGTCTACTTCGATATCAATATAACCGTGTTCTCCGATTGGTTGGTCAAATTGAGAAATTTGGTAAGCTTTCGGATTATCTGGATAAAAATAGTTTTTACGGTCGAATTTTGATTCTGTCGCAATTTCCATATTTAAAGCCATTGATGCACGCATTGCCCAGTCTACAGCACGTCTGTTTACAACTGGCAAGACACCTGGGTATGCTAGGTCGATTACATTTGTATTTGAGTTTGGTTCTGCTCCGAAATGCGCAGGTGATGGAGAGAACATTTTAGAGTCTGTTTTCAACTCAACATGGACTTCAAGTCCAATCACTGTTTCAAAATGCATGATTATTTAACACTCCTTATAAATTTTGATATTGATCATGTAAGTTATATTGTTGTTCGAATTGATAAGCAACACGATAAAGTGTTTTTTCATCGAATGGTTTGCCGATAAACTGCAATCCGATTGGTCTGTCATTTGTTTGGCCGCAAGGTATTGAAATACCTGGTAAGCCAGCAAGATTGACTGGAGTAGTTAATAAATCGTTTGCATACATTGTTAACGGATCATTGATTTCCTCACCTAAATTAAAGGCAGGTGTCGGCGTAGTTGGACCTACAACCACATCGTAGTCTTCGAATACACGTTCGAAGTCTTGACGAATCAATGTTCTTACTTTTTGAGATTTTTTGTAGTAAGCATCATAGTAACCTGAACTTAAAGCGAAAGTACCTAATAAGATACGACGTTTAACTTCTTTACCGAATCCTTCACTACGTGATAATTTATATAATTCATCCAAAGTGTTTGCTTCTTTAGAGTGGAAACCATAACGAATACCATCAAAGCGTGACAGGTTAGATGAAGCTTCTGAAGATGCAATAACATAGTATGAAGGAATACCATATCCTGTATTTGGAAGTGATACTTCTTCAACAATAGCACCTTCACCTTCTAAAATTTCAACAGCATTTCGAACTGCTTCTTTTACTTCATCATTTACACCTTCACCTAAATATTCTTTAGGCAACGCAATTTTCATACCTCTGATATCTTTACCGATATCTGAAGTGAAATCATTATCTGCAACTGGTGCACTTGTTGAATCGTGTTTATCTTCACCTACAATTGTTTCTAAAACAATCGCATTATCTTTAACGTTACGTGTTAAAGGTCCGATTTGGTCTAATGAAGATGCGAAAGCAACTAAACCAAAACGAGATACACGGCCATATGTCGGTTTCATACCAACAATACCGCAATAAGCTGCTGGTTGACGAATAGAACCGCCAGTATCAGAACCTAAGCTGAATGGTACTAATCCAGCTGCCACTGCTGCTGCTGAACCGCCTGAAGATCCGCCTGGTACCGCTGTGTGGTCAAATGGGTTCACTGTCTTTTTGTAATAAGAAGTTTCTGTTGAACCGCCCATTGCGAATTCATCCATGTTGAGTTTACCGATTAACACAGCATTTTCATCATGCAACTTATTCATTACAGTAGACTCATAAATAGGAACGAATCCTTCCAGCATTTTACTGGCACAAGTAGTTTCAAGACCTTCTGTGATAATGTTATCTTTGATTCCCATAGGAATACCGAATAACTTACCTTCCATTTGATCTTTCGCTTGCAATTCATCTAATTCTTCTGCTTTTTTCATTGCATTTTCTTTATCTAATGCTAAAAATGATTTAATAGTTGGATCAGTTTCTTCAATCGCGTCATAGATATCTTTGACAACTTCTGAAGGTTTGATTTCTTTGTTCTTAATCATTTCGCTTAATTTTTCAACTGATTCATAACGAATAGACATTACGCATCCTCCCCGCTGATGATTGATGGTACTTTAAATTGGCCATCTTCTGTTTCTTTTGCATTTTTAAGTGCAAGTGATTGAGGAATGCCTGGAATTGCTTTGTCCTCTCTTAAAACGTTTTGTAAATCTAATACATGATAAGTCGGTTCAACCGAACTTGTATCTGCTGTATCGATTTGTTGGGCAAAGTTTAAAATTGTTTCTAATGTGTCTTGCATTTCAGTAGTTTCTTCTGGTGAAATATGAAGTTTAGATAAATTTGCAATATGTTCAACTTCTTCACGTGATACTCTAGCCATTAATGAATTGCCTCCTTAATAATACTTCATCACTAAATTGTATCAAAAATCTGGTTGAAAATCTAAATTTTTTCGCTTTCAAAACCATTCTGTCAGTAACTTCGTCCCTTTTAACTTAATCATAATCAAGTCCTAATGCAAGCTTTTATATATCTCGAAAATACACTTGAATTGTCTCATTATAATTTTATGCATTCTAAATTATAAAAATACTGATTATAACGATTGGAATTTTTGCTTTTATACAAAATATGTAAACGCTTTACTAACTGTCATCATGCCTTTAAAAATTTTCACAACATTTAAAATTTTTATACCCCATATTTCAGAATTATTGTATAATAATGCGTATACATTGAAATTTCAATGGGAAAAGGGGGAAAACACGATGTTTATCTTAGGGACTTCAGTAAGTAGCCAAATTGATGCGAACTGGCAAACGTACATTATGATTGGCGTGTATTTTTTAATACTTGTAATCATCGGGATTTATGGTTATAAGCAATCAACAGGCAATCTAAGCGAGTATATGTTGGGAGGACGTAGCATCGGACCGTACATCACTGCCTTGTCTGCTGGGGCGTCTGATATGAGTGGTTGGATGATTATGGGATTGCCAGGTTCTGTATATACTACTGGTTTATCAGCAATTTGGATTACTATCGGATTGAGTTTAGGTGCATATTTGAACTACTTCATAGTTGCGCCAAGATTGCGTGTTTATACTGAACTTGCAGGTGATGCGATTACGCTGCCAGATTTCTTTAAAAATAGATTGGATGATCATTCAAATATTATTAAAATTATATCTGGTTCTATTATCGTTATTTTCTTTACTTTATACACATACTCAGGATTTGTTTCAGGAGGAAAATTATTTGAAACAGCATTCGGTTTAAATTACCGCTATGGTTTAATCATGGTTGCTGTTATCGTTATTTTCTATACTTTCCTAGGCGGATATCTTGCTGTATCTATCACAGATTTCTTCCAAGGTGTGATTATGTTAATAGCGATGGTCATGGTACCTATTGTTGCACTTTTAAAATTAAACGGGTTAGATACATTCCATCAAGTGGCAGATATGAAACCTACAAACTTGGATTTATTCCGTGGCACTACAGTACTTGGTATTATTTCATTGTTCTCATGGGGATTGGGTTACTTTGGACAGCCGCACATTATCGTTCGTTTCATGTCTATCAAATCTTTTAAATTGTTACCAAAAGCACGTCGTATCGGAATTGCATGGATGGTCATCGGCCTTGCAGGTGCATGTTTAGTCGGACTTACAGGAATTGCGTTCGTACCTGAATATCATATTACACTTAAAGATCCTGAGACTTTATTCATCATTATGGGACAAGTACTCTTCCACCCTCTTGTTGGCGGATTCTTACTTGCAGCAATTTTAGCTGCAATCATGAGTACAATTTCTTCTCAATTGCTTGTAACTTCAAGTTCTCTTACTGAAGATTTTTACAAATTGATTCGTGGTAAAAAGGCAGATCCTAAAAAACATGAAAAAGAATTTGTACTTGTCGGCCGTATTTCTGTAATGGTTGTAGCATTTGTCGCTATTTGGATTGCATGGACACCAAATGATACAATTTTAAATCTTGTTGGTAATGCTTGGGCAGGATTTGGAGCTTCATTCAGTCCGCTTGTTCTTTTCTCATTGTATTGGAAAGGATTAACTAGAGCTGGTGCAATCAGTGGTATGATTGCTGGTGCAGCAACAGTTATTGTCTGGATTGTATTCATCAAACCAATGGCTAATATTAATGAAATCTTTGGTATGTATGAGATTATTCCAGGATTTATTATCAGTGTGATAGTAACTTATGCAGTAAGTAAATTAACTCAAAAACCAAGTGAACGTACTATTGGGGAATTAGATGAAGTAAAACAAATTCTTCATACTAAATAAACAAAAACAAAGCATCATCGCCACACTTTGTGGCGATGATGCTTTGTTTTTGTTTTCAATAATTATTTTTTATCATTCTTTGCATATGACTTACTTGTGATTTGACCACCATTCACAATCACATCTTTTTCAGGGAATGGTTTCTCTTCAAAGAAATCAGTTAACAAGTTCTTAACGCCTTCTTCAATACGGTATAGCGCTTCAATAACCATACCTGAATAATGTATAGTCATCGCATTACGCGGCATTTTTCTCCAAGGATGATCAGCCGGAGCAGGTTGCGGATACCATACATCGCCGCCATAACCTTGAATATGATTTTCTTTAACCATTTGTACGATTTCGTCTTTATTAACAATTTTACCGCGGGCACAGTTGACTATATAACTGCCATCTTTCATTCTGCTGATAGTATCATAATCAAATAAATTGTCTGTTTCTGGTGTTAATGGTGAAGTAATAATTAACACATCGCTTGTCTCAACAAGTTGGTCAAAATCAACGTATTTTGAGAAGTCTGTATCTTCTTGACTTGAACGTCTATAATGTTGAATGTTCACATCAAATGGTTTTAAACGTTCCCCTACTAAACGTCCAATGCGGCCTAAACCAAAAATACCAATCGTTTTATTTTGCAGTTCAAATGCATGATTTGTCACTTTTGTTAAATTCCAAGTGCCATCTTCAGATTGATGATGCCCTTCTTCATAATTACGAACTAAAATTAAAGTCGTCATTACAATATGTTCTGCAACACTTACAGTGTTAGAATCTGTAACTTCTACAACAGAGATATCATGTTTACTTGCCGCTTCCAAATCCACATGATCAGAACCAACGCCTGCTGTAATCGCAATTTTTAAATTCGGTGCTTTTTCGATACGTTCAGCAGTCATATATGCTGGATAGAAAGGCGCACTGATTACAACATCCATATCTTTAAGGTGTTTATCTAAATCCTCTTCTCCATTTTTTAGAACTACAAGTTCATGCCCTTTTTCTTCTAAGAAAGGACGTAAGTTCAATGCAGTTTGGTCGTCTAGTATATTGTTTTCTGTTTCTCCTTCAGTTGCTTTAGGAAATAATGCTACAATTTTCATTTATAATCACCTTTTTTTCATATATTTTGTGATTTAAAAAGTTAGTCATATTAATTTTAAAATTCCCTTAACACTTTCGTTTAAACAAATGGAGTGAGTATTTTCAAATTTTTGTCATAAGAATTAAAAAAGATACCTGAAAAGGTATCTTTTAAGTTACAACCATACACATTAATTTTTATAAATATGTACTTGCGGTTTTTTATCATCTTTTGTTTTAGTAATTAATGCTCGAGCATTGTTACCATCTTTAATATGAATTTCATATTCATCTATATTACTGAAATATTTATCTGCTTGTTCTGTTACATATTGTGTAATACCTGTTAATTCCGCTTTACCATAGTAGTCAATCGGCAAGTCAATTGATACTTGTTTTGGCTTTTTATTAACAAATTTTGCTTTACCTACTGCTTGGGTAAAGTTTGTGAAATAAGACTGCAGATTATCATTAAACTGCTTGAAGTTATTATTTAAACCTTCGTCTAAATCTCCTGCTTCTTGAGAAGGCAATAATACTGTTTTCTCATCAATTGATTTCCAGTTATTAATGCGAGTTTGTCCGTCATCAGCTGTTGCTCCTGCTACAAATTCCCCAGGAATAATTTCATCTTCACCTGATTGAATGTAAATTGCAAAATGAATCGGAATATCTTTTAAAGCTTTATTTTCACGTAAGCGAGATAAAATTTCATCTGACATACGTTTACCTTCTTTTTCCACTTTAGCTCTATCTAATTTCTTGCTGAAAGTTTCGCCGTCTTTTTCTTTTTGGTAATAGTACACACTATTCATTGCAAGACCAATTGTCATACCTTTGATTTTCTTGCCTTCAGTATCTCTGTTGCTATAAAAATCTTGCTCAAGAATATTAGATAAATAAGCAGGTGATTTCTCTGCAATTTTCTTTTCATCTTTTTCGCCGTTATGAGATGGATTCAAGCCTAAATTCTCATTTGCATTTTTCTCTTCTTTTTCATCACCTGACATTTTATCAATTTCAGACTTCGTATATTTAGGATCTAAGTAAGAATTAATCGTATCTTTATCTAAATATTGTCCATCTTGGTAAAGATATTTATCTGTTGGGAAAACTTCTTTGCTTTGTTTGAGTAAGCCGTCTTCGAAATCTTCACCATTATAACCACTAGCCATATTTTGTTGCAGGAGGCCTCTTGCTTGGCTTTCTTTAAACGGTAGAATCATACGATAATCATCGCCTTGAACATCTTTATCCGTTGCAATTTGTTTTACATTATTCGAATCTGTCTTGTTACTGCTTTCATTTTTATCTGATTTATCTTGCTCATCCTTATTGCCACACGCTGTGAGAATCAATAAGAGAGAGATGAGTAATACAAATGTCCGCTTCATGCCCCAATCTCCTCTATTGTTTATTTATTTTCAACTTCTTTTTGTTTTTGAATAAATTCATCTTCAGACCAGACTTCTGTTCCAAGCTTTTCAGCTTTAGTCAACTTAGAACCGGCATCTTCACCTGCAATAACAAGGTCAGTATTTTTTGTCACGCTGCTTGTTGTTTTAGCCCCTTGTGCTTCAAGCCATTTTGAAGCTTCTGTTCGTGTCATGTTGTGCAACTTGCCAGTTAAGACGACTGTTTTACCATTAAATTCAGAATCAGTCTGAATTTCTGAAGTTTTTATACCTTCATATGTCATATTAACATTTTTTCTGCGAAGTTTTTCAATTAAAGCGATAATATCTTTATTATTTAAATAAGTAATAAGAGAAGTTGCTAATTTATCGCCGATATCATGAATTTCTAATAACTCTTCTTCAGTTACTTTAAACAGTCTATCCATTGTTTCAAAGCGCTCAGCAATCACTTGGCTCGCTTTCACACCAAGGTGTCTGATACCTAATCCAAACAATAAATGCTCAAGTGAATTTTTCTTAGAAGCTTCAATTGCATTAAGCAGATTATCTGCTTTCTTTTCACCCATTCTTTCAAGCGGTAATAAATCATCTTTAGTTAAGTAATAAAGGTCGCCGACATCTTTAATAATTTCATTTTCATAAAGCTGCATAATAATTTTAGTACCTAACCCGTCAATATTCATCGCTTGTCTGGATACAAAATGAATCATGCCTTCTACTAACTGAGCTGGGCATTTCGGATTTATACAACGTAACGCGACTTCACCATCTAAGCGAACTAACTCATGTCCGCAGCTTGGACAGTGTGTCGGCATATGATATGGTTCTGTGCCTTCAGGACGTCGATCTGGAAGACTGCGAATTACTTCCGGAATGATGTCTCCCGCTTTTTTAATCACTACACTATCGCCGATACGGATGTCTTTTTCATGAATCAAATCTTCATTATGCAACGAAGCACGCGAAACAGTCGTACCCGCAACTCGAACCGGCTCTAATACAGCAGTTGGTGTAACAACACCCGTTCTGCCGATGCTTAATTCAATATCTAATAATTTCGTGACCACTTCTTCAGCTGGGAACTTATAAGCAATTGCCCATCTAGGAGATTTTTGAGTATAACCAAGTTCTTCTTGTTCTTCCAAGTCATTAACTTTTATCACAATACCATCTATATCATAGGGCAATTCTTCCCGATGTGCTGTCCAGTATTTGATGTACTCTAATACACCATCAATATCTGAAACGCGTTTACGATTTTGATTGGTTTTAAATCCTAGTTCATCCAATTCATCTAATGCTTCACTTTGAGATTCAGCATGGAAATTTGTAAAGTCATTGACACTATATAAAAAGATACTGAGTCTGCGTTTAGCAGCAAGTTTGGAATCTAACTGACGCAGTGAACCTGCTGCAGCATTTCTTGGGTTAGCAAAAGCTTGTTCTCCTGCTTCTTCTTTTTGTTGATTCAAATGCTCAAAAGATTTCTTCGGCATATATGCTTCACCACGCACTTCAAACGTCAGCGGTTTATTGATGCGTAAAGGTATCGCACGAATGGTACGTAAATTGGCTGTAATATCCTCACCAATTGTACCGTCACCACGTGTAAGTCCTTGAACAAAACGGCCATTTTCATATTTTAATGAAACTGCTAATCCATCAATTTTCAACTCGCACATATACTCAACTTTGCCTGCTTTTTCACGTACACGTGCATCAAAGCGTCGTAATTCTTCTTCATTAAATGCATTACCTAAACTTAACATCGGCGTGTCATGACGTACTTTATTAAAAGTCGCTTGTGCTTCTCCACCTACTCTGACTGTCGGTGAATCTTCTGTTTTATATTCAGGATGGGCATTTTCAATATCAATTAGTTCACGCAGTAATTTATCATACTCACTATCTGGTACTGACGGATTGTCTTGAACGTAATATTCATGACTATATTTATTCAAAAGATGATGTAATTCTTGAACGCGTGTTGCAAGTTCGGCCATTTATTAATCCTCCTTCTTCTCAATCGGAGCAAAATTCGCTAACAATCGTTTAGGTCCTTGGGATTTAAAAATAATATCTAATTCTACTGAACCATTTTTTTCATTCACATTGCTGACCATACCTTCGCCCCATGATTTATGCATGACTTTATCTCCTACTTTCCAATCGCTTGAAGATACTGCTGCATTTCTAGAAACACGACGGCTTGGTCCACGTTTAGCTGGTTTTTTACCACCGAATGAACTGCCGATTTTACTCTCTTTTTTCATACCCTTATTCAATAAATCTTCAGGTATTTCTTTTAAAAATCTTGATTCAGCATTTGATTGAATACGGCCGAATAAAGTTCTAGACGTTGCATGTGTCAGATAAAGTTCTTCTTCTGCACGCGTAATTGCTACATAACAGATACGACGTTCTTCTTCCATTTCGTGCTCATCATCACTTTTAATTGAACGGATGTGCGGGAAGATAGATTCTTCCATACCCATGATAAATACAATTGGGAACTCCAATCCTTTTGCTGAGTGCATAGTCATTAATGTTACACCGTTTTCAATATCTGCTTCATCAATATCAGCAACAAGTGATAAATCTGTTAAGAAGTTGATTAATGACTGTTCTTCTAATGGTATATTTTTTTCATAATCCATTGGTACAGACATGAACTCTTCGATATTTTCTAAACGACTGCGTGATTCTAGTGATTGATCACGTTCTAACATTTCTTTATAACCAGATTTTTCTAAGATTTCTTCAACAATTTCAGTGATTTCCAAGAATTCTTGTTCTTTAATCAAATTAGAAATTAAATTGTAAAATACTAATGCTTCTTTTACTACCTTTTTAGATAATCCGATAAAATCTGCTTCTGCTAATGCATCAAACATACTAATATCATTTTGTTGCGCATAATTTTGGATTTTTTCTACAGATGTAGGACCAATTCCGCGTTTTGGTACGTTAATAATACGTTGTAAACTGATATCATCATTACTGTTGGCAACTAAACGTAAATAACTTAATAAATCTTTGATTTCTTTACGGTCATAGAACTTATGTCCTCCAACCATTGTGTATGGAATATTGGCTTTCATAAATGTTTCTTCAAGTACACGAGATTGTGCATTCGTACGATATAAAATTGCCATATCATTAAAGCTTTTATTATTTTCGCGTTGTTGACGCATGATTTCCTTCACAACATATTGTGCTTCATCTTTTTCAGTGACCGCTTCATAATAATTGATTTTCTTACCTTCATTATTTGCTGTCCATAATCCTTTAGGTTTACGCTCTGTATTGTTTTTAATCACTTCATTAGCTGCATTTAAAATTACTTTTGTTGAACGATAATTTTGTTCTAAGAAGATAGTTTTTGCATTAGGATAATCTTCTTCAAAAGATAAAATGTTTTGAATATCAGCACCGCGCCAACCGTAAATTGATTGGTCAGAGTCCCCTACAACACACAAGTTTTTAAATTTCTTTGCGAGTAATTGAACTAATGTATATTGCGCGCGGTTTGTATCTTGGTATTCGTCCACATGAATATATTGGAATTTATTTTGGTAATATTCTAATACGTCTGGTACACGTTCAAATAATGTAATTGTTGTCATAATCAAATCATCAAAGTCTAATGCTGCGTTTCGTGACAACTGGCGTTGATAGCCTTCATATACACGCGCTACCATATCAGACATGAAGTCGGTTGCTTCTGCTACCGCGTCTTCTGGTGTTTTCAATTCATTTTTCAAATTGCTGATTGCCCCGATAAACATTCTTGGCTCATAACGTTTAGGATCAATATTTTCTCGTTTCAATACATCTTTAATGACTGATTTTTGGTCTGTCGGATCAATGATTGTAAAGTTGCGTTCAATTCCGATACGATCTGCATCTCTACGCAAAATACGAACGCACATCGAGTGGAAAGTAGACATCCAAATTGCTTGTGCTTCTTCTCCTACAAGTTTTTCAACACGTTCTTTCATTTCACGTGCTGCTTTATTCGTGAATGTAATGGCCAATACATTATAAGGAGAAACTCCTTTTTCATCTAACAAGTAAGCAATTCGATGCGTTAGTACTCTCGTTTTACCTGAACCTGCTCCGGCCATGATTAAAAGCGGGCCTTCTGTTGTACGCACCGCTTCACTCTGTTCCGTATTCATATTGTCTAATAACGCATTCATTTACGATTTCCCCTTTATTTTCACAGTTTTTAACGCTTGTTTGATATCGTTATATACTAAATTACCGACCACAATGGTATCTGCCACGCCAGCAGCTGCTTTTGCATCGCTTATTGATGAAATACCGCCGCCATAAAAAATATGCGCTTCTTCTAAGTTATCCTTTGCAGCACGCACTTTTTCCATATCTCCAAAAGTTCCGCTGTATTCTATGTACATTATCGGAAAGCGGTAAACTTTATCTGTCATTAAGGCATATGCTTCAATATCTTGTGTATCTATGTCAGTGTTCGCTTGTGTTTTTTCAGCCACTTTAGAATCAGGATTCAATACTACGTAACCTTGGAAAATCACTTCGTCAAAATCCATCATATGTCCATATTCTTTTAAAGCTTCTAATAAGATTCCATTATGATATGTAACATCTCGGCTGTTCAGTACCATTGGAGCAAAATAAAAATCAAAACCAGGCATTGTACTTTCCAAATTTGAAATTTCAAGTACCAATGGAAGCGGATATCGGCGGACACGACTCATCAACTGAATGACATTATCTTCGGTTACATTATCAGTTCCGCCAATAATAATAGCATCCGTCTCTGACATGCAGATTTTATCCAAATCCTCATCACTGATCGTTTTCGCAGGATCTAATTTAAATACATGTTTCCACTTTTTAATGTCGTACATTTCACCGGTCTCCTTCTCATAACATACATATGATTATATCATTTTTAAGGTCTATATTCTAAGTGGATGTATATGAAAATCATTAAAGCTTTGTAAAATGAAATATCTATCAAAATATGACTTTATTCATTTTCAACATCCTTATTTTCAAACACAAGAGTACATATAAAACCCATTCGCACTAAAAATAATGGAATGGGTTTCGGTATATCAAAATTATTCGTTTGTTTCAATATTCATTCTGTCTAAAACGACAGTATAGGCATCATTGCCCCATTGTAATGAGCGTTTCACTCTGGAAATAGTCGCTGTTGATGCGCCAGTTTCTTTTTCAATTGTTGCGTAAGTATAACCTTGCTTAATCATTTTTGCGACTTGGAGTCTTTGAGATAACGATTGAATTTCGTTGACTGTACATAAATCATCGAAAAATTCGTAACATTCTTCTCTATTTTCAAGCGTTAAAATTGCATCAAATAACTCATCTAATGCCTTGCCGCGTAATTTTTCAATTTGCATATCAAACAACTCCTGTTCTTTATATTCATACCTATTTTAACGTACTAATACGTTAAAGTGTAGTAATCCAATACGAAGAGGAGTTGTTTTTGTAAATTTATTCAATTATAACATAGAAAATTAGTCAGCTAATCCTGCACGTTCAAAAATTGTGTCCACTTGATTCAAGTGATGTTTAGGATCAAATGCTTTGTCTAAATCTTCTTTACTTAATACATCAGTAATTTGTGAATCTTGTTCAAGCAATTCACGGAATGGTGTTTTAGTTTCCCATGATTCCATCGCTTTTGGTTGTACTAAATCATATGCTTGTTCACGAACCATTCCTTTATTAATAAGTGTCAATAACACACGTTGTGAATAAATTAAGCCGAAAGTTTTGTTGATGTTTTCCATCATATTGTCTTCAAACACAGTTAATCGATCAATAATGTTTGTGAAACGATTCATCGCGTAATCTAATGCGATTGTAACATCAGGCAACATAATACGTTCTGCAGATGAATGTGAAATATCACGTTCATGCCATAATGGCACATCTTCATATGCAGTTGTAATATAACCGCGGATAACACGAGAAATACCTGTAATGTTTTCAGAACCGATCGGGTTACGTTTATGCGGCATAGCTGAAGAACCTTTTTGACCTTTAGCAAACGCTTCTTCTACTTCACGTGTTTCAGTTTTTTGCAATCCACGTACCTCAACTGCAAATTTTTCCATAGAAGTTGCAATTAATGCAAGTGTCGCAATATAGTATGCATGACGGTCACGTTGCAATGTTTGTGTAGAAACTGGTGCTGCCCCAAGTCCTAAATGTTCAGTTACATATGCTTCAATTTCGGGAGGGATATTAGCAAAAGTACCAACTGCCCCACTCATTTTACCAACTTCAATTTCTTCTCTCACTGCTTTGAAACGTTTCAAGTTACGCAACATTTCTTGATACCATAATGCCATTTTCACACCGAAAGTAGTAGGTTCAGCGTGTACACCATGTGTACGGCCCATCATTAAAGTATATTTATATTTTTTTGCTTTAGCAGCTAATACTTCGATAAAACGTTCAATGTCTTTTTCTAAAATATCGTTTGCTTGTTTAATTTGATAGCTTAATGCAGTATCTACTACATCAGTAGAAGTTAAACCATAGTGTACCCATTTACGTTCTTCACCTAAAGTTTCAGATACTTGGCGTGTAAAAGCTACAACATCGTGACGAGTTTCTAATTCAATTTCTTTTGCACGATCAACATCTACACGTGCATTTTCACGAATTTTTTTAACGTCTTCCTCTGGGATGAAACCTAATTTACTCCAAGCTTCGCATGCTAAAATTTCTACCTCTAACCATGCTTCATAACGATTTTGGTCTGTCCAAATTTGAGACATTTCTTCTCGAGAATAACGTTCAATCATTTCATAAACTCCTATCTTAAAGTTTGATTTTTAAATTTATCGTCCGCTTTATATGTACATTATCATATTTTTTAATCAAAACGTTCGACTTTTTATTCTTATACTCTCTATTTTAACAGAATATTTTCTAAAAGTATAAGGATTTCAAGAACTTTTTCAACAAAACGCCCAATCAGCTATGTTATTTCCATCTCTGATTGGGCATTTTAATTATTCTTCTATTTTCTTACCGACAAATTGAATAAATTGGCGTTCGACTTCTATACTGCCATCTTTATTTTCGCGATAGACAGGTTTTTCGAAACGCTTTACCGGCATGTATCCCGCTTCACGCATACGCTGCAAACAATCTTGAATTGTTTCATCTTCTCTGACTTCAAATTTCATCTGTATCATACGCTTTCAATTTTTTACTTCGAACACCTTTAACCCAGAAGCCGCCATGCAATGTACGTGCTTCGTATGCAATGACAAAAGCTTTTTCGTCAATTTGCTTAATTGTGTCCATTAACTTCAATTCGAAACGTCTAGGTGTAAGGATTTGCATCACTAAACGTTCTCCATCTCTTCCGTATGCTGGGAAATGGGTAACACCATAACCTAGATTTCTTAACTGTGTGGGCAAATCTAATTCATAATTAGCGGTTGTCACATTGACCACTGAATATCCCAAAGCAAGCTTTTCTTCAATTTTCATGCCGACAATAATACCGACAGAGAAACCTAAAGCATAAGCAATAATGTTTTGGAATTTATCTAAGTTCGCCATAACAAGTCCTAAACCGATAATATAGATTAATACTTCTATAAAACTTACAGCAGCAGCTACATAACGATAGCCTTTTAATGTAAGAATCGTACGGACTGTTAAGCATGTGACGTATGCCACGTTAATGACAAAGATTGCAAGCAACATCAGCCAAGGGTTTGCTGATATGACTGACAATATAACATACCTCTTTTCAATTTTTGATTCACACTATTTTATCAGTCACAAAAATTTTTGTCACTCTTTTTCTTTATCAGATTCAGTTTTCGGCCAAGTATAACGTGTATAAGCAAGCTCTCTTTTATGCGCATTGCGTAAATAATGTTTTTCTATCACTTTTTGATCCGCTTCAGAAACAGGACGTCCTTCTAAATAATCATCAATAGCTTGATAAGTCACACCTAATGCATCTTCATCAGGCAACTGAGGTTTGTCATCTTCTAAATCTGCAGTCGGTACTTTTTCATATAAATGTTTCGGTGCACCAAGATATTCTAATAATTGTCTGCCTTGACGTTTATCTAAACCAAATAACGGTGCAATATCTGCTGCACCATCCCCATATTTTGTAAAGAAGCCTGTAATGTTTTCAGCTGAATGATCTGTGCCGATAACAATTCCGCTAGTATTCGCAGCAATTGCAAATTGAACTTTCATGCGTTCTCGCGCCTTTTCATTGCCTCTTTGAAAATCCGTTAAATGAAATCCTGCTTCTTCCAATGCTTTAACACCTTGGTCGACAGCGGGTTTGATATTAACTGTGACAGTCTGGTCAGGTTCAATAAAGTTCAATGCATCTTCTACTTCATCTGCATCTTTTTGAATACCATAAGGCAGTTTAACTGCGATGAAATGACACTCTCTGCCTTCTGAACGCAGTTCACGTACTGCAATTTCTGCCAAACGTCCTGCCAATGTAGAATCTTGTCCTCCTGAAATACCTAAAACAAGCGATTTAATAAAGCCATGTGATTGTACATATTCTTTGATAAATCGAATAATACTGCGAACCTCTGTTTCACTATCGATTTCAGGTTTTACCTTCATTTCATTTACAATGATGTCGCGCAATTCACTCATGTCGTTCCTCCATTTCTTTGACGTTTTCTGCAACCTCAAAAATTTTCTGCTGTTTATTATCCCAGCAAGCTTGGCTTAAATCGACTGGATATTCTTGCGGATTTAAGAAACGTTTATTCTCTTCCCAAAGATGACTTAAATTACTTTCCAAGAATTTTTGTGCTGTCTTTTCATCAGGAAGGTCGTAAACCAATTTACCATCTTTATAAATATCTTTGTGTAAATCAATTGCATCAAATGATTTAACAGTCTTACTTTTATAAGTATGAACCGGATGGAATAATTTTAATGGTTTTTCATCATCTGGATTTTCATATGCTAAAGTAATGTAATCCCCTTCAGCTTTGCCTGTTTTCTTATTAATAATACGATATACATTTTTCTTACCAGGCGTTGTTACCTTTTCAGCATTGTTTGATAATTTGATGCGGTCTTGATACTCACCATTTTCATCTTCAACGGCCACTAATTTATATACTGCGCCTAATGCAGGTTGGTCATTTCCTGTAATTAATTTCGTACCGATGCCCCATGAATCCACTTTAGCACCTTGAGCTTTCAAGCTCATGATTGTTTGTTCGTCCAAGTCATTAGAAGCAATAATTTTGGCATCTGTAAATCCAGCGTCATCAAGCATTTGACGTGCTTTTTTAGAAAGATAAGCAATATCGCCAGAGTCTAAGCGAATGCCGATAAAATTAATTTTATCTCCAAGTTCTTTCGCTACTTGAATTGCTGAAGGCACGCCTGATTTTAATGTATGGAAAGTATCCACTAAAAAGACGCAATCTTTATGACGCTCTGCGTATTTTTTAAATGCAATATATTCATCGCCATAAGTTTGAACAAAAGCATGAGCATGTGTACCTGAAACAGGAATACCGAACAACTTGCCTGCACGTACATTACTTGTTGAGTCAAAGCCGCCGATAATAGCCGCTCTGGCACCCCAAAGTGCCGCATCTTCTTCTTGGGCACGGCGTGTTCCGAATTCCATTAATGTATCGTTAGGTGCAACTTGTTTAATACGGCTTGCTTTCGTTGAAATTAAAGTATGGAAGTTCACCACGTTTAAGAGAATTGTTTCAATTAATTGTGCTTGAATAAGCGGTGCTTCTACTCTTAGAAGCGGTTCATTATTGAAGCAGACCTCTCCTTCTTCCATCGCTCTGATACTGCCCGTAAAGCGCAAATCTTTTAAATAATCTAAAAAATCTTCTTTATATCCAATTGATCTTAAATATTCAATATCTGATTCTGTAAAATGAAATTTTTCAATGAATTGAATCACTCTGCGCAATCCATTAAATACAGCATACCCACTATCAAAAGGCATTTTACGGAAATATAAATCAAAGACTGCCTTTCTTTCGTGAACATTATCATACCAATAACTTTCAGCCATGTTTATTTGGTATAAATCATTATGAAGCATTAAGCTATCATCTTTGTATTGATACATAACTCTCTCCCCAATCAACCGTTTTGTGTTTAGTTTATCACATTACTATTTTGTTTTATACGTTCTGGTTACCTTTATAGACTTTTATTGTGTATAAAACAAAAACCATGTGAAAGATAGTTTGTAAATAGTATGTGCAGCAATGTAAAAATTTTGTTGAAATTATGGAAATTACATTCATAATTCATATAGTTTTATTAGGGCTTTATGTTGAAAAAATCTATAATAGTTTATGAGGTGAATGCGGAATGTTATTAGAAAAAGCGACAGAATTTATTAACACGATGTATGACGAATTAGACTATTCTCAAGAAGAAAAAACGAAGCGATTAAACGAAATTGAAAATGAAATAAACGAAAGCGGGACATATCGACATACGACAGAGGAATTAACTTATGGTGCACGCATGGCGTGGCGAAATTCTAACAGATGTATTGGAAGATTATTCTGGGAAACACTTATCGTTCAAGATGCAAGGGATGTTGAATCAAATGAAGCATTTATCGATGCTATCAACACCCATTTAAAAGAAGCTACAAATGGCGGAAAAATTAAATCTTATATTACTGTGTTTTCTCAAGACAATCCGCCTACAATCTATAATAACCAATTAATCCGCTATGCAGGATATGAAGATAAAGGCGATCCTGCTGAAAAAGAAATTACACAGCTCGCTGAGCATTTAGGATGGCAAGGAGAAGGTACAGACTTCGATGTACTTCCGCTCATCTACAAACTGCCTCATGAAAATCAAATGCGTATGTATGAACTACCTTCAGAATTAGTACTTGAGGTCCCTATTGAACATCGCAACTATCCTAGATTAAAAGAATTAGGAATTAAGTGGTATGCAGTTCCTATTATTTCTAATATGGACCTTAAAATCGGAGGTATCACTTATGGTACCGTTCCTTTTAACGGCTGGTACATGGTTAATGAGATCGCTGTGCGTAATTTCACTGATAGTTATCGCTATAATTTAATAGAAAAGGTTGCAGATGCGTTCGAATTTGATACACTTAAAAATACTTCATTTAATAAAGATCGTATCGTCGTTGAATTGAACGATGCTGTATATCATTCATTTAAAAAGAACGGCGTTTCAATAGTTGATCATTTAACCGCTGCTAAGCAGTTTGAACACTTTGAACGCAATGAAGAACATGCACATCGAAAAGTGACAGGAAAATGGTCATGGTTAGTCCCATCACTTTCGCCTACTTTGGTTCCGAATTATCACCATGGATATTCAAACGAAATGAGAGAACCAAACTTTTTCTATAAAAAGAAAGCTGAAAAACAAGGGTGCCCTTTTCACTGATCAGTGACGTATACCGCCAAAGGGGAATTGCAGATGAATTTATATTACTTAGGTCCAAGAGGCACATTTTCATACCTTGCTTCACAAAAATATTTAGGTGATGAAACAGCAGATTATATACCCAAAACCAACCTATACGAAGTGGTGCAATCTGTTCAAGATCATCCAGGCAGTATTGGTATAGTCCCTATCGAAAATTCAATCGAAGGCACTATTAATATCATCGCCGATGGACTTGCCAATCAAAACATTTATGCCTTAGATGAAATCCATTTAAATATTCAATTTGCACTATATGGATTAAAAGATACAGATTTAAGCCAATTAGATACCGTCTATTCCATCGCACCAGCAATCAGCCAAACAAGCCAATTTATAAAAACGCATCAATTTAAAATCGGCTATGCAGACAGTACTGTACAAAGCTTAGATCATATTGATGAACACACAGGTGCTATTGCACCATTAGGTATGACCGAAAGCGACAACCATACCTACATGCCTTTAGCAGAAAATATCGAAGATTTTCCGCATAATGTCACACGCTTTTTAGTAATTGGAAGCCAATTAGAACTGTCAGAAACAGCGACAGATACTATGTTATTGATTACACCTAAAGAAGATCGTGCAGGTTTATTAGCAACTATCTTAAATACCTTTGCTATTTTCAATATTAATTTGTCTTGGATTGAATCACGACCATTAAAAACACAGCTTGGCATGTATCACTTTTTCGTACAAGCAGACACATCCTTAAATGATGAGTTGAATAAAGTGATAAAAATCTTAGAAACCCTTGATCATCAAGTTAAACTTATTGGTTCTTTCAATAAAAAAGCATAAATCATCTAACTTCCTTCCAAATCGAACATTTTTGAAAGGAAGTTTTTTCATATACATAGCAAATTAAATTCAAGGGTATGAATTTCAATAAGGAGTTAATGATATGGTTAAAACGGATACAATACGCGTACATGGCGCAAGACAAAACAATTTAAAGGATGTCTCACTCGATATTCCTAAACATGAAATCACAGTATTTACAGGACGTTCTGGTTCTGGTAAATCTTCTTTAGTTTTCAGCACTTTAGCAGCAGAGTCCGAACGTTTATTAAATGAGACGTACTCTACATATATTCAAAATCAACTTACACAATATGAAAAACCTGATGTAGATTTAATTGAAAATCTTCCTGTAGCGATGATTATCAATCAAAAGCGCTTAGGCGGCAACTCGCGCTCTACAGTCGGAACAATATCTGATATTTATGCTTCTGTTCGTTTATTATGGTCTAGAATCGGAACACCTTTTGTCGGCTATTCTGATATTTTTTCTTTTAATAATCCGAAAGGCATGTGCGAAACTTGTTCTGGTTTAGGTTATGTTGAAGATATCGATTTAAATGAATTGCTTGATTATAATAAATCATTAAATGAAGATGCAATTAAATTCCCTTCTTTTAGACCAGATAGCTGGCGTGGTAAACGCTATTTATATTCAGGATTATTTGATAATGATAAAAAATTAAAAGATTACACAGAGGAAGAAATGAATACATTTTTATATACTGAACCGACTAAATTAAAAAATCCACCTAGCAATTGGCCACGCACTGCTAAATTCGAAGGGTTAATTCATCGATTCAGACGCTCTTTCTTACTAAATGATAATTTTGAGAAAAATAAATTCCGTAGTGATATTGATCGTGTAGTAACTTCTAAAGTATGTCCTACTTGTCATGGCAAACGATTAAACCAAAAGGTATTGAGCTGTAAAATTAATGGTTTAGATATTGCTGATTTTACTAACTTGCCTATCGACGAAGCAATTGCATTTTTAGAACAGATTGATTCAACGAAAGCAAAATATATTATTGAGCCTTTAATGCAGCAATTAAAGTCTTTGAGTTATATCGGTTTAAATTATTTATCACTTTCAAGAGAAACGCCTACTTTATCAGGCGGTGAATCCCAAAGAATTAAATTAATTCGACACCTTAACAGCCCACTCAGTGATTTAGTTTATATTATCGACGAACCAAGTGTCGGTTTGCACCCAGAAGATATTCAACGCATTAACGAAATTATTATTTCTTTAAAAGAAAAAGGAAATACCGTACTCGTTGTCGAACACGATCCAGATGTCATTAAAATAGCAGATCATGTTGTAGATTTAGGACCATTTGCTGGAAAAAACGGCGGCAAGATTACTTTCGAAGGTACTTATGAAGCATTACTTTCATCTGATACAAGTACTGGCAAAGCGTTAAGACGTAAACATCATCTGAAAAAGCACCCTATTCAAAATGAAGATAAAATTCATTTATCGCACATCTCTAGAAACAATATTCAAGATGTGTCAGTTGAACTCCCTAAAAATGCGATGACAGTAGTTACAGGTGTTGCCGGTTCAGGAAAAAGTTCATTAATAAGTGCTGGTTTCGAACACCAAGACAACGTAACATTTATCGATCAAAAACCTGTACATGCTTCTAATCGTTCTAATCTATTGACCTATTTAAATATTTTTGATGATGTAAGAAGTTTCTTCAGCAAAGAGACAGGCATGAAAAAAAGTATGTTCAGCTATAATTCAGAAGGCGCTTGTCCTCAATGCCACGGCAAAGGTGTATTAAAAACTGAACTTGCCTTTATGCCAGACTTCACTCAAATATGTGATGTCTGCAACGGAACAAGATACCGTCCAGAAGTACTAGAAGCTAAAGTAGACGGTTATTCAATCGCTGACATCTTATCTCTTACAGTAGACGAAGCCATCGCATTCTTTAACAGCAATCCAAAAATTGCCGAACCGCTTCAAGCACTCAAAGCTACAGGCTTAGATTACATGACACTCGGACAATCCTTAGATACACTATCCGGCGGTGAAATCCAACGCGTTAAACTCAGCCGCTATCTAACAGAATCAGCCTCTGTGGAAAACCAAATCTTCATCTTTGATGAACCGACAACTGGCCTTCATGAAGATGACATTCCTATTTTATTAGATAGTTTTAACCATTTGATTGCCCAAAACAACACAGTCATACTCATCGAACATAATTTAACGATGATGACTGAAGCGGATTGGATTATTGACATCGGACCTTATGCAGGTTCCAAAGGTGGCAAATTATTATTTGAAGGTCTTCCTAATAAATTACTTGAAGTCGACCAATCTGTAACCGCGCAACATTTGCGTCGTTATCTCGCTGATTAAACAAAGAAAGTCCCTGTGCTGCACTATTTTGCGTGCTGCATAGGGACTTTCAATTATATTCATTTAAATAAATTTTTAACATAAGAGAATTTGCCTTTATAAGGAGGGAAAATCAAACCTGATTCTAAACGCGTTGTTTTATAAATATAAGATTTTTCATGTGTAAAAGTATAGAATGAGTACTTACCATGATATTTACCAAATCCAGAAGCACCTACACCGCCGAACGGCAAGTTCGGATTTGCTAATTGAAGCATTGTATCATTGATAGCACCACCGCCGAATGACAATTCATTCAACACGCGATCTGTACAATTTTCATCCTCGCTGAATAAATATAACGCTAATGGTTTAGGACGCTCTGCAATAAAATCAATGGCCGTATCTAATTCTGTATATGTCATCAACGGTAATATCGGACCAAAAATTTCCTCTTGCATCAACGGATCCTCTGCTTTAACATCTTTTACAATAGTCGGTGACACATAACGGCTTTCTGGATTAGTCTCTCCACCGATTACAACATCTCCAGTGCTATCTTGCAGTAAATGCTGCAAGCGCGCAAAATGTTTACGATTCACAATACGGCCAAAATCCGGACTGTTTTCTGGATTTCTTCCATAAAATTCTTCAATGGTTTTACTTAATGCCTGGATAAATTCATCTTGCACTGATTCTTGAATTAAAATGTAATCTGGTGCGACACATGTTTGACCCGCATTAGTAAATTTCCCCATCGCAATACGTTCGCTTGCTACTTTCAAGTTAGCTGTTTCATCAATAATAACAGGAGATTTGCCACCTAACTCCAAAGTCACAGGTATCAATTGTTTGCTTGCCGCTTCATATACAATCTTTCCTACTTTTTCACTGCCTGTAAAGAATATATAATCAAACGGTTGTTCTAATAACATCTGCGTTTCTTCTACGCCGCCTTCAACCGTTGTAATATATGCTTCTTCAAATGCATCCTCAATTATTTTAGAAATAACATTAGCTACATTAGGAGTTAATTCAGAAGGTTTTACAATAGCTGTATTCCCCGCCGCAATCGCTCCGATCAGCGGCTCAAAAACAAGTTGTACAGGATAATTAAACGGCCCGATTATCAATACTGTCCCAAGCGGTTCTTTTTTAATATAGCTTTTTGCCGGGAAGAGATATAAAGGTGTATTGACTTGTTTCGTTTTAGTCCATTTATGTATTTCTTTTCGAGCATTGCTGATGCTTTTCAATACCATACCTATTTCAGTAGCATATGCTTCTACTTTGTTTTTTCCTAAATCTAAATGCAACGCTGCTAGTAATTGCTTTTCATGTTGATTGATTGCTTTTTTCAAGTTTTTTAATTGTTTTCTGCGATATTTAATATCTTTTGTAATTTGGGTTTTATAATAACCTTGGCAGTCATTAAATCGTTCTTGAATCGTTTTCAATGATTATAATACTCCCTTCATTTTCCATTCATCATGAGTTTTATGTCTCTTTACCCTTTACAACTCTTCTTTATATCTTAATATACTTCAGATTTTATTGTTTTAAGAAATAAAAAACCAGAATAAGTCAGTGCGTCGAATGGAAATGCTTCATTCTTATCATCTTAACTTATTCCGGTTTATAAATCTATTAATATTCAGCTGCAGTGTTTCTGCTATAAATTAAATATCTCTATTAAAAATTATGATAATGCAGCTGTGATTGGTGGTACAATTTGTTTTTTACGTGATACAACACCTGGTAAGAATGCAGTGTTGTTATCTAATTCAACATCAAATGCTTTTGCAATTTTATCTTTGTCTTTACCAAGTACAAGAATTGTTGAGTCACTATTCAAGATATCAGTTGCAACCAATACGAAGATGTCATATTCTGCACCGCTTAATGTTTCAGTAATCGCTTGTTCTAATTCAGCTTGACGTGCAAGAATTTCATTTACGTCTACAGTGTTGACTTGACCGATTCTTACAGAATAGTCTCCCATATTAAATGTTTTTGCATCTGCATTGATGATTTCAACAGGTGATTTATCTACTGTTGAAGCACCTGCTTTCAACATTTCTAAACCATATTCTTGTGCATCCACACCTGCAATATTTTCTAAAGCTTGTGCTGCTGCTTTATCTTGTTCAGTGCAAGTTGGTGATTTGAATAATAAACTATCAGAAATAATTGCTGATAACATTAAACTTGCAATTTGCGGTTTAATTTCAAATCCTTGTTCTTTAAACATTTTATAAAGAATTGTTGCTGTACATCCAAGCGGTTCAGCACGATAGTATAAAGGTGCTGCAGTATGGAAGTTAGCAATTCTGTGATGATCCACAACGTGGCGAATCTTCGCGCTTTCAATTGTATCTGCGCTTTGTTGGAATTCATTGTGATCGACTAAGATAACATCTTTATCTGTTAAATCTTCAGTCAATAATTCTGGTGCTTCTGCTTTAAAATAATCTAAAGCATATTGTGTTTCAGGGTTCACTTTCCCTAAACGATATGCTTTCGCAGAATCATTACCATTTAATTTTTCAAATTCAGCCATGATAATTGCTGAGTTAATTGCATCAGTATCTGGACTTTTATGCCCGAAAATGTAAGTACTTTCCATGTCCTGAGACACTCCTTGTCATTAAATTTTGTAATTCATACTTCATTACTACTATTTTATCACGAGTCGAAATAGTTATTCTACCTTTGCACCTAGTACATTTTTAAAATGTTCCAAGGCAAAATCGTGACCTGCTGGATTAAATGATGCTACACCACTTTCAGGTATAGTAACATCATACCCTTTATTATATGCTGAAACAGCTGTATGCAGTACACAAATATCTGTACATACTCCTACTATTTCAATTTCTTTAATATCACGTTCACGCAGCAAGCTGTCTAATGGCGTGCCAAAGAAAGAATCATAGCGGCGTTTATCTAAGAAATGTACATTATTATGATTTTTAATTTTGTCATAAACATCTTTAACTTTGCCATATAATTCTCTACCTGGTGTGCCTTCAATATTGTGCGGCGGGAATAACTTACTTTCAGGATGGTTTTCGTCATTCTCATAATGTAAATCCATCATGATAAAAATCTCATCCCCTTTTGCATCAAATGTTTCCATGCGTTTTGCAATAAAATTATCGATAGCTTGTCCAGGTTCACCGCAAGTCAACTTGCCATCTGGTGCTACAAAATCATATGAATAATCCACAACAATTAAAGCATGCTTTGTCATTATGCACGACCCCCATTTTTGTTTATACTAATACTATCTTGTTTATAATTAGAATAACCTACTTTGTACAAATTATCGACCTTACATAGCGTACTTATTTTGAAAATGAAATTTTTGGAAAGCAGGAGGCGGCTTATGATTATCAACCCTGTTCATTTTGGTCTTACCGGAAAACATAAACATAAAGACACGAAAGCATTGCAACGCGCTTTAAACTTGGCTAAAAAACATCCTGGCAGTATTGTTTATATACCTGCTGGCACGTATTATATAAAACGTGCTTTGACGATTTTTGAAGGAACTACTTTGTTTTTAAATGAAGAAGCGGTTTTACAACGCCACTGTAAAGATACCTTATTAAAAAATGGATGGCGTTACGGTCAGTACTATGGCTATCATGGTAACAGTCATATCCATATTATCGGCGGGACATTTGATATGAATGGTTCTCGTATTCCAGACAATAATACTACGATGTGCATGGGACATGCAAAAGATATATTGTTATATAATGTCACTATCAAAGATGTGGTAGGTGGTCATGGTATTGATGCCTGCGGTGTTGATGGATTAGTGATTACTCGCTGTAATTTCGAGGGCTTTTTAGACGTGAATGGTGATCGCAGTTTTTCAGAAGCGATTCAACTTGATATTCAAGTACCAGGAGCATTTCCGAAATTCGGTACACGTGATGGTACTATTACTCAAAATGTATCGATTTCTGAGTGTTATTTCGGTCCGTCAGAAACACCTGGTTTCAGTAGTTGGAATCGTGCTGTCGGGTCACATGCTTCTCGCAATAATAAATACTATACAAATATTTTTATTTCTAAAAATACTTTTCATCAAACAGGTGACTATGCGTTAACGCCACTTAAATATAAAGACACTTATATTATGGATAATCATTTTATTGATTGTAATGGCGGTATTCGTTTTCTTGGTACTAAGGATGATAAGAATACTGCCGATGTTCAATCAGGAAGGGTTACTGGCCCTCAAGGCGGTTCTGATCTCAATATTATTAATAACCGCTTCGAAGGTGCCATGCAAAAAGATGCCATTCATATTCGTAATTATCGAAACGTGCAGCATCAAAGTGTGCTGATTGCTGATAATTATTTTGGGAATTCACAACAAGCGATTCATTTAGAAGATATTAATCAACTTATTGTCGATCAACCAGAGTTGTCTTTAAAGCAAGTGACTTTAAAAAATATTACGAGTGAAACCCTTTTTTTGAAATAGAAAAAACATGCGCTTGTGACGCTTTAATATGTCGCAGGCGCATGTTTCTTATTTATTTCACTAATTTTAAGGGTTCGTTGATATCAATACCTAATGCAAACGGCATTAAGAAGTAAACCACTAATATAATTAAAATGGCACTAATCATATTAACTCAGAACCCGACGCTGGCCATTTTCTTGATTGAAATCAAACCTGTACCAAATACGATAGCGTTCGGCGGTGTTCCGACTGGCATCATATACGCACAGTTAGAAGCCATAGCGGCTGGTACCATCAATAATAACGGGTGTACGCCGATAGCAACTGAGAGCGTAGCTAAAATCGGCAGTATCATGGTTGCTGTCGCAGTATTAGAGGTGACTTCAGTTAAGAATAAAACAAACATCGTGATGACAATAACGATGAGAAGCGGACTCACACCGTTCAATGCAACGAGTTGTTCACCTAACCACTTTGCTAATCCACTTTCTGAAATCCCTTTTGCAAGCGCTAGACCGCCTCCAAATAAGATTAAAACACCCCAAGGTAATTCTTTCGCAACTTCCCAATCAATAATACGTTTATGCTCTTTTGTATTTTTAGATGGGATAATAAAGAGTAAAATCGATACAAACATCGCAATAGTTCCATCTTGAACTAATGAAGTGGGTCCCCATTGTTTTAAAACAAATTCCCGGATAATCCAAAGAATACTGGCCATTGTAAATACTGTAAATACGACTTTTTCTTCATAGGTGATTTTACCTAAATCTTTTAATTTCGTTTTTATTAAAGCATCTCCACCTGGAAGATATTTCAATTCTTGTTTAAATGCGATAAAACGCAAATATAACCACGTTAAGAACAATAAGACAATAACTGTAGGTATACCGATAATCATCCATTTTGCAAAACTAATTTCATGTCCAAAAGCAGCGTGGTATTGACCCTTTAAAATGATTAATGGCGGTGTTCCAATGAGTGTCCCCATACCACCAATTGTTCCTGCATACCCAATAGCAAGTACTAAAGACTGTTCAAATTTTGATAAACTTGCCTGATGAGCTTCTTTTTCATTTAATGCTTTTGCTTCTGCTATGATTGCTAATCCGATTGGAATCATAATCATAACAGCTGCAGTATTAGAAACAAACATGGATAAACCACCTGTTGCTAACATAAAACCAAGCAATATTTTCCCTGTGCTTGTTCCAATACTATTAATAATAATTAATGCTACCCGTGTATGTAAGTTCCATCTTTCCATTGCAATTGCTAAGATAAATCCTCCTAAAAATAAGAAGATAATATCATTTCCATATTCTGAAGTAACTTGTGCTGGATCCATTACATGCCCTATCGGCATTAGTACTAACGGCATTAAGCTGGTCGCCGGAATAGGTATGGCTTCTGTAATCCACCAAACTGCAATCCAAGCTGTGCTGGCCATTACAAATACCCCTTTGTAACCCAAACCTTCAGGATGTACAAACAATAAAATTAGCGCAAATAAAACTGGACCAAGGATAAGGCCTATCAACTGTCCTAAATTATAAGGCTTATTTTTCTTTTTATTGGAAAAGAATGTCAGACTGCCTGTCATGAAAAAATTACTGTTATGTTGTTTCAGCATAACAATCCCCCCTTTAATTCAATAGCTGCTTTTAATTTTTAATAAAATAAATATTTCTATTGAGTAAACATGCTATTGTTTTATTAAGTTTATCATAATTTTCTGGATATTTAACTAAAATTATGTAAACGTATACATAAATTTTGTTTATCGTTTTAATAAGTGCTTTTTATTGCAGAGCATAAAAAAACACCGATGCAATTTAAGCATCGGTATTTTATCTAAGTCATAATTAATCAAAGATTACACAAACCCCTTCTGCAGCATGATGTTGACCATCTGTTAAACTCAACTTGCCGCTTTCAGGGTGACGTTCAAAGACTGTCACTTTGTAATCTCCTTCTTGATGTGCACAAACTAAATATTTATCATCTTCTGTAATGTTAAAGTCACGTGGAAATTCATCACCGCTTGGCACAATTTCTACCAACTCTAATTCATCACCTTTATCATTTACAGCAAACACAGCAATGCTATCATGCCCTCTATTGCTGATATATAGGAAACGTTGGTCGTGTGATAAATGTACACCTGCTAGTTTACTTTCACCTTTGAAATCTTCAGGTACTGTTGAATAACTAGCAATCTCTTCAAAATGACCGTTTACATATTTTGTTACGCTGACTTTATTGGCTAATTCATGCACTACGTAAGCATATTTTCCATTATTATTAAATTCAATATGGCGAGGACCAAAGCCTGCTTTAAACTCAGAAACTGCTGCTACATCATATCCATTTTTATTAAATGAATAACTAACAATACGATCTGTTCCCAAGTCACAAGCAGCTACAAATTTTTTGTCAGGCGTTTGATGTGCGTAATGTACATGAGGATGGTCCTGTCTTTCATTTGGTCCGGTTTTATAATTATGTTTCAATTCCTCAATCAATCTCACTACTTCTCCAGTTGATGAATCTAATTCATATAATCGGATAATTCCTGCACCATATACCGCTTCAAACAAATAATCTCCATCATCAGATACTGAGATATAGCACCCAGTACCTTCAACAGAATCTAAACATTTATTTAACAAAAATAACTGACCGTCATTTTCTACACGGAAGCTCGCTATGCCACAACGTTCTCCTTCTTTTGTTATCGCATATAAAAATTGATTTTTTCTTGCTAGATAAGTTGATGCTTCAATTTCAAATCCTGTTTCTACTTTTTCAATTGCAGCTTTCGCTTCGTCCAATACGAAACGATAAATGCCCTTTCCTTCTTTTTTTGTATAAGATCCAATATAACCTGCTTTCGTCATTATTTAACCTCCTCTATTACTAATCATTGTAAGATATTCTTGTACAAAAAGATAATACTTCGATATTAGTTGTTCGACTTTATATCTAAAATAAGCATAAATCTACTTAAAATAGCGAACAAGTGTTCGTATAATTAAATTATCAACTTGAACAATGAGCAGGTGATGACTTTGAAATATTCAAATTCAGAAACAGATTATCGGAAGATTCCACGCAGCCAATTAGAGACGAATATTCCTCAAGGAAGAGGAATGGTAAAATGGGCACCATTTGCCACCTTACCAGAACAATTCGAACGTTTACATCAATATGTAACAGATCAAACAAAAGTAGAACGCCCTGTACTATCTGAAGATCAAATCCATGAACTCAACCAAAAAATTTATATTGCTTTCAACAAGAACTGCCCTATCAAAGTACGCTATTTTTACAATGGAAGAATTCTCATGATGAATATGATGCCTAAAAAAATTGACTCCTTAGAACAATTATTGATTGGACAGGAGTTAAAAACAAAACAAAATGTAAAACTTTCTTTATTAGACGTTACTCAAATTTCTTTAATTCGCCTCTAAAACAGAAAATGCACTTGCTGAATCAACCAGCAAGTGCTATCTCTTAATTATTCATTTCCAGATTCGATATCTGAAACGATTTCTTTTGTTCTTCTTTCAATGTCTTCAAAATCTTTCTTAAAGACATAAGCAAATACTGCTACACCTACGCCAACAACTAATGACACGATAAGTGCTAAGCCGAAGAAAAACTTGAAAAAGCCTTTAATAAAGTCTAACATTTTACTCTCACCTCTATAAAAATAATAGCCTGCATATTGTAATAATAGCACACTTAATTTCATCATTAAAACATATACCCTGATATGTTTTAATTCAAGCATTTTAGTTACTAAAAAATTAAGTGAAATATATACTTTAAATATGTAAAAAACGAAATAACTTACTTACCTAACGGAAAGTTAATTATTTCGTTGATTGTAAGATTACTGATTAAACGCCTCTCCACCATCTATATACAGCAGAGTACGCTTTGTTATAATAATCTTGAAACATAGCTATCACCCCTGAACGTTTACTCCGCGTTTCAAGTGACATTGACACTGTATACACTGTTCCTTTACTAACTATATTGTAATACACAATTATTTCCCAAGTCTATTAATAAAAAATTACATTATTATGACAATTGTAAAAACAAAAAATTAAGGAGATATTTCAATGCAGAAAGTTCAATCGGATATCATGACATTTCGAGGTTCCCACTTTGATTTAGGTGTGGAAACTGGAAAATGGATGAAACAGACACGTTTGCTTCAAAATAGAGAAAAAGAATGGAAAAAACGGCTACCTCGCTTTGATATTGATGCTAATGAAACTCATTCAATATTTCAAACCTATGCGCCGCAAATTTGGGAAGAATTGATCGGAATGCGAGAAGTTCTTGAACTGCCGATTCGCCAAATTGTATTCAACTTTGCCCATTATCGTTTTACACCTATAAAAAAAGACAGTGGTTGTACAGTTTTTTTAGGTAATGATTACCTTGTTAGAAACTATGATTATCATCCTGCTACTTATGATGGCCGTTACCTGCTTTATCAGCCTAATGATGGAGGGTACGCACAAATAGGACCTACTTCTAGAGTGACAGGAAGAATGGATGGTTTAAACGGAGAAGGACTTGCAATGGGTTATAATTTTATGCATCGCAAAAAACCAGCTAATGGCTTTGTTTGCTATATGATTGGAAGACTGATTCTAGAACTATGTAAAAATACAGAGGAAGCAATTCAACTACTGTCAGAAATTCCACATCGCAGTTCATTCAGCTATATTATGATGGATAAAAATTTAAATCATGCTATCGTTGAAGTTTCTCCCAGAGATATTAATGTACGCTACGATCGGACATGTACTAATCATTTTAAATTACTTACGCACGAAAATAGAAACTATACTAAAGAGTCGAAAGAACGCCTTGCACGCACTTTGAAACAAACTGATATTCAAATGGATAAAAGAAAAGCATTTGAATTATTTAATAACCCTGAATATGAAATTTACAGTAAATTATTCAGCAGCTGGTCTGGTACGATACACACAAGTATGTATAATCCTGAAACAATGGAAGCATGGATTGCATTAGGTGAAAATGGTACACCGGTTCAAATTGATTTTAATAAATGGTTAGCTGGAAATGAACTCAATATTCATTCATTTGACGGCTATATTGATACTGAAATACAATTTGCCTCTAAATAATATTTAAGCACGTACGAAAAAATTTCGTACGTGCTTCTTCTTTGCTAATTTATTTTGATATCGCCATGATTGGTGTAAAATTCAAGAATATTTTTTCCATTACCCGTTTTTTCATCTTCAAAATTGGGGTTATTCACAACTTTTTTACCATCAGATGGATTTAATTTCAATAAAGTATCTTTAGGCTTATCTTGATAGTCAAAATTAATACTGCCATTTTTTGCAAATGCTTTTAAATCACATGTTTTTTCCATGTTTTTCAAATTAATATTGCCTCTTTCAATGATAAACACGCTATCTCTGACAATGGAATTATCCCCTTTTATTGATCCATTATCAATTTTAACATTGCCATTGTTGAAGCTGGTATGGTTAAAGTTCAGACGAGAAGATTCAGATTTAATCTCCACACTATTGATTTGACTCCTATTGAAATTTACATCAGAAATATTATTCCAAATCGTTGCTGTATTAGCACGGACTCCTTCAAAATCAATATCCCCCACATCAGTTGAAATATTTACATCGTTTAACTTTTTCTTTGGAACTTCAATTGTCATGTTTTGCTTGTTTTTCTTGAATGGATTAATAGACGGTGCAATATCATTTTTTTGTTTTTCTGATATTTTTAAAATACCATTATGGATTGAATAATTAATCGGCTTTTCGCCATTGTAATTTAATTTCAGTTGATTACCTTGTACAACTTTGATATTCGATTTTTTCCGCTCACTGTGATATCTTGAACATTTTCGTCTGAAAATGTTTTATGTACTTCTTCATTAGGTAAGATATTTTTATCATGTACAAACCAAACAAGTGATCCAAGTGAAAAGAAAGCAACAAACATGACTATTCCAATTATGAGTAATTTTTTCATCCTTGTATGCTCCCTTTTATTATTTTTAAATTCCAACGCAAGTATTTCAAAATCAATTTATACAGGATTTCAGCAAGTTTAAAAATCAACACAATCAAAATGATACCGAGTCCTGTGTAGCTGATCGAGAAAAGAAAATCGCTGAATAAAAAATGCGAAAAACCATCCAATATATTTGCAAGTGCCATAATAATCGGTGCTAATAATAATACTAACGATGTAAGTAACAGAGCTAATATAATAATAACCACAAATATTAAAGGGATCAGGATGATAATCAAGGTCATTAATCCTATCCCGATTGTAGCTAATACCGCTTTGGTTACATTCTGCGCATTGGGAGCACTTTCAGCATTATCTATCGCATGCTGAGCATAAATTTCTTTCGCAATTTTTTTAGGAGGTTCCATGCTTTCTAGTATTTCAGCTTCAGAGCGGCCATTACGTTCTCCTTCATAGAATATATCTTCATATTTAAACATAATTCTATCTTGTTCTTTTCTAGGCAACCATCTTAACTCACTCTCTAAGTCATTTAAAAATGTTATTTTATTCACTCGGCTCACCTCCCACATTTTCTTAGATTATACTTTAAATCTAAATAATATTAAAATGTTTAATCCTTATATAAATACAAAAACTTTTAATTGGTCACACTCTTAAAATAATTTCTCCACTAAAAAAGATGGCGCTTTAAAATATTGAAATGCACCACCTTTAATAGCATGTTTACCATTTATAGAACTCGATACGGCGAATCTCATCATCTTGGTATAATACTTTTAAACTAAGATGGTCTTCTTTATCTGAATAAGTTAAGGTTTTATAACCATGTTTACCTTTACTCATTTGGTAACTGCTGCCTAATGCTTGAATAGCATCATCAATCGAATCACCGACCGTAAAGTTTTTGTTTGTTTTTATTTTGCTGTCTTTAATCAGCATAATCCCTTTAATTTTGTGAGATTTTTTATCTACTTTGACAATCAAATCTGGATGTTTTTCATTATAATAAAATTTATAACGATCGATTTGAATCTCATGATTCACTTTAAAACCTTTTTCATTAAATTTTTCATTAACTTGCATATTATTAATTTTCAGTTCTGATAAATTGACTGACTTTGTATTATTGATATACCCTGATATCAATAAAACTACTACACTCATTATTGTGAAAACAATAATTGCAACCAGTCTATTTCTCATAAAGTTCACCACTTTCTTCTGTTGAATTGATGTTATGTCATTTTTTCATATCTATCATACTACTTTTTGTTACCTTGCACTTCATATTCCCCATAAATAAGTATTTTTTTCAATAAATAATCACTTATTTGTGAATAAAATACAGATATTTGAATTTTCTAAAGTTTTCCTTTTTAATATCTATCAAAAATTGCTATAATATTAGCAATATACAAAGGGGGTTATGTGTATGGCAAACTTAGAAACATATTATAAAAACAGCCAAGATTTGAATACGTACATTGATCAAATGAGTGAAAATAAGGAAGGATTACTTAGTATTTATAATGACTTCTCTGTTCCTCAAAATGATGAACGTATTAATAAAATTAAACAAAAAGATTATAGTAAAGTACTTGTGATTTCAGAAGATTGGTGTGGGGATGCCATGATGAACATTGCAATTCTGAAACATATCAGCGAATTGTTAAATTTAGAAGTACACGTTTTCCACCGAGATCAAGATACTGATTTAATAGATCAATATTTAACAAACGGAAAATCACGTTCAATACCTATCTTTGTTTTTCTTAATGATAACTTTGAACAAGAAAACGTATGGGGGCCACGTGCAAAGCCTGTACAAAAGTTTGTTGAAAAAACACGTTCTGATTTTTTACCAGACAAAGACGATCCTTCATATGATGAAAAAGCACAACAAGTACACAAAGCTATCTCTAATCGATTTAAAACAGATTCAAATCTTTGGAAAGATGTTTATGATTCCATTATAGATAAATTGCTTAATCCATAAACCAACAATATTTAAAGCCGGAATTTTGGTTATATTGACCATCATTCCGGCTTTTATATTAAATATCTTTACGTGTAATATAAAGCGCATTGGCTATAAATAATACTACGATTGAAGCTGAAGATATGAACCACTGCCAGTTTGAAAATGTATAATTTCCTGATGTTGTCTTACTTGTTAAATAACTGAATGGAATATATTTTAAAGATTTTTGGATATTATCTCCAATTTTTGGAATCATTGGTAAGAATGGTTCTGCAAATGGAACGATAAGTATCAAGAAAATCCCTAGTGCATATATCAATGCAGGCTTAGGTGCAATAAGAGAAATTAAAAATAATAATAGACCGAAGAATAAGAAGAAAATCAAATAGAACCATAAGATTTGAATAAACTTTTCATCTTTAAGGTCTGGTCCTTTTGTTGCACTTTGTATAATAAATACAAATAAATCTAAAATACCTGTCATTAAAAATGAGATGAAAACAATAGAAATTACTTTCGCAATAAAGTATTTAATACGATTGCTTACTTTATTTAAATATAGTTGAATCGTTCCTTGGCCAATATCTCTAGTAATTGTTTTAATCACAAAGAGTAAACCGACTATAGAAAAGAACCAACTGCCTGCTGACATAATCATATCGGCATTCACTTTATGCATTTGCTGATTAATTAAAGCAGTTACTCCAATAAGCGGAATGAAAGTCAATATAAGGGCTAAATATGTTAAAGGGCTTTTTACAATACTAATGATGTCATGTTTTACAAGTTGGAAGATATTCACTTATGCTCACCTCTTTGATTAATATTAAAGTAAGTATCACGTAAAGAAGTTTTGCGTGTTTCAATATATTCAGGAAATACTTCTAAACCTGCCAAGCCTTTGAGTAAAGGTTTGTAATCTCTAATTGCTTTAAGAGAAATTTCTCCTGACTCTTTATGACTTTGCAAAATTTTATAATGCACTGTCAGATAATCTAATACTTGTTTAAATTGATCATCTGTTAAATCTTTACCTAACATTAAAACAGTTGTATCTTGAGGTGTTCCTTTCGACATATCTACATCTTGAACAAAGTGCGCATCACTTAAGAAGACAGCTCTATCGCAAATCAATTCGATATCTTCTAGTTTATGACTGGATATTAAGATATGCATATCCAAATCATTAACTAACTTTTGGATTGTTTCTAAAACATCGATTGAACCATCTGGGTCCATACCATTTGTAGGTTCATCTAAAATTAAGTACTTAGGTTTGTTCATTAATGAAACAGCTATTGCTAGTTTTTGTTTCATTCCCATAGAGTATTTTTTAACTTTCTTTTTAATGTATGGCGACATTCCAAAAGCATCAATAATTTTTTGTGCATATGCTTTATCAAAGCCGCTCCCTAAAACTTGAGCAAATATTTTCAGGTTATATAAACCAGTTTTATTATCATATAATTTAGGATGTTCAATTAAATAACCAATTCGTTCTTCAGGTTTTATATCAACCTTACCTTTATAATTAATGATATTGCCATTCATTATTTTCATCAAAGTCGTTTTACCGACACCATTTTTACCAATCAATCCGACAATACGGCTTTGATTAAAATCAAAATCAATATTATCTAAGACTTTGTTTTCACCATATTGTTTCGTAATATGTTCTAGCTTCATTAAAAAAACCTCCTTTAATACGTTTGTTCTGCTTCATTGATTTTTTTAAGTTGTTTAAAGTATGTCAAACCAAATAGTATAATTCCAAAGATAATAAATACGATTCCAAAGATATTAATAGAGTAATCTAAAACATTATCTATCAGTTTAAAGCTATGGGTTGTGATTGCAATCAGTAGCAAGGACATGCTGAAAATCACTGGCACGATGAAATTCACCACAACTACAAATCCCCAATAAGGGATAAAATCCCTTCTGACTTCAGAATATTTCGGAAATGCGATTGCATGTCCTATTAAATTAATTGCGATAAAATACATTGGCGTAGTCATTTCTACACCATTTATTTCTCCGCCCATCGGAACATTGTAATAGTCTGTTAAAACAATCGCTCCTGCAACGGACATTAGGACTGTAGTTAAATAATGCGCATTCAATTGTTCTTGAGCTGAAAAAGGAAGACTATGATTAAAATAGTATGCCTTATTTCCTCCTAATTTAAACTGTAATCTGAATGCATTTCCACAATCAAAAAGCGAAATGAACATAACAAATACAGATAATATTGAATAGATGATGCCTCCAAAAACAGTATGCTTATTTAAAAACAAATGATAAAAAGGAGATACAATAATAAGTGCTGCATAAATAATCAACGATACTTTTCTTAATTTTAAATTTCTAAGTATTAATTGTTTCATAGTGCATCACCTAGCTTATCTGAGCTTAAATCACCTTGTTCAATATTGACCATCAACTCTTCAATACTAGGTCGAGTAATGACAACGCGATCACCAAATAACTCTATAAAAGCGTCAGCTTCTTTAGTCAATCCTTCAAAACCCGTTTGTTTCATTTTAAGATTGATAATATAACCCTTAAGTTCCTCATCTAAGTCAGCCGTATTACCACGAATCATTTGATACTCTTTCAATAAAATATGCTTTTGTTCATCAAAAATAATTTGTCCATCTTTCAAATAAACAAGATGATCAGCAATTTTTTCAATATCAGAAATAATATGTGTCGAAAAGAAAACAGATTTATTTTCATCAATCAATTCTTGTTGAATAATTTCCAGAACTTCATTTCGTGCTACAGGGTCTAATCCTGAGGTTGGTTCATCTAAGATGTATAGCTCTGCATGATGACTGAATGCAATGGCAAAAGATAATTTCATTTTCATGCCTGTTGAAAAAGTTTTGATTTTCTTATTCAAGGGCAAATTAAACTTTTGGATGTAATGTTTAAACAATGACTCATCCCACTCTTCATACATGGGACTAATACACTGCTCGCACTTTTTAACTGTCCATTTATCATTCAGATATAATTCCGAATAAATGAATCCAATCTTTTCTTTGATTTCACCTTCAAAATTCGACATTTCGAATCCTAACATTTCTATGTTGCCTGAATCAGGTCGGATTAAATTCATTATCAAGCGAATGAGTGTAGTTTTCCCAGCACCATTTGAACCGATAAATCCAGTAACATAACCTTTCGGAACGCGAAATGTAATATCATTGAGTTCAAAGTTGTTGGTTTTATAATTAAGTTGCTTAACATCAATGGCATTTTGATTCATTCACTTTCCTCCTCATAGATTAATGTTACGATTTCAGTCAGCTCCTCAAGTGACATCCCAATAGTTTTTGCCTCTTTCACGATCGATTTTGTTAAGTCTTCAATAACAATAAATTGTTTTTCTTTCAAAATTGCATTATCTTGTTCCTTAACAAAAGTACCTCTTCCTCTGACTGTAGTAACAAATCCATCCTTTTCTAAGTCTTCGTAAGCACGTTTGGTTGTAATCAAGCTGACACGTAAATCCTTTGCAAGTTCTCTCATAGATGGAAGATGTTCCCCGGGAGAAATATACCCTTTAAGGATATTTTCTTTAATTTGCTGCTTGATTTGTTCATAAATCGGATATTCACTATTGTTTTTAAGCAGTATTTTCATTTAACTTCCTCCCTAACTGTATATACACAGTATACACACATATATATGCTATGTCTAGATATTTTAAATAGTTCATAGGGATTTTCTATTAAAAAAATAACCTAAAGTGTATATATTGTATATATACATAGCTAAAAAAAAGTACTGCACTTATTATCATAAATGCAGTTACTTCTTTTTATTTTGCATATCTCTTTCTTTTTTTCTCCGATCATTATTACGGCTAATAAATGCGCATATCATAAACATAATCGCAGCCAACATTAGCTTAATGCCTGAGCTTTCTTGATGAGTTGTTTGGAAATAAACACTTACTAAAAAAGAAAGTATCGCGATTACCACAAATATTTTTGTTAAATGTTTCATTCTTTTCACCTCAAACAAATTGATTATAACAAATAATACGAATTAATTCATAACCCTCATATGATATGAAAGCTTTTTCATTTCTTCTTTAGAGAAAAAATCTGTACTATTATTAGAAAATTCTATAACTATGCTTTATATTTCAACGTATTCAAGATAAGATAGTAATAAATGAAGACTTAAAAAAGTGAGGCTGAATTAATTATGAACCCATTAGCGCTAGATTTAAACGAGCAACTGACTCAATCAAACCCTGTCATATTGGATATGCTTTCTGATTTAGGTAAACATATGTTTTATCCAAAAGGCATTTTATCCCAATCTGCAGAAGCCAAATCAACTAAGTATAACGCAACTATCGGTATGGCCACTGATGACAGTGGAAAATTATATTCACAAACTATCTTTGATCTATACCAACATCTTGATCCTGAAGAAATTTTCCCATATGCACCGCCTCAAGGTATTGAAGAGTTACGTGGACTTTGGGAAGAAAAAATTCTTCAAGAAAATACAGACTTAACTCAAAAACAAATTTCTCGCCCTATTGTAACAAATGCACTAACACATGGCTTATCATTGTTAGCAGACTTATTTGTTAATTCTGGAGACACTGTTTTACTTCCAAAACAAAATTGGGGTAACTACAAACTAATTTTCAATACACGTCACGGTGCAGAATTACAAACATATTCAATCTTTGATGAAGATAATCATTATACGACTGATGGGTTCGTAAGTGCACTTGAAAATTATAACAATGATAAAGTGATTTTATTATTGAATTATCCAAATAATCCTACTGGTTATACACCAACAGCAAGTGAAGTAGAAGAAATTTCAAAAGCAATTAAGAATCTTGCAGATAGAGGAACAAAAGTAATTGCGATTATTGATGATGCATACTTCGGTCTTTTCTATGAAGATGTTTATACACAATCTATCTTCTCAGCTTTAACTCAAATTGAATCACCAAATATCCTGCCTGTAAGACTTGACGGTGCAACTAAAGAATTCTTTGCTTGGGGCTTACGAGTTGGATTTATCACTTTCGGTATTAAAGATGAAATGACAAAAGCAGTTCTTGAAGCTAAGGTTAAAGGATTAATCCGCAGTAACATTTCTAGTGGCCCAATGCCTTCTCAAAGTGCTGTCAAATATGTATTGCAACCTGAACATCGTGAACAATTTGAAAAAGATATTCAAAAACACATTGACACGCTTAAAGAACGTTATGAAGTAACAAAATCTGTTGTCTATGATGAAAAGTATAAAGATGACTGGAAAACATACGATTTTAACTCTGGTTATTTCATGGCAATCCAAGTTAATGGTGTAAATGCTGAAACTTTACGCAAACATTTAATTGAGAAATATTCAATTGGTACAATTGCTTTAAACGATACTGATATTCGTGTAGCATTCAGCTGCATTGAAAAAGATGATATTCCGCATGTGTTTGATTCAATTGCTAAAGGTATTGAAGATTTAAAAGCATAATTCCCAAAAAGGTACTGAACTACAATAATGTAGACCAGTACCTTTTTTATTAATAATAATTAATATTCTGTTAATAGGTTTATCTACAAAATCATTATAAAATTATTATTGTACAAGATATCTATTAAACAGAAAGAAGGAACAAAATTGAATAAGAAACAGCATAGAATCAGTTTAATTAAAATGGGAATTGCAAGCGCAACATTAGCTGCCCTGCTTGCATGCGGAAATGCAGCACAAGTTGCAGAAAAAAAATGATAATGCAGATCAATCATACGACAAAGATTATACTCTCGTTAACCCAGAAACAGGTGTAACAGGCCAACAACAAGCTTTTTATGAGTTATTAAAAATGGATAATCTTACAGAACAACGAAAAAATGATTATATTGACACTATCAAAGTAAATCCGCAAGCAAGCCAAGAAGTATTCGCTTCAGCAATTAAAGAAAACCGTAACAGTACTGAAGTACGTGACGGTCAACAAAATGCATTTGTAAATATTTATCATAATGAACATTTAATAAACGAACAAAAAGATGTATTAATCGAAGAACTAAAAGATCACCCAGATCGCGCTCAAAATATTTTTACAAAATCATTAAAACAACAAAATCTAAACAATATTGATAAGCCCGAATTACCAAAAGAAGAAAAAAATGAACAACCACCTAAATTAGACACTGAAAATGTACCTGAACCTCCAATGATAACAATTCCTTTATTCGGTAATCCTGGTATTGAAGATACAGTTGGAGATAATTCAGAAGATTCGACTCAAAAAACAGAAAAACCTGATGTTTCTAAAGAAGAAGATAATAAAAAAGAAGATTTAAAAGACTCTGCTAAGAAGGAAGAATCAACTGACACAGCTAAAAAAGAAGAAAAAAGCGAACAACCACCTAAGTTAGATAGTGAAAATGTTCCTGAACCACCGATGACAATAGTACCTTCATTCGAAAATACTGGTAGTGAAGACAATGTTGGTAAAAATAACGTGCCTGAAGTACTTCCGGAAACAAAAATTACACAACCAAGTACTTGGGAAAGAATTTCTCAATGTATTACAACAACAACAAATCAATACTATAACTCAGTTAAAAGTTACTATAACAGTGCCTATAATTCAGTTTCAGGTTTCTACAATAGTTTAGTTAACAAATATACAACAGCTAAAAAATTCTATTCACTATATTCTGAGAATCAAAACATCATTGATAAAGTAGTTAATCTAACTCTTGGTACTCAAAATTTAAAATCAACAACACAAAAATTAGCTGCTTATCCTACATTAAATGATCAATCAACTACTTACGATTATATTAAGTATCCATTTACTTATTTAAGTGTAGGTGCTGCGAATGCATTCACAACAGTCCAAAATACTTATAACAGCTATTACAATACGTATCAAACAGTATCTTCTTTATATACTTTCTATAAAGAAAACCCTACTAAAGTTGAACTAGCTATCAAAACAGCTAAAGTGACAAGTAATATATTTTCTTCAATCTCATCATTTTTCGGTTTCTCGAAGTAACCTATAAAAACAACTCGATTTTCATGAAAATTAAACCATGAAACCGAGTTGTTTTTTTTGATTATTTTTTCCACTCTTTCGGCACAATGAAACCTTTATATTTATCTTGTTTTTCATACCATTTTTGGAATTCTTTTGAATAATATGCTCTTTTTAATGCTTTTGCCCAGTCAGTATCTTTATTACTTTCATTAATCGTTAAAACAACCTTGTGTTGTTGTGGCGTTTTTTCAACGAGTAAACCATCTGCTATAACACGTTTTGAATCAGCGATATAATTTCCATTAACAACTCCGTAATCAACATCATCTAAAGAACGTAATATCTGAGCCGGATGTAACTCTTTGAATTTCAAATCATATTTACCTGGTTTTACACTGTTTTGATTGAAATTGACCGTACCGGCATCCTTATCGATTTTAACCCAACCTTCCTTCTCGAAAATTCGGAAAGCGCGTTCTTGGTTGACTGGATCATTAGGAATGGCGATAGTTTGTCCGTTTTTAATATCTTTTAAAGATTTATGCTTCTTAGACCATAGTGATTGTGGTGCAGTTGGCACATCATTATTAACAATCATATGACCATTCATTTTATCATTAATACTTTCCATATAAGCTCTACTTTGGAAAACCGAAGCATCTACATCCCCTTTAATCATAGCTGGGTCAATTTGATCATTTTGCGAAAAAGTTTTTATTTTCACATCATAACCTTCTTTTTTCAATATTGGTAAAATACCTTTTCTGAATTGTTCTTCATATGTTCCTACCCCAAATGCAATCGTGAATTTCTTTTGCTTGGGTTTATCTGTCTCTTGTTTTCCGCAACCTACAAGAACAACAGCCAAAATAATTGATAATAATACTAAAAGTTTTCTCATGCTGAAATCTCCCTTTGTTTATCTTATTAAACCACTATGTTTAATATACTATCATGTTTACAACGTTAATTATAGCGCAATTTTCAGGCATTCTAACATTCTGCTTTATGCTAAAAATTGATTATGATAATTTTCTGAATATTGACAAAAATTACAAGCAATATCCTCTCTTTTTCTGTTAAAATATATAACATTAAAAACCAATTCTCTAAAAATGGAGGGCGAAAAAATGATTTCTTTTGAAAACGACTATCTAGAAGGCGCACATGAAAAGGTTTTAGAAAAAATTGTTGAAACTAATTATATACAAGAACCCGGTTATGGTAATGATGAATTCAGTAAAGAAGCCATTGAAAAAATCAAACAAACAATAAATCAACCAGACTCATCTGTCTATTTTTTAGGCGGAGGTACTCAAACAAATCAAGTAGTTATCGATGCTGTTCTTAAAAAATATGAAGGTGTAATCGGAGCAGATACAAGTCATATTAATGTTCATGAGGCAGGTGCAATTGAGTTTTCAGGTCACAAAGTCATTACACTCCCATCTGAAAATGGAAAAATCACAGCAGCCCAAGTAAAAAAATATATTAACGATTTGTATGAAGACTCTAACTATACACATATGGTCACACCAGGAATGGTTTACATTACTTATCCAACAGAATACGGCACACTCTATACAAAACCAGAACTTGTGGAATTATCAAACACATGTAAAACCTTCAACATTCCTCTTTATATAGATGGTGCACGTTTAGGTTATGGTTTAGTAAGTGACGAAGCTGATTTAGATATTAAAGATATTGCCAATTTAGCGGACATATTTTACATAGGCGGTACAAAAATTGGTGCACTATGTGGAGAAGCTATTGTATTTACAGAAGGTTATAACCCTAGTCATTTTGTTTCTATCATCAAGCAACACGGCGCTCTATTAGCTAAAAGCAGACTAGTAGGTGTTCAATTTTCCGCATTATTTTCAGATGATTTATATTTTAATATCAGTATGCATGCTGTAGAAATGGCATTAAAAATAAAAAAGGCTTTTGTAAGTAAGGGATACCAACTCTATATTGATTCACCAACAAACCAACAGTTTTTCTTGATTGATAATAAAAAAATCAAAGAGCTCAGCAAGAAAGTAAAATTTACATGTTGGGAAAAATATGATGACAATCATAAAATTGTTCGGTTCGCTACTAGTTGGGCAACACGTAAAAAAGACGTGGATTTTCTAATAGAACAAATTTGAATCATTTAAAACCACTTGTAAGAACAGGTGGTTTTGTTTTTATCTGATTCCGAACTGTTGATAAATGTAAAATTATATATTTTTTACAAATTCAACAATGATAATAATATGAAACTAGACAAAAAAGACGTTTCCTAAAGATTTAGTAATCTCAAGGAAACGTCTCAAAAGGTTGCTTTACCTAACTATTGTACTATTACATCATACCTGGCATTCTGTATATACAAAAACCACTATAAATATATGGATAAAACACTGTTAAATCAACGTTTTATATTTTGATACATACCATTTATTTCAGTTTTTCCATTCCATTATGTCATAATTATGTCATGACAGAAACTACTATTGTACTTATAATATCAGTTTTAACATATAAAATTTTATTTACTCTTTTTTTGGTCTGAAATTATAATAACAGTCTCTGCAAAATAGTGAACGACCGAACTTTATGTAAATAAATATAAAAAATACAGGTATTAAAATTGCCATCACAAACGGCGCTATTAATTCAAAAGGTGACTTTGCATAATCTCCCGACATAAACATTCCAAAGATTGACATAGCAGCGAACAATAAAGATATCAGCGCTAGTTTAGATAAACATCCACTAGATCTTTGAACCACCCTACCGGAATTGCATCTTGGACAACGACTCCAACGCATTATGTATTACTTCCTTATATTCTTATTTTATCTTTATCCCTTTTAAAATACAAATTGTATTTTCTTATAATTTCAAAAAAAGAATTTATATATTATATTTCAATTTAAAGTATTATATACCAACGTTTACAGTTCTTTATATTCAAGTGTAAAATGTTAAAATTGTAAAACAACATAAATTTGTGCACTCTAAATATCTTTACATATGTTTAAAATATTAATCTGTGATCAATTTTTATATCTTCTACTTTAGTTATTTTTAATTCATTGTAAATATTAATTATCTTATTCATTCTACCTAGTGTATATCGAGTAGGTTGATATACACTTTTTTCAAGTTTTTTCTCAGAAGATTTACTTCTTGTTTTATTATATTCTTCAAAAGCTTTTTTTATTTCTAAAGATTCACTTATATCATTTAAAATAATTTTGATTTCTTGTGAAATTTCAATAATATCATTTAGCTTTATTTCATAAAATTTATTCTCAGTGACATCAATTGTATTAGTAGCTTCACGAAATAAGTCGCAATTTTTTTCACGTAAGTTTGATATAAACATATTACTGAAGCAGTCATTATCTTTATACTTCACATAATCATTGTTTAATTTGTTTATAATAGGATTCACTTTTTCTTCTAATATTTTTATCATATCATAGTTTTTCAAGTAAAAATCATATTCTATTTTCGCATTAAGTTCGACTTGTGACTGTTCTCTAGCTTTATCCCCTGATATTTTAGCACCTAAATAAGCACCACCAAATGTGGCAAATATTCCAATAAAACTAATCGCTATTGTATAACCTTCCAACTTATTTTCAGGGTCTATATTACTTAATATGTAGCCAATCGTAAAAATAAAAGCGAATATCATTAAACCAATTACACCAATAATAGTTATGACAGTTTTGCCATCCAATCTATTCAAGTTCTACTCACCTCTTAATTATTGTCATTTTAATTATCTTCTAAAAAGCACACTAATACAAGATGAATTAAGAAATAATATTACTATTTACTTTTCATTTATATACAATTGGACTTTTTCGTCCTTTTGCTATCGTCTTTTTTGGATAAAAGTATGTGGTCATTTTTGACCGTGTACATTGGTTGCTCTTTCTTGAGAAACCAAACCTCATACTAATTTTTGAGTAATAGCACATAAACTTTTTTGTGTGTACTTTTTACACACTCATTTTTGAGTACATACTTTTGGTTAAACATTTTTGTACGACCAATGTTACTGATCTTTAAGTAATATCACACATCTATTTTAAAATATTACACCAAAATTACCAAATCTATTTAATTATCTACTCTGACATTCGCCCTGTGCTGCATCGAGAAATGAATTTATGTATAGTTGTTCGTTTAATGTTCTACAATTATCTTTGATTTATAGCTAAATATAAGTAAATTCACATTTAATAAATTTTAGTTATAACTTTTTGTTATCACACATTATTTTTATGTATAGTACAATTAAAAGTATAATATTTTAATTTTTAAGGGGAATGAATAATGAAAAAAGTATTTAGTTTATTATTGGCAAGTTTCTTAGTTTTAGCAGCATGTGGGAATAGCGAAGAAAGTAAATCAGAAGATAAGAAAGAAACGAAATCATCATCAAAAAATGAAAACAAGAAATCAAATGATGATAAAAAGGCATCTAAGGATAAAAAAACTGATAAAGAAGATAACTCTGATAACAATAATCAAACTACTAGCAATCACAGCCAATCACAAAATAGTGATGACCAACAAACTAACGTAGATAATCAAAATCAAACTACTAGCAATACACAACAAGCTAATTCAGATCAACAGGACCAACAAAATCAACAAATGAATACTGACCAACAACAAGACAATGCTAACACGCAACAAACACAACAAGAAAATCAACAAGCTAACGGATATGACCCTAATAATCCATATATGAACATGCCTGACCAAGAATGGCGTAAAAACACTGGTGATGGTCTTTCATCTGGCGAAAAGCAAACTATGTATGCAATTGAAAATAATCAATATGAAGTTGAAGACGCAGAGCAAAAACTAGCAGCTTTAAAATATTATCAAAATAAATATAGTCAATAATATTTAAGATCACACTTCTATGTATATATATTTTTATTAAATAAACCCACCTATTCATTTAGGTGGGCTTTATTTATAATAGTAGATTGTTTTAAATAAGTTACTTCATATAAGTCGGCTAATTTCTTGATAAAATCAATTAATACTTTTTCTGTTATAATATGATTTTCAAAATCTGTCTTTAGTTTTTTAAATAACTGCTTTTCTTGTTCAGTACTTATTTTTTTAAAATATCCCCACATATGGCAATAAGCATTTATTATTGATCCTTTAGAAGGTTGCTTATTTAGAGCATATTGAATTTTTTGTTGAATTATTTCAATTTCAACATCATTATTCATCAAAAATCTAATATCATTATAAGCGTTTTGATCATGCCATAAAACTTCGTATTTATATCTACTCCACAGTTTTTCTTTTTGAAATTGTTTGTTAATGTTATATACCTTCTTTCAATGTTCTATTTAATAAAAAGGAACTATTTTACTAGCTTTAATAATATCTTTAGTAAAGAAAAATTGTTTGCCCTGTCCTGTGTATGAAGGGTTGAGTATCATATTTGCTTTTGCGTTATATAGCCATTCGGGATGTATTCCTGAATTCAAAATATCCTGGAATTCTTGGAAATCTTTATTCCAGTCTAAATTTGGTTCCATTTATAATCACCTCATGAATATAATAGAACGCTTGTTCGTATATGTAAATTATTTTTTATGTTTTTCCAATTTAAGACAACCTCTCTTATTAGATAAATTGGACATCACTTCTAAATAACATTTAATACCATTATTTTTTATATATTTAATTTCCTGTTTTGCTGCATAAAAGTCATCTTTTTCTTTGCTATCATGGTATTTTTTAGGATTGTCTTGATTATATTCCCAATGATGTTTCAACAAATATTTTACGTATATTTTCACAATTTCTCCGTTTTCAAAAGAAAGATTGGTCTCCACTTCTTCTCCCTTCATGCATTCATTTTCTAATTTTTTTATGTTCATATCTTTAATAATTTTATATAAATCTTCAAATATTTCTCTTGTAGCAACGTCAAAATGCTTTTGTTTACTTTCTGCTATGTCTTCAGAATCTTTGGGTATATATCTTAAAGAAGCCAATACTCTATACACATCATCTGTTGTTAAAATGGTTTTTGAAGCAACGTCGTATAATTGTTTACGCCATTCTGATTTTGAATCTAGATTATCCAATAGTTCTTTTCTTTTGGTTTCATTATTGTGTTTTATAGTAAAGAACACACCTACAACAGCTATAATTGCTGCAAGTATTGTCGCGTTTCCTGTATAAAAATCATTGTTTTTTCCAGTTATACTGAAAGTCTTTAATACAAAAATATTTAAATACCATACTAAGAAAACACTTAATATAATTATTAAGATACACCCAATTGTTTTAAAAAATTTTTTCAACATCTTGTTTTCTCCTTAATATAAAATTAAAAAAATAGGGCAAACACATAAGTGTTCACCCTATTAATTGTGACTAATTAGCTCTAAATTATAAAACTTTCGATAGGACAAAAACTATTTTTCATTACATCTTTTTTATTATATTTTTCGCTAGGGTATATTAAATGATATGGATCAATAAACAGTGGATGTACTAAACAATTCGCCTGATCATATAAACAAATAATTCTCAAACCTGAAGTTACTCCATACTGCCAAAGCTTTTTTTCTTCATCGCTATCTATGTCTAATTTATTAGTATAAATTTCATCAAGTATTTTTTTAACAATTTCTTTCTTTTCTCCATCAATTATATGACAATGATGATTTCTTTGATAGTATATACTATTCTTATTGAATATATCGAAACCATTTTGTTGTATGTCAAAAATAACTTCAGTCATCACTTTGGTCAATGTTTGAGCCATTTCTTTATAATCATGATACTTATTTGAAAAATTAATTTCTTTTATTACACAAGATTTTAACCATTCGCTACTATTAATTACTACTTTAAAGTTATCAACTATATTTTTATCATTACTGACGTTATATTGTATTTTTTGACTAGATTTTACCTTTTTCTTTCCCATCAATTTGCCTGCTTTATATAATAATCAAACATTTCTTCTTCAGTTATAATTTCATTGCAATTCTCTAATGGTGAATAGCCTATACGTGCATCTATCCAGGGTTTTTCTTGGTGTGTAATATTTTCTAGTTGATTACCATTAAAATTTCCATACACATCCATAACTTGAATCAAAACATCTTCTATATCTTCTTCTAACTGAATATTTTCATCTATTTTAGGGATGTTATTATAGCCATACTTCTTATATGTTTGATAAACTTCTGGAATAACAGGCCCGTGTACCCAAGCTTCAAATTTATCATCAAATAATTTATTTTCAATTTCTTCTGATGTCTCATTAGATAATGTTACACACCACGCTTGTGCGTAATAAAGCATTTTCTGTAATTTTTTAGGAGACATTGATTGTTGTGACAAAAACCATTCAACAATTTTTTTTAATTCATTACTCATATTATTACCTCCTTAGAATATACTTTTTCGAATACTATATTGAAAAATAATTTGGTTTTTGATTATTTACTTATATATAGTATAGCATTTCTCCTCTCTTGAATAGTATTATTTAATATATTTATACTAACTCCAACTTATCCAGCAATTTATTCAACATTTGTTTAGCTCTTGCTTCTTTGACACCAAATATACTCCCAGCCTTTTCAAAACTCACACCATTGCATAATAATAAAAATAAATTGTGTTCTTTTTCAGTCGCTACTCTTTCTACAACAGCTTCTAGTTCATTATAAAATATACTTTCTTCAATATTATTATCTATATCGTGAGTTTCTGCTTGATCATTCACATTAAAGAAATCATCTATATCAATATCTTCATTATAGGCATCACTACTATTTATTGTTTTGTGGTAGTTCAATATAAACTCTTTCACTGTTGCTTTATCATACCTCATACATAATCTACTGCCTTTGCCACACGCTTTAATATAACTTCTCTAGCGTGTCTTAATGTTAACTCACTTACACCTATCACATCGGCAATCACTTCATCTGTATACTTCTTATCATCCCACCACGTGAGCTTTATAATCTGTTGTATTTTAACTTCACTATCGTTATACACCTCTGTAATGCCCTTTACAATCGATTCTAGGTTCATATATTGAAGTTCATCCATATCACTAGGTTTATTCTTATAAATATCTACCATACTGTGATAATTGCGCATGTATCGTTCTAAAATAGGATAATCTACATCGGTCATATTACTAACTCCTCACGTTAAATATTTAATTTTTCATTCAGTTACCATTGATTCAGATACACCAGATAGTTTTGCGATTTCTTTATTTTCATGTACTGGCGTATTGTGCTGATTGCTTGATACACGCTTTTGTTCAGCTGAATCAAAGCGTAAACTTCCATCTTTAAGTTCGTTAGTTCTATCAGCAGCTTTTTTCTGATTCTCTTTCGCTCATCCTCGTATATCACCTATTAAGTCTTTAGCTTGTAATGTGATGTTTAATTATTGGATGTCTTATACACGTTCTCGCTAATTAAATTACTAACTCCTCACGTTCTTGATTTAATGATGCTTTCGTTTCGGCTAAAAAGTTTTTATATATTACTTCACTCTCTTTTTGACGTTGTTTATTGCGTTCTATACGTTCATTATGATGCACTTTATATAAATCTTCTTGCAGCTTATCAATTGTCTTATGTGGTCTATCGCTGCCATTTGTTTGGAAATATCTCATTACTTCTTTTTGTTCTCTAGGTGTATATCTACGAATGATTTTTTTCAACAAGTTTAGTTTCTTAGTACTGTTATTTTTAAAACGATCTAATTCTTCTTTTTGTTGTATTATCCAAAATACTAACTTTTCTAATGGATAGGAAACAGTAATCACGCCTTCAACTTCATCACAACACATGTGAGATGTGTTCAAGTGGTACATTGCATCTATTTGCTCTTGTATCACTCGTAATTTGCTATTAATCATCATGGGGGAGTATTGTGTTAAAAGCTCATATTCGGTAATCTTAGGTTCTTCATAATACCAAAGAATATTTTTACTTCTTTTTAAAATCATTGTAGACCTCCCTAGAACTTTTTTTATTTAATCATTATCCTCAATACCAAACATTTCATATACTGACTTATCACTTTTTGTATCTTGCTTAGGCTCTAGTATTTTTAATCTCGATTCCACTGTTAAACCTAACTTAGGGGCAATACTATTTAATTGTGATAATGCATCACGTTTAATGGTGTGATTCTGATTTAACTTTGTACCACGTTCTGTTTCTATAATCACATCGCTATTGTTCATACGCTTTGTAGCATTGATATAATCAGAATAGGCTTGGCAATATGTACTCACAAGCATTAGATCAAGACTAGCAACAGGCAATTCTTCAAGTAATGGATGTATTCTATGCCATTCATCTGTGGCTGTATCATCTAACCATTCTGGTGGCTCAGGTGCTAAAGATGTGAGTTGTCGCATTGCTTTTTCTGTATCTCGCTTATTGTCTTGAGCTTCTTTCGTTAGTCTACTTTTCTGTTGCGATAACAATTTTCTTTGTGCCATCATATGTCATCTCCCTTTATTTTGACTTGATTATTAAATTCAGTAGTTTTTATGGTATTCGTGAAATACTATATTCTTAAAATGTGCTGTTATTTCCTAAATTGACTGTTTTATTTCCCGCATTTTTACCTTTTATTTTCAACTTTTGGTTACGTTTAAGGTCGACTCGTTTTCAGCGTTCTCTCAACACCCACCCGGTTTTTCTTCACCCCGCAAAAAATATTTTCCAAAAAATAATTTCAAAAAATAAAACTTCAAAATTTTATCTGCCGTGAATTTTATTGTGGCAGCTAAAACATACCACCTCTAAATTTTCGGTATCCAGTCTTTTAATCCAGTCCCCCAGCATTATCTATATTGATATATTTATCTCACTAATTACCATGCTCTCTAATTGCTTCATATAAGCCTGTCATCAGCTTTTAACCAGTTCCTTACTCTTTTAATCCTATTTGTTCCTATCTTTCTTACAATAAGCCTGAAATTGCAATTCAAACTATTCTATTTATGTTTGTTCTCTCAACATTTCTATAATTATTCTTCATTCTTTTTTATTTATAATTTCTTCTCTCTTGATCTAAATATTTTTTTATCTTGAAAGCAAAACTACAAATCGAAATCACAAAACAAATTCAAATTATTTTTTTAGTTTCATTTCTTATTTCAAAATTCTATTTCACTTTCTGAATTTTAAAATACTTTCTGACTTCTCATTTACATTTAAACTTTCATTCTATTATCTTTAATCAAACATCAACTTCACTTTTGTTCAATCGACTAATTATCTTCTTAACTCTTTCGTCTTCTAACATAAAAGATAATTGTCTCTTCTAATTCATTCTAATTAATATCTTCAAAACTTATTTGATATTGAACACAAACAACCTCACAAACATGATTGTTTCTTCTAATTCATTCTAATTAATATCTTCAAAACTTATTTGCTTACTCACATACATTTAAGTATATAATCTATGTGTATTGCCTATACACTTTAGCAAGCGATCACCTTAATGCTATAGGTTAATACCCAGACCTTTATACATGCAGTGTATATTTTGATGCAGTTATGCAATCATAGCCCTGTAACTAATATGAGGCTACTAATATATAGCGGCTATTTGCTTGTGCTGTAGGATAGTTACCTCTACATTGTATGCCTAACCTATAACTAACCTATAGACTGTTTGGTTGTATACTGTTGAGTTATCTATACTATACGGTTAATATAATCTGCCACATATTAATTCCAACATAAAGTTTTTGTTTGCCTTTACCTATCTATCTTTACATAGCTTCCTACTAAGTAACTCACTGTAGCACTCATGCATGAGACCACTTATAAAAGAAAGGCCACCACATATATTGAAGTGATGACCTTGTAAACGTGCTTTAGAGTTAGAACAGCATGTGCACAAATGAAGGAGTAACTCATGGCTATTTTAGACTTTAATAAAGAGCGCTTGTTATTAAAGATAATTATCATCTTTAATACCTTTATTATAACATAGAAAGCTCAACCGCGCTATTTTAAGCACCATTCAAATTAATAGAAACTGCTAAGATTTCACCCATGTGACTCACTCTATTATCTTTACCTTCTGCATTTTTTACATACACGTCAACACTATCCACTTTATTACCCTTGATTTGATCAAATGCTTTATCTTTTGCATTATCGCCACTCTTCCAAGCATGAACGAGTGTATGATTTTTCTTAACTATAAACTCTCTATTATTTCTCTGACTTGAAGCAATGATAAAGTTCAAATTACCATTCATCATCACACAACTGTTTTTATTAAACTTAATCTTTTTAACTGCTTGTGGTTCGATTTCTCCTTCTTCAAAGGCGCTTACAATGTTTAACTTATTATCTGCATCAGCCAGTTCTACAGGCACACTACTTGAACTAGCCAATATCATTAAATCTTCGCCGTTTTCAGTTACCTTTGCCCTGTTTCCTTTGTATCTAATAGCTGTAATCATTGCATTACCTCCTTACCATTTCTTTTTGCCGAAGTGATATTTCTGGAAGTCATCATGAGAAACGGCATCTAATGCTTTCTCCAGTTGCCATGCATAGCCTCTAGGAGTCGTTTGTTCGTCGTACTTGTTGCCATCACCTAAATTAATTTCGTGGGCTAACATTTGGCCTTTATAAAGATTATTAATATTGCCCGGATTAGATTTTTCATTTGCTACATAACGCTCACGTGAAATAATACGACCTGCATTGTTTTTATTCTCCACTAACTCATGATACGTCTTTTTAAGCGCATCTATTTGCTTATTCATCTCACTTTTCAATGCTTGATGTTTAGCTTTATACTCTGATAGTTCTGAATCAAATGCACTGTAAAATCTTTCAAATTCATCTTCTGTTACAACAAAGTTATCTGTATTGAGTTTATCGTCCAACTTAACAATTTCATTTTCTAACTCTGATTGTTTGCGTTTTAACTTCGTTACTTCTGCATAGTCCCCATCTCTACGATAGTATTCAATTTTATGATCTAACTCACGTAATTGAGATGTTAAGTCGTTGTAGTCTTTATTTAACTCTTTAGATTGTAAACTCTTTGCGTAGATTTCATTGTCGAAGATTTCAATTGCTTGTTCTTTTAATTTTGCCATAAGTGATTACCTCTTTCGCTTTGTGTTTTTTGTATTGATTTATAATTCGTTTTATTTCTTTAAAATCTTGTTCTTTTCTAGTGTGTTGTTTAATCAATGAATTAATATATCTATTCGATACATTGTTCACATGGGTAGGTAAACGAGCTAGAATCTGATGTGCTATCCGTTTGTGATTCATGGAAACACTCCCTTAACTTATTTTCTGTGTATTACCTTTAATATGGTGTGTCGGCATAACATAGTGACTATTTCTATCAATTTCTAACATACGTTTACCATCTCTGTATTTCTGCCAATATTTAGCATCTGCAGTGAGTTTATTAATTTCATCTAGTAAATAATTAATCGCTAAATGATCACCACGTAAATATATTGTCATATGCCCTACACTGTTATAGTTGAGTTTCAAATTGTATCCTCTTAACCACAAGAAGATTGATTCAGTGTTTAACCTTGATTGCAGCGTTGCTTGTCCTAAACTGGATAAGCACCAATCACATGTTATAAAGTCTATTTCTAAATACTGATACTTGCCCTGTGTTTTATAGATGTGACAAATAGGTCTGTTAGCATTTTCTAAATTCTTAATATCATTAAAGTTGAGTTTCTTCTTATTTAATTTTAATGAATCTGTTGGCATTAAATGATTTTTCATAATTTATAAGTCCTCCTATTTTGAAATATTTAATAAATTAATGCATTAACCACGCGATGTACATTATTATTAGTACTTACTGTTCCAAATCTATTGCCACTGTTGTATAGGTATCTCATTTTCTTAATCTCCTTTTTTTATGTTAGGTGTGACCGAATTTTTCTAAAAACTCCAGTTCAGTCACACTAGTCACAGTTCAGTCACACCTATTTTCCGTACTGCCACAAGGGATAGACCGTAAAAGTGTGACGGAGTGACCGAAATATCCCAAGTTACTTACACATTAATTAATAGGCTATATTTTATTTAATTATGTTTGAAGTTAGTAATCATTATGATTTCAGTCACACTTTTTGCTATAAACGTTGATATATCAGTGTTTATAGGTGTGACCGAAATAATTTAGTTCAGTCACAGTAAATATGGAGAATCTTGTTTTAAGCTTGTCATATCAGTGTTTATAGGTGTGACCGAAATAAATATATTTTTACCAGTTCAGTCACAGTTTCTGTCACACTACTTTTAATTTGTTATTTATATATGATCGTTTTAATTCTCCATTAGGTACAAGTGTTGGCTCAAAATAACCAACTTTTTTTTGCATGTCTGCTACTGAATAAAATCTAGCTCTTTCCTCTTCCCAGTTCTTGCTTAGATATTGGTTAAACGTTTTGTAGAATTTTCTTTCCGATAGTGCATGATAACCACTATTCTCACAGAAAACTTTGTATCTATAATAAACGACCGATTTAGGTACTTTATCAATTTTCCATGTATCGAATTCAGTAACTTTAAAATCATATACAGGGTCGTTATCCTGTTTATATTCTTCTAACATGTCTGCTGATACTTTAGGCACTATAAATTTCCCAAAGTCTAGGTTAATAGCTTTGTATAAAACATATTCAAGCACCTCTTTATTATTTAAATACTTTTCTTTAATGTCTGGATTCTCTTTTGTACCATTGAAATCAGCATTGAATGGTACTATTAATAGTCGTCTATTTGTACCACCTGTTTTATTTTTAAACCTAGGCATACCATTTGTTGATTGAATTACTGTACATCTAAAAACTGCTCTATATGGCTGCTTTTTCTTTACGTTCACTAAAATAGAATCTCCAGTTACAACACTATTAAAATTTGAACTATCCTCAATGTTCACACCTACAGGCACATCATCACCAATGACTAATGTTTTTCCTTCTAATACACTTGGCTTAAATTCGTGGTCAAATTCGTTTACTTTTAGACTTGCAACATTATCAAAACCTATAAGATTAGATAACAATGTTTGAAATGTACCTTTGCCGTTATTGCCATCACCAACAAGAAATATTGCTTTTTTACGTGTATAGTTTCCGTTCAACGAATCATTAATAACTTGCCACAACAATGTGAATACTTCTCTATCACCACATGCGACTTCATCTAACCAGTTATCAAAACTCCAACCACTAATTGTTGGCTGCACAGCGCCTTCTATATAATTGGTTGTTATTTTAGTCGTAAATACATAATCTGGTGTAAATGATTCAAGCTTTTTAGTTTCTCTATTAAACACACCATTATTGACTGGTATTAAATGTGGTTCGTTTGTTCGAGGTACAATTTTTACCATATTAGTTAAATGAAATATCACATCTTCAGCCTTTCTCTGATTATAACTAGGTTCTAACCAACTTATGACACGCTTGATATACGTATAATTTTGTGTGTATATACCTTCATCTTGCCTATAAAACGCTAATCTGGTACCTTCTTCGATATCAAATAATATAAAGGTAAGATGCTCATTTAATAGCACAGCACATCTATTTGGGCTAATTGTTTTTGGAGGTGCGCCTGATGCTTCGCCCTTTTCTTTAGCTTGTTCCCACTGTTGACGCATAATTTCCAATTCTTCTTTGCGTAATTGTTTAAGAAAATATTTAATATTACCTTTTTCTTTTTGCACAGTTTGTAATTGATGTTGATACTCTTCTATTAATTTGTCGGTCTCTTCTTCTACGAAGCCATAAATATCTACCATGCAATGCCCCCTCTATTTATTCAAGTCCTTTTTCAATATTGATTTAAATGTGTTGTTTACTTCTTTATCATCAATCGCTGGTGTACACTGCTGCGCCCAAGCTATCGCTAAGCCATAAACTAAATTTACATCTACATACCTACGCAATAAGTATCCAATTAATGATGCTAATGTTTGATTACGTTCACCTTCTCCTACACCGAAGGCTATATCACGCCAATATGATGAATCACGTTTTTTATATTGACTTGAGTAGTTTATGGTAAATGGTTTATCTGCTTGAACGTTGTCCAGATTTGTGGACAACTGATTTAAATCATCAATAGTTATTGCTGGTGCATCGTTATATTTAAAGATGTAAGGTATATCTTTATCGGGTCTTACTGGTAATGCCATAGCTCTTGATGGTTGATAACTACCTTCATCAATTTTGTATCCTATTTGATGTGCTAAGGCTTGTGTATACTTTCTATAGTCGTCTGCACTTACTGGTTCGTTTATAGGCACAATAAGGCGTATTCTAGGATTATCTGTAGTGTGGTTATACGTTGTGTGGAAAGCCCACGCATAGCCCTCTAATTGCTTACAAATTGATTTATATAATCCTTTGAAATCTGTAATATCGTCATAATCAAGTGCTAGTGTATTTCTGTTTATAATATTTTCATCATTACGGTATTTTTGGATAAGTTTTCCATCTTTTTCCATATCTTTTACATCACCGTAAAGGACTAATCCACGCTTATATTTATCACCATTATTCATAGGTGTTTGTAATCTATTGATCCATTCCGACCAAAGTAACTTATTACTTTGAACAAAGGAATCGGAATATAAATTTTTGTATTCTATCACGTTTATTTTGAAGTCATGTTGTAATTTGACTTGTTCAAAACCCATTTATTTTGCCCCTCCTACTGTAAAAACAAGGCATGAAATGGTATAATTAATATATAAATAAGCCGTTCCATGCTTGTTTTTAATAAAAATTTCAAATTGCGTTTAGGCGTTATCTGTTCCGTTTGCCGACTGTACAGATGCGCTTTTTTCTTGCTCATTTTTAACAATCATTACTATTTCATCATTCATACGTTCGTTATCTTCTCTAATGCTTTTTAAAATAGATAACGCAACATAATGCGACTTCCAAGCATTATTAATTTCTTGTTGTAACCTAAATTCATTATTTTTGATTGCCCATTCTCTAGTTTGTTCTACTGCTTCAATCTCTGTTGTAAGATAATCCATACACGATTGGATCTTATTTCCTAAATCTGTACATTCCACTGTTTCTTCTATTTTTTGTGAATAATTCATATTATTTTTCCTCCAATAATTGTTTTCTAATTTTTCTATCATTAAACCATTCTGTTATTGCCCATGATGTAATAGCTAGTGGACTATATAAAGCCATACTATTAAAAATATCTTCCGTCACATAACCTACTGCAAATGAAGTCAATGAGCTTGCTGTGATAAGTGTTGAGAATAATTTCATGATTTCACCTTCTTTAAACTTTTTAAATCGTTGTTAGTAATATCCATCTGCGAAGTAATGTGATCCATGAAATCATCTACATCAGACTTTTTAAAACGATACGTGCTGCCTACCATGTAATACTTCATACCGTTATTAATAAGTAGTTCCTCAATCGTTGGTTTACTTAAATTTAGGTATTCAGCTAACTCTTTATAAGTCATAAAGTAATGCTCATGTGCTAACTCTTCGATACGCTTATCAATCGCTCGTTGCATCATTTCACGTGCTTCATCTTCGTCAATATTGATATTGAACATTTAACTCACCCCATACTTGTCATAAATACTTTTACTTACTTTAATATCAAGATTAAATTGATTTTTCGTTTCAGTTAGCTTAACAACATCATCAAGAATAACTTGACGCACCTCTAACATATCCGGTGTCATTTCTTCTTTGACAATCATCTTTTTATATCCAAAAGCAGTTGATACAGCTTTATTTGCAATAGCATTGGCTTTAATGTAGTTGATTTGTTTATCTGATTTATACGCTCTTTGAATAATAGCCATAGCTTCTTTTTGCTTTTGTTTATCTAGCATGCGGAAGGCTTCATATCCTTTAAGTCCTGTGGCTTGTCGTAATTCTTTAATAACCTGCTTAACCCATTTCTTAAATTCTTGAGCTTCATCTCGTCTACTATTCCAAATAGCTTCGTAAATACCATATTCAGAAATGACACTTGCTGGTTGTGTCTTTCTTGCGAACTTACTATTTGAGGTGACCTTCACATTGTGAGTAGTCACATCTTCTTTATCTATCATTCTTAACATATTTGATGTTTGCGAATACCCTAATACCTTTGCTACATCACCAGCTACTGCCCAATACTCATCGTCTTTTTCAATAAAACGAATTTCTTTATCATTGAAAATTTGCTTAATCATTGGTTATGCCTCCTTTTCATTATTATCAATTCCAAAAAATTCATTAGGTGTAATATTAAGATAATTACAAACTTTCAAAATTGTGGAAGTATCAGGATTCTTAGTCTTTTCATGATACAAACCGTATAATGTTGTTTTTGCTATTCCAGTACCTTCAAATACATCAGCTATTGAAAGTTTTTTTATAGCAAGTATCACTCTAAATTTATTTTCCATATCATCTCACTCCTTTATAACAGATATTTGTAATATTTTTTTGTAGTCTGTTATTAATTACATTGTATACTCGATAAAAACAAATGTCAATACTCAAAAATATATTAGTAAACTCTGTATTTTTTTAGCGACTTATAGTAACATTATTGTGAAAATAAAGGAGGTAAAAAATATGATTCAAAGTAGATTGTCTGTATTGATGGCTGAACGAGGTCTGAAAATTTCTGATTTATATGAAGAAACCGGAATATCAAAAACTACTTTAATGGCAATAGCTGAAAATACTGGTAAAGGAGTTCAGTTTGATACTGTTGATAAATTGTGTAATTTTTTAGGCGTCACTCCGTGCGAATTTTTCGATTATTCTCCATATATAGTTGAAATCAAAAATAGTAATTTTAGCGAAGGTCACATAGATGGATTTGAAATCAAAATAAAAAAACAACATTACGAAAAATATTTCAACTTAGACTTGTTTGTTTATAGTGGAGATTCGTATGATATACCTTTAAAAAATGGAGAGTTCGATTATTACATCGCTCTAGTATTACAAGGATCAGATCATTACACTGAAAATGAATTTTATACGTTTCTTTCCAATATGAGCATTTCTTTCCGAACAGAATTCATCAACAAACTAATCACAAAAGTTAAATCACAATTAAAAGACTTGGTTATAAATAAACAATCTTCCGAACTTATAGGTGGTTACACGACTATTCAATTTCAATTAAATGATTATATCGCTTTGAAATTATTTCCAGATAGTGAATTTGAAACCTTAAAAAAATTCCGTATTAAGTAGGTGATCACATGGCAAGCTATGACCAAATCGCTAAAAACAACTGGCGTTACCGTATTTCATTAGGTAAGAACCCACAAACTGGCAAATATGAATATATATCTAAAACTGGCTTTCAACGTAAATCTGATGCAAAACATCATGCTGAAATGGTTGAACGACAAATTAGGAATAATGAATATATTGCCCCATCAGCACATACATTTAGTTACATAGCTGACGAATTTATAAATCATTATAGAAAAGATGCTAAAGTAAGCAGTGTGAGAGCGCGTGAGAAAGCCATAAAGCATGCTAAAGTAGCATTTGGCGATAAAGCTATACAAAGCATTACTAAACACCAGTATCAGCAATTTGTGGACGATATAAGCACACGTTTTAGTAAGAATTATGTAGATAGTATTGTGGCTTCTACCAACCTTGTATTTAAATATGCGTTAGATATGAATTTATTAAAGAAGCTACCTAATGAAGGCATAAAACGACCTAAACAAAAAGTTACTGTTGAGGAATTGGAACATACTGAATTAAAGCAAAAGTTTCTTGAAAAAGAGGAGTTATTTGAGTTTTTAAATGTAGCTAAAAATGACCACCCACCATTAAATAGCTTTGAGTTATTTACATTAATGGCTTATTCAGGTTGTCGTGCTGGTGAGATTTTAGCATTAAAGTGGTCTGATGTTGATTTTGATAACTATACTATTAACATAACTAAAACTTATTACAATCCAAATAACAATAAGAAAAACTATCAAATTCTTACACCAAAGACAAATGCATCTATTGGCAAACTATCTATTGATCCACACGTTATTAAATTATTGAAAGATTACAAAGTAAATGTACAAGATAAATGGAAAAACGAATTATATGTAGATAATAATTTTGTGTTTACTGATAATAATGGTTACCCACTTGTGATTAAGAAATTATCACAATGGATTCAATCTATTATGTCAAAAACTAATATTGATAAAAATATAACAACACACTCATTCAGATACACACATTGTGCGTTGCTTATAGAAGCCGGTGTACATATTAAAGAAATACAAGAACGATTACGTCACAAAGACATAAATACAACTATGAACATCTACGCTAAAATTACAGATTCATACAAAAAAGACGCTTCCCAAAAGTTTAGTCAACTCATGGAAAACGTCAGTAAAGAATTATTTTAGAATTTTTATGTCATTATTATGTCATAAGGAATAACCAAACGCCTTTAAATCAACGTTTATAAGCTATTTTACATCATACCCGACATTCCGCCCATTGCTGGACCGCCTGCATCATTATTTTCTTCAGGTAATTTGGCAACTACTGCTTCTGTAGTTAAGAACATTGCTGCAACGCTTGCTGCGTTTTGTAATGCTGAACGTGTTACTTTAGTAGGATCTACAATACCTGCATCTAACATATTTACCCATTCATCAGTAGCTGCATTGTAACCGATACCTGGTTCTGCATGTTTAAGTTTTTCAACAATGATTGAACCTTCTAAGCCAGCGTTTTCAGCAATTTGACGAACTGGAGCTTCTAGTGCTTTCAACACAATATTAATACCTGTTTCAACATCGCCTTCTGCTTCGATTTCTGAAACTTGTTTATATACATTCACTAGAGCAGTACCACCACCAGCTACTATACCTTCTCCAACAGCTGCACGTGTTGAGTTTAATGCATCTTCGATACGTAATTTACGTTCTTTTAACTCAGTTTCACTTGCTGCACCAACTTTAATAACAGCAACGCCACCTGTTAATTTAGCTAAGCGTTCTTGTAATTTTTCACGGTCGAAATCTGAATTTGTTTCTTCAATTTGTGATTTCAATTGTGTAACACGTGCATCAATTGAATTTTTATCTCCATCACCATTAACGATTGTAGTATTGTCTTTAGTAACTTCTACTTTATTCGCAGTACCTAACATATCTACAGTAGCATCTTTTAAATCATAACCTAAATCATCTGTGATGAATTGTGCACCTGTTAAAATTGCAATATCTTCTAACATTGATTTACGGCGATCTCCGAATCCAGGAGCTTTAACAGCGACAGCTGTGAATGTGCCGCGCATACGGTTTAATACGATATTAGTTAATGCATCACCTTCTACTTCATCTGCGATGATTAAGATTGGACGATTAGATTGAACAATTTGTTCTAATAATGGAAGAATATCTTGGAATGAGCTGATTTTTTTATCAGTCACTAAAATATATGGACGTTCTAAATCCGCTTCCATTTTTTCTGAATCAGTTACCATATAAGGAGATTGATATCCACGATCAAACTGCATACCTTCTACTACTTCTAATTCAGTATTGAAACCATTAGATTCTTCGATACTGATAACACCATCGTTACCTACTTTATCCATTGCTTCAGATATATATTGACCAATTTCTTCATCAGCTGCTGAAATGGCACCAACTTGGGCAATTTCATTTTTATTTTCTACTTTTTGGGATTGTTCGTGAAGTGATTTAACCGCTTCAGTTACCGCTTTATCGATACCTTTACGTAACCCGACCGGATTAGCACCACTTGTTACGTTTTTCAAGCCTTCTTGAATCATTGCTTGTGCTAAAACAGTTGCAGTAGTTGTCCCATCACCAGCAATCTCATTTGTTTTATTAGCTACTTCTTGAACAAGTTTAGCACCCATATTTTCGTATGGATCTTCAAGTTCGATTTCTTTTGCAATCGTAACACCATCATTTGTAATTAAGGGTGCACCATATTCTTTATCTAATACAACATTTCGCCCTTTTGGTCCGATTGTAACTTTAACTGCATTCGCAAGTTGATCCACTCCACGAAGCATAGATTGACGCGCATCTTCAGAAAATTTGATTTCTTTAGCCATAAAATATAGCCTCCTGTATTTGTATTATTAAAATTGATTGATTATTGCACAATCGCAAGAACTTCTTCTTCGCTGATTACAAGATATTTGTCTTCTCCTACTTGCACTTCACTGCCAGCATATTGTTCAAAAACAACAGTGTCTCCTTCTTTTACTTCTGGAGTTACACGCTCACCATTATCTAGTAATCTACCAGGTCCGACTGCGATAACTTTACCTTCATTAGACTTTTCTTTAGCCTTTTCAGTTAACACAATGCCACTCTTAGTTGTTTGTTCACTTTCGACTCTTTTAATAATCACACGATTTCCTAATGGTTTTAGCATGGATATTTCCTCCTCTGATAAGTTGCATATTAAATTCAAAATCATCATTTTATTTTTAATTACAAAGTCTTGTTAGCACTCTTGATTATTGAGTGCTAATTCACATTCTATATTAATCAAAATTGGTCAATACATCAAGCATTAAGAATTATATTTTCGTCCACCTCATTTTTAGTATAGAATAGAGATAATCATTAAAATTGGAGGATTGAAACAAAATGTCACGTTTATGGTTTTCAATACTTACCTTAATCGTATATGCATGTGCACTTTTCGGCGTACAAGGGCTTTATAGTGCAGGTGTATATAACGGCTTGCAAGGCAAATCATTAATGCTTGCAACATCTTATACACAAGTCGGATTAATGATTGCAGCTGCAATCATTGTGTTATGGATGAATGCCCATGTAAAAAATCCAACTTACTTAGACAACGCACCTGATAAAATCAAAAGGCGTTATATAATCCCTTGGGCCATTGTAGGTTTGATAGTTGTCTTAATCTATCAGGTCATAGCATCTTTGATTAATCAATTTGTATTCAAGGTAGATCAACCAAGCCCTAATACGACAGGTATTATGCGAATGATTCAAGATGCTCCGATTTTCATTGTTTTAGTGACAATTGCTGGTCCTCTTTTAGAAGAATTTGTATTCCGTAAGGTTATATTCGGTAATATCTTTGAAAAATTAAAAGGAAACAAAGTAATTCGTTTCATTATAGCAGCAACGGTCAGTTCAGCCTTATTTGCTACTGCACACAATGATCCTTCCTTTATTATTATCTACTTCGGAATGGGCTTCATTCTATCTGGTTTTTATGTCTATTCAAAGCGGATAGCTGTACCAATATGTATTCATATCTTGATGAACAGCTACGTTGTTGTTATTCAATTACTATTTGCTGATAAAATCAAAGAGATGCAAGAATCCATGCAAACAATCCTACATTTCTTTCTTATCTAACACATATCACCTGACATACAATTCAAACGTATGTCAGGTTTTTTGTATGAAAATACCGTCAAAGTTAAACTGCTCTGACGGTATCTCGACTATTCCTCTTCATTTTCTTGTTTTTTTCTTTTCTTCATGATCATTAAAATAATAAACCATATAAAAGCAGCACCAAATGCAGCTAGCAGTGTTCCGATTATACGAGGATGACTTTTGCTGCTATCGTCGCTTTCTGTTTCTGTAGTTTTTGAATCTTTTTCTCTTTTATCAATCTTTTCTGTGTAATCTTTTGCATGATTTGTTGACCCTACTTCAAAGTCTGCGCTTTTTTTCGTTTGCTTCAAATCTGGCATTGAACCAATATCACCTGTTATCAATCCCAAGACTTGTACGTCTAAATTATCATAGTATTGCTGTGCATCAAGCGGATTAAAGTACTGGTATTTAAAATAACCTGTGTTTTCTTGCAGATTATTTAACTCTCGATTACTTGCAAAATTATTGCGTTCTAAAACTTTATTAATATCTTGTTCAGAAGTGTTACCATCTTCACTCATTCGACTTATTTGATTAACTACAAACGGATTATATTTAAATGAACCTTGAATAAGATGACCGAAACGCTCTTCTGCTAAATTCATCGTTGTAAAAGGTACAAGATATTGGCTTGGTTTATTTGTTTTCTCATCTGAACTCTCCGTATCTGTTCGAGTCAGATTGTTATATATATTGCCTTTCCAAGAAGGTGCTGTATTAGCGCTTTTGTCATTATTTCTCGGGTTCATACCGCTTTTGTTTGAAACATGAGAATCATTCCACTTACGAATTGATTGTGTTTCAGTTCCCTTATTATTGTTACCATTACCCCTATTAGTATCATTTCTATTAATATTTTGTTGAGGCGTATTTCCGGGGTACTGTGATTTCTGACCTGGATAATTTTGGGTGCTATCTTTTGGTTTAGTTCTGCCACTAGACGAATCAGGTGACTCTTGACCTGAATTTGAACCTTCTTTGGTATCATTTTTGTTAGTATCTTTACTATTATTCGGTTTTGTTGATGGCTGGTTAGTATCTTTTTCCGGTGATGTATTTTGGTCTTTTGAATCTTCACCTTTTGAAGTATCTTTACCTATTTGCGGTATAACATTTCCTGAACCCTGTTCATTTTTATTATCCGAAGGGTTAGTATTGTCTCCGCCATTTTGAGAATCACTTGGAGTAGATTCTGAACTATTTGTATTGCTATTGTTTGGATTGTTATCAGGCTTCTCATTAGGCGCCGAATTTTGGCCATTTGAATTTTCTTGAGAGCCACTATTATTTTCTGTATTAGTTTGTCCTCCAGAACTGTTGGTTTGATTATCTGTATTTTCTGAAGTGTCCCCATTATCAGTGTTTGATTCTCCAGTATTTGTTCCTGGGTTGTTTTGATCATTTGCATCTGGGTTTGAAGTACTATTATCATTGCTGTCTGTATCGTTATCTGAGCTATTTGATGAATCTGTACTATCTGAACTATCTGTTGCATTTTGACTCGTGTTATTCATAGAACTAGACTCACCGTTAGTTTGATTTGCTGGATTATCAGAGTTTCCGGTAGTCGACTCATTGTTATTATCTGAATTTGTATTATCCCCGGGAGTATTATCTATGTTACTCTGCGTTCCAGAACTCTGATTACTTTCATTATTATTATCTGTATTTTTTTCTGACTGACCTTTTTCTGCTTGAGACTGATCAGTAGTGTTTTGATTTTTTATATCATTTGTATTTTGATTAGAAGTTTGTTGTGCCTGTTCAGCATTTTCAACTTGCTGCGTACTTGTTTGATTACTTTGTTCTACATCTTTTGATTCTGCAGCTAATACATTCAATGAAACACAAGGAAAGAAAAATCCTGCTGCCACAATAGAATAAGTAGCATTTTTTAATATATGATTGATTTTCATAACAGCACCCCCTTTTCTACTCTAAAATATAGTATTCAATTTAAGTATATAAGAAGATGTTCATAAATTCTATAAGCTAGATTGATTGAAATGAACTATTAATATAATTAATATTTTGTAATATTGAAGTTATTAATTTTAAGTTATTTGAATATTCACAACGTTGGAATTTCAGTGAGTATTTTAGTAAAGTAGAAGGAAATGAAAGGGAGATGACGCTAAAATGAAAATACAACTTTTCCAATTCAACTTGCAACCTGCAGATACAAAGGCTAACCAAAATAAAATTGAATCTTTGTTTTCAGATCAACTGGACTCAGATACAGAAATTGCAGTCATTCCCGAAATGTGGAATAACAGTTACGCATTAGAAGAACTTCACAACCTTGCAGATAAAGATTTAAAAGAAAACTTGCCTTTTATTCAGAAATTAAGCCAAAAATATCATGTTACAATTGTGGCCGGCTCTGTTTCTAATAGCAGAAATAACCACGTTTATAATACAACTTTTACTGTAGATAAAAACGGAGAACTGCTTTACCAATATGATAAAATCCATCTTGTTCCTATGCTAGATGAGCATTTATTCCTAAATGGAGGAGAAAAAGTGCCGTATGCTTTTCAATTAACACCAGAAGTAAAAGCTTCTCAAATTATTTGTTATGACTTGAGATTTCCAGAAATTGCAAGACACCCTGCTGTTAATGGCGCAGATATTCTCTTTTATGTTGCTGAATGGCCAAAAGCCCGTCTAAATCATTGGAGAACATTATTACAAAGCAGAGCAATTGAAAATGATATCTTCGTAATAGCATGTAATAGCTGTGGTTTTGAAAAAGAAGATGGTACAGAATATGCGGGACATTCAATGGTAATCAATCCAAATGGTGAAATTATAGCTGAAGCTGGTGAGAAAGAAGAAGTACTTACTGTAGACATTGACTTGTCAGAAGTTGAAACACAACGAAAAAATATTCCTGTTTTTGAAAATCGTAAACCTGCTTTATATCAATATGATAATTAATTATACAAAGCAATGCCCGTGAGTTTGGGAGGAACTCACGGGCTATTAAACTTATTATTAAGGGAATGTTTACAGTTATTTTTCTATCTATTTTTGGGGATGTTATTAATTATGAAAAATTTTAGTGAATTTACCGATATTTGATAAATTTTAATGATGCTCACGATAATTTATTATTCTAATATGTACACCAAATTTTCTATCCGGCGTACAAATAATAAGGACCAGAAGGAAATGCAAGGACAAACATTTCCTCCTGAAAAGGATTAAACAATTTAGTGCTTATACTCAAAGGACAATAAAACAAAGGGATTATTTGTTAGTGAATTTGTTTACAGTTTCGATGATTAATTTAACGAAGTCACCGATTGTACCTACGATATCGCCTGCCATGTTACATACCTCCTTTACAATAATATGGATGATCAGTCAGTTTAATGCATTATTTTTTAACGAAGAATATCAACAATGCATTCCTAAAACTGTGTTGCTTTGCAGTAATTAATTTGGTTACGCATTATTTAGCATATTTTTTTACAGTGTCTAGAATCAAGTTAACAAAGCTTTTAACTGTATCTACAATGTTGCCTGTCATCTTGACGCCTCCTCTCGAATTTGAGGTTAAGACATAATCAAAAATGTCTTTAAGTAAAAATCTTGCTTAATTTCTATCACATCTCTGTGATACATCTTTATTAAAACACCTCATTTAAATCTTTTGTTAAAAATTCCCTAAACAATTGTTTTTTCTACAAAACTGTATCTGAAATTATGTTAAAATATCAATATTAGCAAGTATCAAACAGTTAGGAATTATAAATGAACAGTTGGGCAATAAATGAACATTGCATGTACTTAGATTGTATAATGTATATAAGGAGAGTGAGGCTATGCAAAAGGTTTTAGAGAGAAAAATTGATGCTTGGGCACAAGCCTTACAAAAAAGAAACAACCTAGACCGAATTGCTTATTTAAAAATCAAATTGGGTTTAGAAGTTTTCTTCAACAATTTGTTCAAAACAATTGTTGTTTATGGACTTGCTCTTCTATTCCATGTTTTCTTATACACTTTAACTGTTCATTTAAGCTATTTCGCTATTCGACACTATGCACATGGTGCACATGCAAAGTCAACTTTTGCATGTTATATAGAAAGTATTATCTTATTTGTGATTCTGCCGTGGATATTAATTAAAGTTGATATACCACAAATTTTTATGATTGTTTTGGCAGCGGTTGCATTTATTTTAATATGTTTGTACTCCCCTGCCATTACGCGTAAACAACCTATACCTAATCATATGAGAAAAAAGAAAAAAATTACGGCCATTTTTGTAGCAGGTATTTTACTCATTATTTCGTTTTTTATAAAACAACCTTTTAATGAGTTAGTACAATTAGGCATCGTTTTAATCGGTGCTGCTCAATTGCCTATATTTTTTCCAAAACAAACGAAAGAAGGATGAATTTTAATATGGACATTTTAAATGGTATTTTTAAATTTTTCGCTTTTATCTTTGAACAAATCGGTAACATTGCTAAATACAATCCTTGTGTTGGATATTTCGATGAACCAGAAGTACCTAGCGAATTATTAGACGAACAAAAATAAGTTTTTTCTTATTTAGAAAGTGTGAAAAAACATGGAACTTTTAAATGGCTCATTTATAACAATTTTTCAAGGAGTTATGCTTTTTATAATTGCAAAAATAATTTTAAACATGAAATATGCAGCTAAAGATTTATTATATATCTTGCTTATCATTTTAAGTGGTAGTATCTGTTACTACTTCTTTAATCGTTTTGCATTATTTATAGTAATATTAGCTGCTATTTTCTATTTTTATAAAAAAGTGAAACTCTATTCTTTTCTGACTATAATTGGAAGCATATTAATTCTATATCTAAGTAGTATGGCTAGCCTGTTGATGTTTTTATTATTTGATATACGCAGCTTCAATATAATTATAGTTAATTTAGTTTATGTATTAATATTTGCATCTGTATCAATAGTTTGTTCATTATTTCTGAGATACCTAATTAAAATTTTAAGACAATCTTATTTGTCGACAAATAAGATCTACATAACGATTGTAGCGTTATTTTTATTCTTTACATTTATAATACTTTTTAGTTTTATGCCATCAAGCATTGATAAATCAAGTACATTCAAACTTGTAATTGTAGTATATGTAGCCTTTATCTTAGCAATAGTTATATTAGTTATTGTTATTTCTATTTCAGTACTGCGAGAAATGCGCTATAAACGACAAATGCAGGAAATTGATCATTATTATAAATACACATTACGTATCGAAAAGATAAATAATGATATGCGTAAGTTTCGACATGATTACATCAACATTTTATTATCTATGTCAGAATATATTCGTGATGATGACATGCCCGGTTTGAAGTCTTATTTTGATTAGAATATTGTTCCTTTAAAAGACAGTATCCAAACCAATTCATTCAAAATCAATGGTATTGAACGTCTGAAAATACGAGAACTCAAAGGTTTATTAACAACTAAGATTATTCAAGCTCAAGAAAATAAAATTCGAGTAAGCGTTGAAGTGCCTGATGAAATCGACCATATTTCAATAAATATGATTGATTTATCCAGAATGGTGGGCATTATTTTAGATAATGCTATTGAAGCTTCATTGGAAATTGAAGACCCGCTCATTCAAATCGGTTTTATGAAAGAAGAAAATTCTGTGGTTATCATTATTATGAATAAGTGCGCAAAAGATATACCAAAAGTACACGAACTTTTCCAAGAAAGTTTTTCAACTAAAGGTAATAATAGAGGCCTTGGCCTTTCTACATTAAAAGAAATATCCGAAAGTAAAGATAATGTCTTGCTGGATACAGTGATTGAAAATCATTACTTTATACAAAAATTAGAGATCATCAATACCAATCGTAAGGAGTGAGGCTATGAAAATTATTATTTGTGAAGACGACCAGCAACAACGCGCACATATCGAAGAAATTATCAATAACTATACAATGATTGAAGAAAAGCCATTAGAAATTGCTCTCTCAACTAATGATCCATATGAAGTAATTGAATACGCTAAAAATACAAATGACATTTGTTGTTACTTCTTAGATATTCAACTTGACGCAGATATAAATGGGATTAAACTCGGTAGTGAGTTACGTAAATTTGATACGGTTGGGAATATTGTTTTTGTGACAAGTTATAGCGAATTGACTTACTTAACTTTTGTTTATAAAGTAGCAGCAATGGATTTTATCTTTAAAGATGATCCTAGCGAAATGAAATCACGGATTATTGATTGCATTGAAACAGCACTTACACGTTTGCAGCTATTATCTAAAGAAAGCAACGTTGAAACAATCGAACTTAAAAGAGGCAGTAATTCTGTCTATGTTAATTACGATGATGTAATGTTTTTCGAATCATCCACTAAATCTCATAGATTGATTGCACATTTAGATAATCGTCAAATTGAGTTTTATGGAAGTTTGAAAGAACTCAGTAATATTGATGAACGCTTCTTCCGTTGTCACAACAGCTTTGTAATCAACCTCAATAATATCGAAGAAGTGATTTCAAAAGAACGTGAAATTCACTTTAAAAACGGCGAACATTGCTATGTCTCTGTCCGTAACCTTAAAAAAATATAAATTAAAATGCCTACTAAGTACAAATCGTCACTTAGTAGGCATTTTGTTATAGCTCCAAATCAAAGATTGAATTCAAATTATATTTTGTAAACTTCAAATAGACTTGGCCGGATTCAGTTGCTGTACGAATACCTGTACTATCTTTTGCAGGGAAAATTCGTGAAGACATAACGCGTTCTCCATCATTACAAAAGATTTCTATACTTGATGAATCTACAAATATTCGAAGCTGCTCAAGCGGTTTTGCCAGTTGTACAGAACATTTAGTTCCAAAATCACCTTGAGGTAATGCCCCGCTTTCACTACAATCCAATGTTACTAGTCTAGAATGCGTATTATAAGTAATAAGTGTCGCATTATTTCTAGATGTACGTAATTCAAAATATATTTCAGTCGCTTCATTTTCTAGAATATCAATACACATTTCAAACTGCTCCCCTTCATAAGGATGCAGCTGTCTCATGAATTTATTAGCATAACCTAAGGCTGTTTCTTCATTATATCTCAACGTTTCATACGCTTTATATGGACGCTGATATAACTTCCCTTGTTCAATAGATAATGTTCTAGGAAGTGATAGACATGGTGCCAAATCAGCTTGATTAAGTAGTTCAATATCTCCTTGTGCTTCAAGCAATCCCATTAAAACGATCTCACCTGTGTTATCCACAAAAGTTTGAGGTGATGTGAAGCCGAATCCTTCATCCAATAATTTAAAATCACCATGATTCATATGAAAATTATTAAAATCTAAATGTCCTAGTAAAAAACCAGCTTGAGTTGAGCCTTCTTCATGTTGTGCAGTAAACATCAAGATATCATATCCATTTAAAGTAAAATAATCAGGTGAAGTCCACACATTTCCAAAATCTGTCAGTTGTGTTTTAATGGGTTTTACATATTGCCAATTCAATGGATTGTCCGCATGATAAACTAAAATTCTGCCTTGCATCTCTTCAGTTTGTGCACCAAATAATGCATAGTATTGACCATTCTTTTCAAAAACACTAGGATCTTGCAAGCTCGGCAAAAAGTTTTCTGGCGGATTTTCTACAACAGGTTTAGGGTATTTATTCGCTTGGTGATGATTGTTGATAAAAGCTAATAACTGATACGGAAACAATAACTTTTCACGGCTCAGTCCAAGTCCTGTATAAAGAAAATGCAAATTATTTTGATAAACGAAAGTACTTCCACCTTTAATACCATAATTATCATATTGTGAATCTGGTTTTAATACACTGCCGTCTGTATTAAAATGTACCAAATCTGATGATTCATATTGATAACCATAACTTAGCCCCTGCTTTGAATAAAAAGGATACCATTCATGTGAAATATAATATTTCCCTTTATAGAAAATCATGCCATTTGGTTTCCCTGCTGCACCAAATGGGGGTTGGAGATGAAAAGTTTGAGTATATAATGATTGACTGACTTGCTGCTTCATTTCTGACAACATTTCAGTTGATGTTTGTTCTATGCGTTGATACGCTGCTTCATTTGACCATGGTTGCATGAAGGTAACCCCCTATTTCTATCATTAATCGTTATTATCAATATTTTATCATATTTTTTTGTCACCATATATCTCATTTTATGACCTAAAACAAATTATATTTACCAAAAAATGAATTAAAGTTCAAAGCATAAAAAAACTCCTCTTGCAATTAATATCATTCTTTATTATTATAAAACTTACTAACATTATCGGAAAAGAGGGAATTTTAATGATCTGGATGATTTTAAGCGGTCTTATTGTTGGCGGCTTGCTTGGTTTTGTAATGCAGCGAACTCGGTTTTGCTTAGCAGGCGGATTTCGTGATATGTATGTTCAAAAAAACAATAAAATGTTTTATGCCTTATTAATTGCTATTTCTGTACAAGCTATCGGCTTATTAGCATTTACTGCTATTATCGGAAAACCTTTAGATAACGGGACTTTCCCTATAGTAGGCACAGTAATCGGTTCATTTATTTTTGGTGTAGGCATTGTACTCGCAGGCGGTTGTGCCACTGGTACGTACTACAGAGCTGGAGAAGGATTAATAGGAAGTTGGCTTGCTTTAATTTCTTATGCTATCTTCTCAGCTATTACAAAAGCAGGTTTGCTTAAACCTGTGATGGAAAAATTGAATTCAAAAACGAATGTTAATGCAGATATGTCTACGAGCACAGGAATTCCTGCATGGATATTTGTAATCGGACTCGTAGCAGTTACAGGTTATCTTGTTGTAAGAACATTACGCAAACCTAAACCTAAAATTGCAATTCCAAAGTTAAAACAACGTTATACAGGGATTCGTCATTTCTTCTTCGAGAAGAAATTCCATCCTTTTGTTGCAGCAATCGCAGTAGGTTTAATCGCATTACTTGCTTGGCCAATGAGTTATTCAACAGGCCGAGAAGGAGGACTTGGTATTACTACCCCTTCTTCAAATCTAGTACAGTTTATTTTATCTGGTAAAACATCATTTTTAGATTGGGGCGTATTCTTAGTTCTCGGTATCTTTATCGGATCTTATATTGCTGCAAAAGGCTCTAGAGAATTCGCTTGGAGACTACCTGATAAAAAGACACTTCGTAATAGTGTTATCGGCGGTGCTTTTATGGGATTTGGTGCCTCAGTAGCTGGTGGTTGTTCAATCGGAAACGGTTTAGTTGCAACAGCAGCACTTTCATGGCAAGGTTGGATTGCTTTAGCCGCTATGATTTTGGGTACAAGATTTATGAGTTACTTCTTATTTGTAAAACCTATGAAAGCAATGCAAAAATCATCTAAACAAAACGCAGCACGTCCAGCTGCACAATCATAATTTCAAAATAATTAAGGGGCGTTTATATGTTATATGAATTGGGAACAGTAGGTATGGTATGTCCTTTTCCATTAATTGAAGCACAGAAAAAAATGGAAACGTTAAATATCGGTGATGAACTAAAAATCGACTTTGACTGCACGCAAGCAACAGAAGCTATTCCAAACTGGGCTGCAGAAAAAAATTATCCAGTTACTAATTATGAACAAATCGGCGATGCATCTTGGACAATTACAGTTCAAAAAGCATAACTTAAGCAATTAGAAAAAGCGTTCCAAACCTGAATTTGGAACGCTTTTTTTAATTGCTGTTTCGAAGATTGTTCATAAAGAATAAAAGCGATTGCAGCTCAATACCTAGATCAATCTGATGAACAGAGACATCGTCTGGTACATTAATTCGCGTTGGTGTAAAATTCAAAATACCTTTCACGCCGCTATCCACAATTTGATCTGCAGCTTCTTGGGCTGCACTTCCTGGAGTTGTTAAAATAACTACATCCAATTCTGCACTTTTCAAAATTGATTGCAAGTCTTCCATTTTATTTACGATGACTTTACCAACTTTTGTACCGACGATATCATCACGAATATCAAAAGCTTCGGTAATAACCATTTCATCATGGATAGAAAAATTATATGAAAGCAATGCTTTACCTAAATTCCCCACTCCGACCAAACCGATTTTAATCGTATCGCTCTCGCTGATTTTGCTTTTGAAAAATTCTAACAAACTTTCGACATTATAGCCGTAACCTTTCTTACCTAATTCTCCAAAATAAGAAAAGTCTCTTCTAATTGAAGCAGAATCAATATCTAACGCTTCACTGATTGTTTTAGAATTAACTCGGTCAATTCCTTTTTCGTGAAGCTGATTGACAAGTCTGTAATAAAGCGGCAAACGTTTTAAGGTCGCACGAGGAATATTATTTTTTTGATTACTCAATTTGTTTACCCCCACATCTTCAAAACTATTATGTCTGAACAAGTTCTAATCTCTCATGTAAATACTGTAATAGACTTTGTTGATTGTGAAAAATATGAAGTTCAGAAAAAAATACTCTTTGCAGTTCTTAGCCTTTTTCTTTTGAGGATATTACCATGTTCAAATAGTTTTTAATTTATATTGCAACTACATTAATCTTCTTAAATTAAAGGATTAAAGCATTTTTATTAACTAAGTATACCTTATACACCTCTAAAAATAAATAACTGTAAAAGTAACTTTCTATGAACAATTCAAACGTTAATAACGCAGATTATAGTTGATATTCTCCAGCTATTATCAGTGATGTAGTTACTATTATACGTTTAAATATATAATTTGAACACATGATTTTGTAACAAATTTAATACAATTGAATATTTATTGTCTGTTTTGATGTAAAACGATTCTTATTTTCAATGAAGGAAATTCATGATATTTAATAGGCATAACCACTATTTCCACTTATAATGGAAAGTAAGTCATTATATAGAGCGATAAGAAAGGAGGTCTACGAGCCAGTTTTAACTTAACAGTCTGACTCGTAAACATACGACATGATTTTATTACAACTCAACAATGTCTCTAAATCTTTCGATGGCGAAGAAATCTTTAATGATGTTCACTTCGAAGTAAAGAGCCATGAAAAAATAGGTATCGTCGGTCGAAATGGTGCCGGCAAGTCTACTTTAATGAAAATTATAGCTGGAGTCGATGGATATGATGAAGGCAATATTTCTAAAATCAAAAATTTAAAAGTCGGGTATCTGACACAACAAATGACACTAGATACAAACCACACTGTATGGGAAGAAATGTCAAAACCCTTTGCTAAATTAAAACAAATGGAAGCAGATATGCAAGCAGAAACTGCTTGGTTAGCTGAACATGCAGATGAATATGAAACAGAAACATTTAAAACACATATGTCTAAATACGAAACACTTTCCAATCAGTTTGAGCGATTAGAAGGTTATCAATACGAAAGTAAAATTAAAACTGTATTGCATGGTTTGGACTTTTCAGAAGACGATTTCCATCGTCCCGTCAACGATTTCAGCGGCGGACAAAAAACACGCCTCTCACTAGCTCAAATGCTATTAAGTGAGCCAGATTTATTATTACTGGATGAACCGACCAACCACTTAGACATGGAAACGACACAATGGCTAGAAGATTATCTAAACTATTTTAAAGGTGCAATCGTAATTATCAGCCATGACCGCTTCTTCCTCGATAAAACGGTAAATCAGATTTATGATGTCGCTCTAGGTGCTGTTCAACATTACGTCGGCAACTACAGCAAATTCATCACGCAACGCGACCAATATTATGAAAAGCGTATGCAAGAATACGAACGTCAACAAGCTGAGATAAAACGTCTTGAAACCTTCGTAGAAAAAAATATTACACGTGCCTCTACAAGCGGTATGGCCAAAAGTCGCCGAAAAGTATTAGAAAAAATCGAACGTATTGATAAACCGATGTTAGATGCCAGAAGTGCAAATATTCAATTTGATTTCGACCGCAATACTGGTAATGATGTATACCATATTCGCAACTTAGAAATCGGCTATCATGATCAACCCGTTACTTCCCCTATTACACTTGAAGTTTCTAAAGGTGATCATATTGCAGTGATTGGCCCGAATGGTATTGGCAAATCTACTTTTATTAAAACCATTGCAGAACGCATTCCTAAAATAAACGGTGAGATTACCCACGGTGCTAATTTACGTGTCGGTTATTATGACCAAAAACAAGCAGAATTCAAATCGAACAAGACGATCTTAGATTATGTTTGGGACCAATATCCGACTATGCCAGAAAAAGACGTACGTGCTGTATTAGGACGTTTCTTATTTGTTCAAGATGATGTGAAGAAAATCATTAATGATTTATCTGGTGGCGAAAAAGCACGTTTGCAGCTGGCACTCTTAATGTTAGAACGCAATAATGTACTTATTTTAGATGAACCGACTAACCACTTAGATATTGATTCTAAAGAAATGTTAGAGCAAGCATTGCAACACTTTGAAGGTACCTTAATCTTTGTATCACATGACAGATATTTTATTAACCAACTAGCTAATAAAATCTTCGATATGGATGAAACAGGCGGTACGATTTATGCTGGAGATTATCAATACTATCTTGATAAAACAGAAGAAAAAGCTGCATTGCAAGCTAAAGCTGAAGCAGAACAAGCTGAAGAAAAAGCACAAATTTCGACTTCAAATTCTTATTCAGATCAAAAAGCGCAAAAGCGAGAGCAGCGTCAAATCGAACGTCAAATTGAAAATTGCGAAGCAGAAATCGAAGCATGCGAACAAAAAATCGCAGATATTAATGAACAGCTGACACAACCTGAAATTTTCAGTGATCCTGAAAAAGCTGGAGAATTAGCTGATGAAAAAAACAACACCGAACAGCAACTAGAACAAATTATGATACGTTGGGAAGAATTACAAGAAAAAATAATATAATCCATAAATATTACAGAGGTGCTGAAATGAGAATTACATTTCACACCTCTTTTATTACAAAAATTTAACAATTTTATACACACATCAAACCCCACCACATCAGCTATCCACAAAGTTATCCTAGTTATCCACAAGTAATAAGCAACTCTTTTCTCTCCTATTCACATGAAAAACTACTGCTATACACAACAATATCCACACTTATCCACAATTTATACACCGATTGTTGATAAGTACGCACGTTCGCTATTGACAATTATTAATATTGTATTAAGTTGATTAAAAATGTAAACATACAAAAAAAGAGACGCTAACTCTTGTTAACATCTCTCTTATTGATATTCCATTTATTCCTTCTCAACTGAAAAATCTTCAATATCTAGACTGCTATGACCGTTCAAGTGCATATCACTTCGCATACCTGCTTCATACATATAATGGCCTGCTGCCCCAATCATTGCTGCATTATCAGTACATAATTTCGGACTCGGTATTGATAACTTGATATCATGTTCAGCACACGCTTTTTTCAATTCTTGACGCAGACCTTTATTGCTTGCGACACCGCCTGCAACAATCAGCTGATGCACATTATAAGTTTCGCAAGCCTTAATTGCTTTACCGACTAATACTTCTACAACACTATTTTGAAAACTTGTCGCGACATTTTCAGGAATAATAGCTTCATTTTTTTGTTTTAAATTATGCAACTTATTAATGACCGCACTTTTCAAGCCGCTGAAACTGAAATCAAAACTGTCTTGTTCTAACCATACACGCGGAAAATCATAAGTGTCTTCACCTTCAGCTGCTAATTTATCGACTTGCGGACCGCCTGGATAAGACAAGCCGATTGTACGTGCGACTTTATCGTACGCTTCACCTACAGCATCATCACGTGTTTCTCCAATTACTTCAAAACTCAAATGGTCTTTCATATAAACTAATTCTGTATGTCCACCTGATACAATTAATGCCATTAAAGGAAATTCAAAAGGTTCTTCTAAATTATTGGCATATATGTGACCTGCAATATGATGAACTGGTACTAGCGGTTTGTCATATGCAAAAGCTAATGCTTTTGCTGCATTAATACCGATTAATAATGCACCGATTAAACCAGGACCTTCTGTTACTGCCACAGCGTCAATTTCTTCCATAGATGTATCAGCTGTATTTAATGCTTCTTCAATTGTTGTCGTAATACCTTCCACATGATGGCGGCTTGCAACTTCAGGTACCACTCCGCCAAAACGTTTATGGCTTTCAATTTGACTTAAAACAGTGTTACTTAAGATTTCTTTACCATTTTTAATTACACTGGCACTGGTTTCATCACAACTTGATTCTATAGCTAATATTAATGTATCTTTACTCATTTTAAATCCACCCACATCACGAGTGCATCCTCACCTTCTCCATAATAATTCTTACGTTTACCGCCATAATTAAATCCTAAATTTTCATAAACATGACGTGCCGCACCATTTTCAACTCTCACTTCTAAACTCATCACATCACAAGTTTGACGTGCATAACTCATCGCATATTTTACAATCAGTTGACCCAGACCATAACCTCTCATAGATTCTGTGATTGCAACGGTCGTAATTTGCGCTTGATCTACAACTGTCCACATTCCAATATAACCGATTATTTCTTTTTCAAATTCCATGACAAAATATCGTGCAAATTTATTGCGTTCTACCTCATGATAAAACGCATCAATTGTCCATGAACTGTCATTAAAACACATACGTTCTAGATCAAAGACTTTCGGTACGTCTTCTAATGACATCAGACGAATATTTAAATCATCTAAGACTTCTGGTTGTTCAACCAATTGCGTTCTGCCTCCGACAATTTTAAATAATCTGGTTTGAATGTGTGGATGTTTTCAGGTTGATTGATCAGTGATTTCATCTTATGTGCTTGCGGTAGTGTTATAATAACTTTTCCATCTAACAACGGCTCTACTTTTTCTAAATCATTCCCAACGAAAACATAATCTTGTTCGCTCTCATTTAGATACATATTTAAATCTTCAATTGTCATATATTGATCATCTAATACACTTTCTAATTGGCCTTCAGTATATCGATATACACCTGTATAAACCGCTTCACGTCTTGCATCCATTACAGGCGCTATTAATAAACCTTCTTTTATATCAGGCATCACTGCGGCTAACGCTGCTAATGAAGAAACACCGTATAAATCAGTTTGAAGTGCGTAAGCTAAAGTTTTCGCTGTTGTCACGCCGATACGTAATCCTGTGTAAGAACCAGGCCCTTTAGCTGTAATAATGGCATCAATATCTTTTTTATCTATATTTGCTTCTTGCAAAATATTTTGTATTGCAGGCATCAATTGAATAGAATGATTGCGTTTTAAATTCGTTGTATGTTCAATTAGAACATTATCATCTTGCATCACAGCAAGCGACATCGGTTTATTCGATGTATCCAGCAGCAAGTAATTCACGTTCTACTTCCTCCTTCAATTTATCATATCGTTTTCCATTTGCTTCTAATGAAATGATACGTGTAGTTTCATCTTGTGCTTCTATCGAAATACGTAAAGCATCTTCAGGCAGAAAATCAGAAATAAATTCGCTCCATTCAATGACTGTTAAGGCATGGTCATTAAAGTACTCTTCAAATCCTAAATCTTCTTCAGCGTCTTCTAAACGATAACAATCCATATGATGAAACTTCATATTTGTACCTTTGTAAGATTTAATAATATTAAACGTAGGAGAATTAATTGTACGTTTTACCCCCAAGTGCTTACCGATAAATTGACTTAAAGTCGTTTTACCTGCACCTAGATTGCCGTCCAATAAAATTAAATCTCCTGGTTCTACATACTTTGCTAAGATTTCAGCAAAATGATTCATTTGATCAATAGTGTTGATTTTAATCATTTTAAATCTCCTATAAATCTGTGTAATACAGAAAATTTTTATCTTCTATATTGTAACACGCTATGCAACTTTCACTGAAAAATAAAACCCATTTCTGCACAGCATTAAATATCTTATTCCAAAGTGCTATAAATAAAAAAATCGAACTAATTTTAAAAAAATTCTAATAAATGTATTGACATCACCCGCGCTATGTAGTAAATTGAATTTATCAAATTTTTAGACAATTCAATTTAATGATATAAACCATTCGAAAGGAGATAATTAAAATGACTAACACCACAACTGCAAACACTCTACCGACAACAACAAATATTTTAGTCATTTTAATTATTTGCTAGGACTCGAACTTTAGTAATTGTATCTACTAAATGTTTAAGTCCTATTTCCGATTGAATGGGACTTTTGAACGTTCCAATTCTTGTTGGGACGTTTTTTTATTTGAATTTACGGGGGGAATATTTGTGAGAAGCGATCAAATCAAAAAAGGAGATCAACAAGCTCCGGCTAGAAGTTTACTTCATGCCACAGGACAAATTAAAGAACCGACAGATATGAATAAACCATTCGTTGCAATTTGCAACTCTTATATCGATATCGTTCCAGGACATGTTCATCTCAGAGAATTAGCAAATATTGCTAAGGAAGCCATTAGAGAAGCGGGTGCTATCCCCTTCGAATTCAATACTATCGGCGTAGATGACGGTATCGCTATGGGACACATTGGAATGCGTTACTCATTACCATCAAGAGAAATCATTGCTGATGCAGCAGAAACAGTTATCAATGCACACTGGTTCGATGGTGTATTCTACATTCCGAACTGTGATAAGATCACACCCGGCATGTTAATGGCAGCAGTAAGAACCAATGTTCCAGCAATCTTTTGCTCAGGCGGACCGATGAAAGCTGGTTTATCTGCACAAGGTAAAGCACTCACACTTTCATCTATGTTCGAAGCTGTCGGTGCATTTAAAGGCGGTTCAATGACCCAAGAGGAATTCTTAGATATGGAACAAAATGCCTGCCCTACTTGCGGTTCATGTGCTGGAATGTTCACAGCGAACTCAATGAACTGTTTAATGGAAGTACTCGGCTTAGCATTACCATATAACGGTACTGCACTTGCTGTCTCAGACCAAAGAAGAGAAATGATCAGACAAGCTGCTTTCCAATTAGTTGAAAATATTAAAAATGATTTAAAACCTCGAGACATTGTAACAAAAGAAGCTTTAGATGATGCGTTCGCATTAGATATGGCAATGGGCGGTTCAACAAACACTGTACTTCATACATTAGCGATTGCGAATGAAGCAGGTGTTGATTACGATTTAAAACGAATTAATGAAATCGCTAAACGTACACCATATCTTTCTAAGATTGCACCAAGTTCTTCATATTCAATGCACGATGTACATGAAGCTGGCGGTGTACCTGCTATTATCAATGAGTTAATGAAAAAAGAAGGTACATTACATCCAGATAGAGTTACTGTTACAGGTAAAACACTTCGAGAAAATAATGAAGGCAAAGAAATTCAAAACGAAGATGTTATTCATCCATTAGATAACCCTTACGACAAAGAAGGCGGATTATCAATTCTATACGGCAACTTAGCTCCTAATGGTGCAGTTATCAAAGTCGGCGGTGTAGATCCAGAAATCAAAACATTCAAAGGAAAAGCAATTTGTTTTGATTCTCACGATGAAGCTGTTGAAGCCATCGATAATCATACAGTAAGAGAAGGTCACGTGGTTGTCATTCGTTATGAAGGACCTAAAGGCGGACCAGGCATGCCAGAGATGCTTGCCCCTACTTCTTCTATCGTCGGCAGAGGTCTCGGAAAAGATGTAGCTCTTATCACTGATGGCCGCTTCTCAGGTGCGACACGCGGTATCGCAGTCGGCCATGTATCACCAGAAGCTGCCTCAGGCGGACCAATCGGTTTAATCCACGACGGTGATGAAATTACTATCGACTTAACAAATAGAACATTAGACGTTGAAGTTTCAGATGAAGTATTAGAACAACGCAAATCAGAACGTAAACCATTTAAAGCAAAAGTTAAAACAGGTTATCTTGCACGTTATACAGCTCTAGTGACAAGTGCTAACACAGGCGGCGTAATGAAAGTACCTGAATATTTAATCGAGGAGTGAAGTATTATGTCTAACCCACAAATGACTGAACACGAAAATCATACAACTGACACTCAAGCAGACCGACTGACGGCAGAAACAAAGCCCACTGAAAGAAGCGGTTCAGAATTACTAGTAGAAGCACTAGTCAAAGAAGGTACTGAACAAATCTTCGGTTACCCTGGCGGTGCAGTGCTTCCATTATATGACACATTTTATGACGGTAAAATCAGACATATCTTAGCAAGACATGAGCAAGGTGCCGTACATGCAGCAGAAGGTTATGCCAGAGTTTCTGGCAAACCTGGTGTTGTAGTTGTAACAAGCGGCCCAGGTTCAACAAACGTTATTACTGGTATTGCAGATGCATACAGTGACTCATTACCGCTTGTAGTCTTTACAGGACAAGTTGCAACACCTGGAATTGGTAAAGATGCTTTCCAAGAAGCAGACTTATTATCGATGACAACACCAATCACAAAGCATAATTTCCAAGTTAAACATCCTGATGAAATCCCAAGTGTTGTACATCAAGCCTTTCACATTGCAAATACAGGACGTAAGGGTCCTGTAGTCATCGACTTCCCTAAAGATGTAGGTATCTTAAAATCTGAAGTCGATGTGACAGATGAACTTGATTTACCAGGATATCACTTAGCAGATGCACCAGAACCATCAGATATTGATTATGTATTAGCTAAGTTGAAAGATGCTAAAAAACCAGTATTATTAGTAGGCGCTGGTGTAAGACATTCACAATCTGGACCGCAATTGACTGAGTTTGCTGAAAGACATCAGATTCCAGTAGTTACTACTTTACATGGTTTAGGTACAATTCCTTATGAAAATCCCCTCTTCTTAGGTATGGGAGGTATGCATGGTTCATATGCAGCTAACATGGCACTTTCAGATTGTGACTTGCTTATCAATTTAGGCAGTCGTTTTGATGATAGATTAGCAAGTAATCCAGAAGAATTTGCTAAGCATGCGACAGTTGTACATGTTGATATCGATGCTTCAGAAATCGATAAGATTATCAAAACTGATTTAGGCATTGTTGCTGATTGCAAACTTGTACTTGAATCACTATTAAATGAAAGTAATCATTATACAGATCACGAAAATTGGGTTGAATATTGTTTGAACAATAAAAAAGATCATCCATTCGCTTATACAGATGAAGAAGCAGATGTTTTCAACAAACCACAAAGAGCGATTGAATATATCGGCGAAATTACAAATGGTGATGCGATTGTTACGACTGATGTGGGTCAACATCAAATGTGGGCTGCACAATTCTACCCTTTCAAAGACCACAATCAATTCGTTACAAGCGGTGGATTAGGAACAATGGGCTTCGGTATTCCATCAGCAATCGGTGCAAAACTTGCATCGCCAGATAAAACAGTTGTTTGTTTCGTGGGTGATGGCGGATTCCAAATGACTAACCAAGAAATGGCAATTCTGAATGAATACGGTTTAGATATCAAGATTGTTTTAATCAATAACGGCACACTCGGTATGGTTAAACAATGGCAAGATAAATTTTTCAACCAACGTTTTTCACATTCAGTGTTCAACGGTCAACCGGACTTCCAAAAATTATCTGAAGCTTATGGAGTTAAAGGTTTCTTAATTGAAGATCCTGCTCAATTGGAATCAGAACTTGATAACGCATTTGCATATGAAGGTCCAGCTCTAATTGAAGTTAGAATCTCACCAAAAGAACCTGTTTTACCAATGGTGCCTAGCGGCAAAGCAAATCATGAAATGGAGGGTGTACTATGAGACGCACATTTAAAACACAAGTATTAGATAAATCAGGTACTTTAAACCGTTTAACAAGTACATTTTTACGCAGACAATTCAATATTGTAACGTTAAGTGTTACGCCAAGTACAACCCCAGGTATTTCAGATTTAACTTTTGTAGCTGAGCTTGACGAAGCGGATCAAGTCCAATCATTGATTCGCCACCTGGAAAAACAAGTGAATGTTTTAACTGTACAAGATATCACAGATACAAGCACTTACAGCGTAGAATTATTATTAGTAAAAGTTGCAACACCTTCTGAAGATGAAACTTTACACGAATTTATCCAACAAAGTGATGCGCTAGTTTCAGTATTGAAAGAAGAAGATGGTTTCACTTACTTGCAAGCAGCCGGTAGTGAAACTGCTTTAAATCAATTGCTTGAACAACTATCATCATTAGAGATCAAACAAGTTTCTCGAACAGGAACAGCAGCTTTACTATAATTTGAAAATTCTAAATATTTTAAAATCAAAACAACGAAAATTTGGAGGAATTTATTATGACAACAGTTTATTATGACGAAACAGTAAAAGAAGATGCTTTAAAAGGTAAAAAAATTGCAGTAGTTGGTTATGGTTCTCAAGGCCATGCTCATGCACAAAACTTAAAAGACAATGGTTATGACGTTGTAATCGGTATCCGCCCAGGTAATTCTTTCGATAAAGCTAAAAAAGACGGCTTTGATGTATATCCAGTTGATGAAGCAGTGAAACAAGCTGATGTAGTAATGGTATTATTACCTGATGAAATCCAAGGTAAAGTATATGAAGAAGAAATCGCACCAAACTTAGAAGCTGGCAACGCTTTAGCTTTTGCACATGGCTTCAACATCCACTTTGATGTTATCCAACCACCTGAAGATGTTGATGTATTCTTAGTTGCCCCTAAAGGACCAGGACATTTAGTAAGACGTACATTTACTGAAGGAAGCTCAGTACCTGCCCTATTCGGTGTAGAACAAGATGCTTCTGGCAATGCTTTCAACTTAGCTTTAAGTTATGCAAAAGGTATCGGAGCAACAAAAGCTGGGGTTATCGAAACTACATTTAAAGAAGAAACTGAAACTGATTTATTTGGTGAACAAGCTGTACTTTGCGGCGGTGTAACAAGATTAATCCAAAGTGGATTTGAAACATTAGTTGAAGCTGGTTACCAACCAGAATTAGCTTATTTTGAAGTATTACATGAAATGAAATTAATCGTTGATTTAATGTATGAAGGCGGAATGGAAACAATGCGTTATTCTATCTCAAATACAGCAGAATACGGCGATTATGTTTCTGGTCCACGTGTCATCACTGATGATGTTAAACAAAACATGAAAGCTGTCTTAGAAGATATCCAAAACGGTAAATTCGCAAACAGTTTCATTGAAGATAATAAAAATGGTTTCAAAGAGTTCTACAAATTGCGTGAAGAAGCACAAGATCATCAAATTCAAGAAGTTGGTAAAGAACTTCGTGAAATGATGCCTTTTGTTGAAAATAAAACTATTGAAAAATAATTGAAAAATCAGGAGGTTGATTATTATGAGTCATATTCAAGTATTTGATACAACACTAAGAGATGGTGAACAAACACCGGGGGTCAGCTTTTCATTTGATGAAAGGCTAACAATTGCAAAGCAATTAGAAAAATGGGGTGTCGATGTTATCGAAGCTGGTTTCCCTGCTTCAAGTCAAGGAAGCTTCGATTCTGTAAAAGCAATTTCAGAAACTTTAACAAAAACAGCTGTGGTCGGTTTAGCACGTTGTAAGAAAAGTGATATCGATGCAGTATATGAAGCAACGAAAGATGCTAAATATCCACAATTACATGTTTTTATTGCATCCAGCCCTATCCACTTAGAGCATAAACTTAAAATGACTCAAGAAGAGTTGCTAGAAAACATTACAGAAAATGTAAGTTACGGCAAATCTTTATTCGATGTAGTCCAATTTTCACCAGAAGATGCAACACGTACTGATTTAGACTTTTTAGTTAAATGTGTGCAAACAGCAGTAGATGCGGGCGCATCGATTATCAACATTCCTGATACTGTTGGATTTAGTTACCCTTCTGAATTTGGAAATATTTTTAAAGTGCTTATTGAAAATGTCAAATCTGATCATGAAGTCACTTATAGTGCTCATTGTCACGATGACTTGGGACTTGCTGTTGCAAATAGTATGGCAGCTATTGAAAATGGTGCAACGCGTATCGAAGGTGCAGTAAATGGTATTGGTGAACGTGCAGGTAACACAGCTTTGGAAGAAGTTGCACTTGGTCTTTATGTTCGACGTGATCATTATGGAATTGAAACAAATCTAAAATTAGATGAAACAAAAGCAACTTCTGATTTAGTAGCAAGCTTTGCAGGAATTCGAGTTCCACGCAACAAAGCAATTGTAGGACAAAATGCATTCAGTCATGAATCAGGTATCCATCAAGATGGATTCTTAAAACATCCTGAAACTTATGAAATTATGACACCGCAACTCGTTGGTATTAAATCATCAGAATTGCCACTTGGTAAATTGTCTGGTAAACATGCGTTTGCTGAAAAACTTAAACAATTAGGCTATGACATCACAGCCGAAAAACAAGTAGAATTGTTCAAACAATTTAAATCAATTGCTGATAAAAAGAAAAATGTTTCTGATCATGATGTACATGCACTTGTTCAAGGTCATTCACACGAAACTAATGCTGCTTATCAAGTTGAAACATTGCAATTACAATTTGTTTCTGAAGGTGTACAAAGTGCAGTTGTGGTTCTTAAAGACCACGAAGGTAAAGAATATCCTTCAGCAGCAATTGGAACTGGTTCAATCGTTGCAGTCTATAATGCAGTCGATCAGATTTTCAAAGCTCCTTCTGAATTATTGAATTACCAAATTACATCAGTAACAGAAGGTTCAGATGCACAAGCTCAAGTAAATGTTGAAATCCGTATCGATGGTAAAACATATTACGGTATTGGCGTTGACCATGACGTCTTGCTTGCATCATGTAAGGCATATGTAGAAGCCAATTCAAATCACCTAGCTGATACAGCAAGAAAGGACGGCGTTGTTTCATGACCTACCAAATAACAGCCCTCCCAGGTGATGGTATTGGTCCTGAAATTTTATCAGGCACTTTGCAAATACTTGAAAAATTAAGTAAGAAATACCATATTGACTATAACCTTGAGACTTATGATTTTGGAGGGGCCGCTATAGATAACTATGGCGACCCACTTCCAACTTCAACGCTTGAAGCATGTGAGAAATCAGATGCAATCCTTCTCGGTGCAATCGGCGGTCCGAAATGGAACGATCATCCGAAACGTCCAGAAGCTGGTTTGCTGGCTTTACGTAAGAATTTGGAACTTTATGCCAATTTGCGGCCAACTAAGGTTGTTGAAGGCGCAACTCGATTTTCTCCCTTGAAAGAAGAACGCGTTGCAGGTACTGACTTTGTTATTGTACGTGAATTAACTGGCGGACTTTATTTTGGCGAACCTAAAAAACTAGAGGAAAACCAAGCTATTGATTCATTAACCTATACAAAAGATGAAATTGAACGCATCGCTCATGCTGCCTTTCAATTAGCTGAAAACAGAAATAATAAATTAGCTTCTGTTGATAAAGAAAATGTATTAGCTTCAAGTAAGTTATGGAGACAAACGATAAATAAAGTATCTGAGAATTATCCAAATGTTGAGGTCGAACATTTATTGGTTGATGCATGCAGTATGCATTTAATCACGCGACCTACTCAATTCGATGTGATTGTTACAGAAAATTTATTTGGAGATATATTAAGTGATGAAGCGTCAGTAATACCTGGTTCTTTAGGTCTCTCCCCTTCAGTGAGTTATGGTCAAAAAGGAACTAAACTTTATGAACCTATTCATGGTTCAGCACCTGATATAGCTGGTAAAAACATAGCCAATCCAACAGGTATGGTGCTCTCATTAGCTATGTGTTTCCGCGAGACATTTAACCAAAATGAAGCAGCTGATGAATTAGAAAATATTGTTTATCAACTGATTAAAGACGGTATCACTACACCAGATTTGGGTGGTAAAGCAAGTACTGAAGATATATTCAATCAAATTTTACAACAACTTTAAAGGATGGTGATTAAGATGGGACAAACACTTTTCGACAAAATTTGGAATCGTCATGTGCTCACTGGTAAAGAAGGTGAACCGCAATTATTATATATCGATCTTCATCTTATTCATGAAGTCACTTCACCTCAAGCCTTTGAAGGTCTTAGAATTCAAAAACGACCATTACGCCGTCCTGACTTAACTTTCGCAACGATTGATCATAATGTTCCAACTGAAGATATTTTCAATATCAGAGATGAGATTGCAGCAACGCAAATTAAAACTTTGCAAAATAATTGTGCTGAATTTGATGTAAAACTATTTGATAATGGTACAGATCAACAAGGTATCGTACATATGGTCGGTCCAGAAATGGGATTAACACAACCTGGCAAAACGATTGTATGCGGTGACTCCCATACTGCAACACATGGTGCGTTCGGCGCTATTGCATTCGGTATCGGTACTAGTGAAGTTGAGCATGTCTTTGCTACGCAATCATTATGGCAAACAAAGCCTAAAAATCTATTGATTGATATTAATGGTAAATTGCCTCAAGGTGTTTATGCTAAGGATATTATTTTACATTTAATCAATCAATATGGTGTTGATTTCGGGACTGGATATGCATTAGAATTCGGTGGCTCTACAATGCGTAATCTTTCAATGGATGAAAGAATGACGATTTGCAACATGGCCATTGAAGCTGGTGCAAAATATGGGCTCGTTCAACCTGATGAAACAACTTTGGAATATGTAAAAGATAGACCTTATGCTGATTTGACACCAGAAAAATTGGAATACTGGAAAACACTTTATAGTGATGAAGATGCACAATTTGATTGTGTCATCGAATTAGATGTTACTCAACTTGAACCTCAAGTAACTTGGGGAACAAGCCCAGAAATGGGCGTAAGTTTCAGCACCCCTTTCCCTGCTATTGAAAATATAAATGATGAACGTGCTTATCAATATATGGGACTAAAACCAGGTGAAAAAGCAGAAGATATTGAACTTGGTTACGTCTTTTTAGGTTCATGTACAAATGCACGTCTATCAGACTTAGTTGAAGCAAGTAAATTTGTAAAAGGACATCAAGTACACCCGAATATTACTGCAATTGTCGTACCTGGTTCAAGAAGTGTAAAACATCAAGCTGAAGCATTGGGTATTGATAAAATATTTAAAGATGCAGGCTTCCAATGGAGAGAACCTGGTTGTTCAATGTGTCTAGGTATGAATCCAGACCAAGTACCTGCTGGAGTACATTGTGCTTCAACAAGTAACCGTAACTTCGAAGGAAGACAAGGTAAAGGTGCACGCACACACTTAGTTTCCCCTGCTATGGCAGCAGCTGCAGCAATTGAAGGACGCTTTATAGATGTCAGAAATTGGGAGGCGGTCATTAATGCTTAAGATTGAACCCATTACACAATTTGAAGGAAAAGTTGGAGTATTGTTTAATGACAACATTGATACTGACCAAATCATACCTAAAGTACATTTAAAAGGCGTTTCTAAAACAGGCTTAGGCCCTTTTGCCTTTGATGAATGGCGTTATTTAGAAGATGGCAGTGAAAATCCTGATTTTGAATTAAATCAACCGCAATATCGTGGTGCATCAATTTTAATTACTGGTGATAATTTTGGATGTGGTTCAAGCCGTGAACATGCAGCTTGGGCACTTAAGGACTATGGTATTCAAATTATCATTGCCGGTAGTTTCAGTGATATTTTTTATATGAACTGTACTAAAAATGCGATTCTTCCAATTGCATTAGATCGAAAAGAACGAGAATATCTATCTGAATTTAAAGAACTGAAAATAGATTTACCGAATCAAAAAGTAATAACACCAGATAAAGAAATTCATTTTGATATTGATTCTACTTGGAAAAATAAACTTGTCCAAGGGTTAGATGATATTGCAGTTACGTTGCAATATGATGATGAAATCAAAAAATACGAAGAATCATATCAATAAATATAAGGAGTGAGCGGAATGACTGTACAAACTGCTGTATCAGCCAAAGAAATAGAAGATGCTTTTTTAACATTGCAGCCGATTGTAAAACAAACACCTTTAGAAAGAGATCATTATTTATCTTTAAAATATGATTGTAATGTTTATTTGAAAAGAGAAGACTTACAATGGGTAAGATCTTTTAAATTGAGAGGCGCTTATAACGCAATTGAAGCATTGACAGATAATGAAAAAGCAAAAGGAATTACATGTGCAAGTGCAGGAAACCATGCACAGGGAGTTGCATTTACAGCAAAAAAACTTAATTTAAATGCTGTTATCTTTATGCCTGTCACTACCCCTCTACAAAAAATCAATCAAGTAAAATTTTTCGGTGGAGATAACGTAGAAATTATTCTAGTCGGTGATACATTCGATGATTGTTTAAAAGAAGCTTTAGAATATACTGATGAGCATAAAATGAACTTCATTGATCCCTTTGATAATGTCAATACTATTGCCGGACAAGGCACAATAGCTGCTGAAATTTTAGATCAAGCCGAAGAAGAAAATTTAGATATAGATTATCTATATGCTGCAATCGGCGGTGGTGGTTTAATTTCTGGAGTAGGCACATACTTCAAATCTGAATCACCTAGTACTAAAATCGTAGGTGTAGAACCACTTGGTGCAGCAAGTATGTTTACTTCTGTTGTATTAGAAAAACAACGTGTTAAATTACCTGAAATTGATAAATTTGTGGATGGTGCTTCTGTTGCACAAGTTGGCAGAATTACTTATGATATCGCACAACAAGTTGTAGATGATTATTTACAAATTGATGAAGGTGCTGTTTGTTCCACAATTTTAGATATGTATTCTAAACAAGCTATCATTGCAGAACCTGCAGGTGCTTTAAGTGTCGCTGCTTTAGAAGCGCACAAAGATGAAATCAAAGGTAAAACAGTAGTTTGTATAATTAGCGGCGGTAATAATGATATCAACCGTATGAAAGAAATCGAAGAAAGATCACTTTTATATGAAAAAATGAAACATTACTTTATCTTTAATTTCCCTCAAAGACCAGGTGCTTTGAAAGAATTTGTTAATGATGTTTTAGGACCAAATGATGATATTACCAAGTTTGAATATCTTAAAAAGTCATCACAAAATACAGGTACAGTAATTATTGGAATACAGTTAAAAAATCATAATGACCTCCCTAGATTGAAAGAAAAAGTTCAAGAATTTGATCCATCAAACATTTATATTAATGATAATAAAATGCTATACTCCTTGCTTATTTAACTGAAAACACATATTAAACAACAAAGCTGGATATCTTATACTATATTTTTGTAGTGTAAGATATCCAGCTTTCTAATTTTAGTGGAAAAATGAGCAATAAAAAAAAACCTCGAACTCGAGATCTCAATGCGGCTCATCGCATCCATAAATATATAACTTACGATTATACATTCAAAACTAGATAGTAAGTAATTATCAATTCAACCAATCAAAACTTGAAATTGGATTAAGTCTTCGATCGATTAGTATTCGTCAGCTCCACATATCGCTATGCTTCCACCCCGAACCTATTAACCTCATCATCTTTGAGGGATCTTATAACCGAAGTTGGGAAGTCTCATCTTGAGGGGGGCTTCATGCTTAGATGCTTTCAGCACTTATCCCGTCCATACATAGCTACCCAGCTATGCCGTTGGCACGACAACTGGTACACCAGAGGTATGTCCATCCCGGTCCTCTCGTACTAAGGACAGCTCCTCTCAAACTTCCTGCGCCCACGACGGATAGGGACCGAACTGTCTCACGACGTTCTGAACCCAGCTCGCGTACCGCTTTAATGGGCGAACAGCCCAACCCTTGGGACCGACTACAGCCCCAGGATGCGATGAGCCGACATCGAGGTGCCAAACCTCCCCGTCGATGTGAACTCTTGGGGGAGATAAGCCTGTTATCCCCGGGGTAGCTTTTATCCGTTGAGCGATGGCCCTTCCATGCGGAACCACCGGATCACTAAGTCCGTCTTTCGACCCTGCTCGACTTGTAAGTCTCGCAGTCAAGCTCCCTTATGCCTTTACACTCTATGAATGATTTCCAACCATTCTGAGGGAACCTTTGAGCGCCTCCGTTACACTTTAGGAGGCGACCGCCCCAGTCAAACTGCCCGCCTGACACTGTCTCCCGCCATGATAAATGGCGCGGGTTAGAAATCCAACACAGCTAGGGTAGTATCCCACCAACGCCTCCACGTAAGCTGGCGCTCACGTTTCTAAGGCTCCTACCTATCCTGTACAAGCTGTGCCGAATTTCAATATCAGGCTACAGTAAAGCTCCACGGGGTCTTTCCGTCCTGTCGCGGGTAACCTGCATCTTCACAGGTACTATGATTTCACCGAGTCTCTCGTTGAGACAGTGCCCAAATCGTTACGCCTTTCGTGCGGGTCGGAACTTACCCGACAAGGAATTTCGCTACCTTAGGACCGTTATAGTTACGGCCGCCGTTTACTGGGGCTTCGATTCGTAGCTTCGCAGAAGCTAACCACTCCTCTTAACCTTCCAGCACCGGGCAGGCGTCAGCCCCTATACATCACCTTACGGTTTAGCAGAGACCTGTGTTTTTGATAAACAGTCGCTTGGGCCTATTCACTGCGGCTCTTCAGAGCGTGAACCCTAAAGAGCACCCCTTCTCCCGAAGTTACGGGGTCATTTTGCCGAGTTCCTTAACGAGAGTTCTCTCGCTCACCTTAGAATTCTCATCTTGACTACCTGTGTCGGTTTGCGGTACGGGCGCCAAATCACTAGCTAGAGGCTTTTCTCGACAGTGTGAAATCAACGACTCGAGGAAAACATGTTTCCTCTCCCCATCACAGCTTGACCTTGAGAATAGCGGATTTGCCTACTATTCAGTCTCACTGCTTGGACGTGCACTCCAACAGCACGCTTCGCCTATCCTACTGTGTCCCCCCCATCGCTTAAAACGATCCTTGGCGGTACAGGAATATCAACCTGTTATCCATCGCCTACGCCTGTCGGCCTCGGCTTAGGACCCGACTAACCCAGAGCGGACGAGCCTTCCTCTGGAAACCTTAGTCAATCGGTGGATGGGATTCTCACCCATCTTTCGCTACTCACACCGGCATTCTCACTTCTAAGCGCTCCACATGTCCTTGCGATCATGCTTCGACGCCCTTAGAACGCTCTCCTACCACTGTCCGAAGGACAGTCCACAGCTTCGGTAATATGTTTAGCCCCGGTACATTTTCGGCGCAGTGTCACTCGACTAGTGAGCTATTACGCACTCTTTAAATGATGGCTGCTTCTAAGCCAACATCCTAGTTGTCTGGGCAATACCACATCCTTTGCCACTTAACATATATTTTGGGACCTTAGCTGGTGGTCTGGGCTGTTTCCCTTTCGAACATGGACCTTATCACCCACGTTCTGACTCCCAAGTTAAATTGATTGGCATTCGGAGTTTGTCTGAATTCGGTAACCCGAGAAGGGCCCCTCGTCCAAACAGTGCTCTACCTCCAACAATCATCACTTGAGGCTAGCCCTAAAGCTATTTCGGAGAGAACCAGCTATCTCCAGGTTCGATTGGAATTTCTCCGCTACCCTCAGTTCATCCGCTCACTTTTCAACGTAAGTCGGTTCGGTCCTCCATTCAGTGTTACCTGAACTTCAACCTGACCAAGGGTAGATCACCTGGTTTCGGGTCTACGACCAAATACTCAACGCCCTATTCAGACTCGCTTTCGCTGCGGCTCCGCATTCGCTGCTTAACCTTGCATCAGATCGTAACTCGCCGGTTCATTCTACAAAAGGCACGCCATCACCCATTAACGGGATCTGACTACTTGTAAGCACACGGTTTCAAGTTCTCTTTCACTCCCCTTCCGGGGTACTTTTCACCTTTCCCTCACGGTACTGGTTCACTATCGGTCACTAGAGAGTATTTAGCCTTGGGAGATGGTCCTCCCGGATTCCGACGGAATTCCACGTGCTCCGTCGTACTCAGGATCCACTCAGGAGAGAACCGACTTTCGACTACAGGACTTTTACCTTCTCTGGTCCAACTTTCCAGTACGGTTCGTCTAATCGATTCTTTTGTAACTCCATATAGAGTGTCCTACAACCCCAATGAGCAAGCTCATTGGTTTGGGCTCTTCCCGTTTCGCTCGCCGCTACTCAGGGAATCGAGTTTTCTTTCTCTTCCTGCGGGTACTAAGATGTTTCAGTTCTCCGCGTCTGCCTTCAGACATGCTATGTATTCACATGTCGATAACACAACATAACTTGTGCTGGGTTCCCCCATTCGGAAATCTCTGGATCAACGCTTACTTACAGCTACCCAAAGCATATCGTCGTTAGTAACGTCCTTCATCAGCTTCTAGTGCCAAGGCATCCACCGTGCGCCCTTAATAACTTAATCACGTTATTAATTATGTGAGTAATCTTCTTTGCCATCGGCAAATCGATTACTAGCGATTCATTTAAATGAATAAAGCTTTTAAAACTCTAATTCACTCGGTTTTGCTTGGTAAAATCTATTTATTACTTACTTATCTAGTTTTCAAGGTACAATCATGAATACTCGAATGAGCATTCAAAACTGAATACAATATGTCACGTTAATCCGTCAGTTTCTGTTGAAACTGTTCCGTATATATCCTTAGAAAGGAGGTGATCCAGCCGCACCTTCCGATACGGCTACCTTGTTACGACTTCACCCCAATCATTCGTCCCACCTTCGACGGCTAGCTCCTAAAAGGTTACTCCACCGGCTTCGGGTGTTACGAACTCTCGTGGTGTGACGGGCGGTGTGTACAAGACCCGGGAACGTATTCACCGTAGCATGCTGATCTACGATTACTAGCGATTCCAGCTTCATGTAGTCGAGTTGCAGACTACAATCCGAACTGAGAACAACTTTATGGGATTTGCTTGACCTCGCGGTTTCGCTGCCCTTTGTACTGTCCATTGTAGCACGTGTGTAGCCCAAATCATAAGGGGCATGATGATTTGACGTCATCCCCACCTTCCTCCGGTTTGTCACCGGCAGTCAACTTAGAGTGCCCAACTTAATGCTGGCAACTAAGCTTAAGGGTTGCGCTCGTTGCGGGACTTAACCCAACATCTCACGACACGAGCTGACGACAACCATGCACCACCTGTCACTTTGTCCCCCGAAGGGGAAGACTCTATCTCTAGAGCGGTCAAAGGATGTCAAGATTTGGTAAGGTTCTTCGCGTTGCTTCGAATTAAACCACATGCTCCACCGCTTGTGCGGGTCCCCGTCAATTCCTTTGAGTTTCAGCCTTGCGGCCGTACTCCCCAGGCGGAGTGCTTAATGCGTTAGCTGCAGCACTAAGGGGCGGAAACCCCCTAACACTTAGCACTCATCGTTTACGGCGTGGACTACCAGGGTATCTAATCCTGTTTGATCCCCACGCTTTCGCACATCAGCGTCAGTTGCAGACCAGAAAGTCGCCTTCGCCACTGGTGTTCCTCCATATCTCTGCGCATTTCACCGCTACACATGGAATTCCACTTTCCTCTTCTGCACTCAAGTTTTCCAGTTTCCAATGACCCTCCACGGTTGAGCCGTGGGCTTTCACATCAGACTTAAAAAACCGCCTACGCGCGCTTTACGCCCAATAATTCCGGATAACGCTTGCCACCTACGTATTACCGCGGCTGCTGGCACGTAGTTAGCCGTGGCTTTCTGATTAGGTACCGTCAAGGTGCGCATAGTTACCTACGCACTTGTTCTTCCCTAATAACAGAGTTTTACGATCCGAAGACCTTCATCACTCACGCGGCGTTGCTCCGTCAGGCTTTCGCCCATTGCGGAAGATTCCCTACTGCTGCCTCCCGTAGGAGTCTGGACCGTGTCTCAGTTCCAGTGTGGCCGATCACCCTCTCAGGTCGGCTACGTATCGTTGCCTTGGTAAGCCGTTACCTTACCAACTAGCTAATACGGCGCGGGTCCATCTATAAGTGACAGCAAAACCGTCTTTCATTGCAGAACCATGCGGTTCTGCATATTATCCGGCATTAGCCCCGGTTTCCCGGAGTTATTCCAGTCTTATAGGTAGGTTACCCACGTGTTACTCACCCGTCCGCCGCTAACGTCAGAGGAGCAAGCTCCTCGTCTGTTCGCTCGACTTGCATGTATTAGGCACGCCGCCAGCGTTCATCCTGAGCCAGGATCAAACTCTCCATAAAAGTTATGATTTGTTTGACTAGCTCATAAAAACTAATTTGTTTTAAAACGTCCTAAGACGTTTGTTAATTTGGAATTAACGTTGACATATTGTCATTCAGTTTTCAATGTTCATTTAAATTATTCAATGGAGCGGGTGATGGGAATCGAACCCACAACATCAGCTTGGAAGGCTGAGGTTTTGCCATTAAACTACACCCGCAGATGCGTCTCCCTTAATGATATTTGATGCGGCCGAGAGGACTTGAACCTCCACGGGATTTCTCCCACTAGGCCCTCAACCTAGCGCGTCTGCCATTCCGCCACGACCGCTTGGGTTTGCTAATCATTAAGAAAAAATATTTGTTATTTTCACAACGTATTTTATTTTAACACCTTTGTAATACATTGTCAACACTTTTTTAAAACTTTTTATAAGTTCTTAAAATTTGTCTTGAAATTTTAATCCCGTTTTTTTAGGACATTTACTATCATATAACATACATCATACAAAGTCAACACTTTTATCAATCTTTTTTTTGATTTTTTTCAAGAGTGCTTTATATATATTCTAATAACACAAAAGAACCTGCAATACTTAACAACTTCTTGTATCACAGATTCTATATTCTAAACTATTTTATATGTTTGTGCAAGTGTAATTTTCCTTTACACTTCCCACACACCATTTTTCTCGTATTTACTTTTCTGATCCTTTTAAACGTTTCTCCGCAACCAAGACACTTATAAATATAGTTTGCACGTTCTTCATAGTTTTCAATGGCAGCGCAGAATCTCGGTGCCCCTACTTTTTGACTTAATTTTTTAAAATCTGCATCTTTATGCTTATAACCTTTTCTCTGTATATGAAGATGGTAATGGCATAATTCATGTTTGATGATATCAATTAAAGCAGTTTCGCCAAATTTTTCAAATTGCTTAGGATTAATCTCTATATCATGAGATCCCAACAAATATCGACCACCAGTTGTTCGAAGCCTAGGATTAAAATACGCTGTATGTTTAAACGACAAGCCGAAATCAGATTCAGAAATACTTTCAGTCAATTTTTGTAGTTTAATATTATCCATTATTTCATCATTCATTCGGATTAATCATTGTTAATGAAACTTTATTCTTCTGTGCATCTGCACTTAATACCCAAACATCAACAATATCTCCTACATTTACAATATCCATCGGGTTCTTCACAAAGCGCTTAGATAATTGAGAAACATGTACAAGGCCATCTTGTTTTACTCCGATGTCCACAAATGCCCCAAAATCAACGACATTTCTAACCGTTCCACTCAATTTCATTCCTTTAGTTAAATCTTCAATAGATAAGACATTAGATTTTAATATCGGTGTTTCATATTCATCACGCGGATCTCTGTTTGGTGCAACTAATGCTGCTACTATATCCTCTAATGTAGGAACACCCACATTTAATTTCTCTGCAGCAGTTTGTATATCTAAATCACTAAGTTTATCTTTTAATAATTTACTGCCGATATCCGCTTCTGTCAGTCCCTCTTCTTTCAACAATTGATACGCAACTTCATAACTTTCTGGATGAATCGCCGTGTTATCAAGCGGTTCTTTTCCATTAACAATACGTAAGAAGCCAATACTTTGTTCAAAAGTTTTAGGTCCTAGACGTTTAACTTTGCTGATTTGTTTATGATGTGTCAAAGCACCATTTTCTTCTCGATAAGCAATAATGTTCTGTGCAATTTGTGGAGATAAACCGGCTACGTGCTGCAATAATGATTGTGAAGCAGTATTCACATCCACCCCAACTTGGTTAACAGCTGTTTCAACTACGAAATCCAATGCACTTTCAAGTGATTTTTGATTCACATCATGTTGGTATTGACCGACACCTATTGATTTAGGGTCAATTTTTACGAGTTCACTTAAAGGATCTTGAACGCGGCGTCCGATAGAAACTGCACTTCTCTCTTCCACTTGGAAATCCGGGAATTCTGCACGAGCAACATCTGAAGCAGAATATACTGAAGCACCCGCTTCATTAACAATAATAAATTGCACGTCTAAATGATGTTTTTGTATTAAATCTGCAATAAATTGTTCTGTTTCTCGACTTGCCGTTCCATTACCAATTGCAATTAAACTTACATTATAATCATTAATGAATTGAAGAAGCGTATTTTCAGCTTCCTTTGTTTTCGATACTGGTGGATGTGGATACATCACACCTTTTGCCACAAAAGAACCGAACGGATTTATTACTGCCAGCTTACAACCAGTTCTAAAAGCAGGGTCTACACCTAATATTTGTTTTCCTTTAAGTGGAGGTTGTAATAGAAGATGTTTTAAATTGACACTAAATACTTCTATCGCGTGTGTTTCTGCTTTTTCAGTTAAATCCGAACGAATTTCTCTTTCAATAGAAGGCATTATCAAACGTTTCAAACTATCTTTAATTGCTTCTTTAATATAACGGGCACCTTCATGATTATTTTTCACTTCTTGTCTTTCTATATCTTGTTCAATTTTCTCTGTATCCATTTCAACTTTAATAGAAAGTACTTTTTCTTTTTCACCACGGTTCATTGCTAAAATTCTATGATTAGCAATCTTATTGACAGGTTCAGAGAAATCATAATACATTTCAAATGTTTGTTTCTCATCTTCAGCTTTTTTCTTTTTCTGGGTTGTAATAAGCCCTCTTTTTAATGTATCATTTAAAATTTTATTTCGATATTTAGGATTATCAGAAATCCATTCAGCAATAATATCTTGTGCACCCGACAAGGATTCTTGTACGGTAGTTATCTCATCATTTATAAATTGTTCAGCATAAACTTCAGGTTTTTCATTTATCTCAGATTGTTTTAACCATTTAGCTAAAGGTTCAAGGCCTTTTCTTTTCGCCTCTGTTGCTCTTGTTTTCTTTTTTTGTTTATATGGACGATATAAATCTTCGACACGCTGTAATTTAGTTTGCTTTAAAATATCTGCTTTCAGATCATCAGTGAGCATACCTTGTTGTTCTATATTATGTATCACTTCTTCTTTTCTTTTCTGTAATTGTTCCATATAGTGATACTCATCAGCAATTTTTTTAATTTCAACTTCATCTAATCCGCCTGTACGTTCTTTACGATAACGCGCAATAAAAGGTACTGTGTTATTCTCTTCTAATAAAGAAAGAACAGCCGTAATTTGTTTTTTTGAAAAATTATATTGTTGTTCTATCGTTTTAATCAATTGCGAATCCAATGTCTCCACTCCTAATTATTAATACATCAATTTTATCACAAATCACAAATTAGGACTGAAACACTATATAGTGTTTCAGTCCTAATTTAACTTGATATTTAATTCAACTTATTTTTTCGCGGCTTGCTGCAACTTCTTAATTGCATTACGCTGCAAACGAGATACATGCATTTGACTTAAACCAATACGTTCACCAGTTTCTTTTTGGCTTAATCCTTCAATAAATGTACATTGAATGATTTCTCTTTCTCTATCCGTAAGAATTGGTAAAATTCTCTCTAGAATCATACGTTTTTCAGTTAAGTCATAGCCGCCTTCTTGTTCACCCATGATATCTAACAAGGTAACTGTTGAACCATCTTTATCCGCTTCAATTGAATGATCAACACTCAAAGCATTATAACTTTGTCCCATCTCCATCGCTTCTAATACTTCTTCATCCGTTACTTCTAATCTTTCGGCAATCTCACTAATTGATGGCGAACGTTCAAGTTCGTTAGTTAATTCATCTGTAGTTTTTTTAATTCTTGGTCCGATTTCTTTAATTCTTCTTGGAACATGAACACTCCAAGTCTTATCTCTTAAATATCGTTTGATTTCACCTATCACAGTAGGCACCAAAAAAGCCTCAAACTTTCTTCCAAAGTTGATATCGAAACGATTAATCGCTCCAATTAATCCCACCATTCCTACTTGTACTAAATCTTCATGATGTGATTGACCTTTGGAATACTTAAATGCTAAAGATTCAATCAACTTTTGATAATGTTTAACGAGCTTATCTTGGGCGTCTGTGTTTTCATCATTTTGATGTTGTCTAATCCACTCATTGATTTGTTCAGGTGAAATATCGTTAACTGATTTCGACTCTTTCGCCATTATTTCGCACCTGCTCTTTTTTTATATACTTAATCATACTTATCGTTACGCCATTATCTTTGTTGACTTTTACTTCATCCATTAATGATTCAATCAAGAATAACCCTAAGCCGCCTTCTCTTAAGAAATCAATATTCTCATCTTCTTGATAAGGGCCTAACTCTTTCTTCTTCTCTTCGTAATCAAAGCTTTGGCCTTGATCAGAAACTACAACTCTAATTTTATCTTCATAAATTTCGAAACACAAATAAATAGCAGCATCGACATCTTCACCTTTATAAGCATGTTTTACTGCATTAGTAACTGCTTCGCTAACTGCGATTTTTGCATCTTCAATATCATCATATGAAGCCCCCGCACGAGAAAATACACCTGATAAAGTTAAACGAATCAAGCTGACATATTCAGCTTCTGCAGGTAACTTCATTTCAATTACATTCCGCTTGGCTTGCATGTCATTCTACCTCCGATCCTTCATTTACGTGCATCAAGTCGCTTAAACCAGTAATTTCAAACAAACGGCTGATACGATCTGAAGCGCCGATAATATATAGTTCTTTGTCATTTTGGTTTAAAGCTTTTAATGTACCCACGAATAAGCCTAATCCAGTTGAATCCATATAACTAACATTTGCCAAGTTGACATGTACATCATGTGTACCTTCTTGTTTAATTGGAGTTAATACTTTTTCCAAATCTGGAACTGTGTATACGTCTAACTCTCCTCCAACTTTAATCTCGTAATAATCGTCATATTTTTGTGTCTCTATATTTAAGTTCATTAAGTGTTACACTCCAGTCTGTTCATATTTCAATCACTCATATACCCTTTGTTAATAGGGTTTAATCATTTTTTGTTAATTTACACGCTTAATAATTAAAATCGTCAAATCATCGCGTTTCCCCGACTTTTGTATGCCAAGTAATTCTTCATACAATAATTGAACAATATCTTGAGGATGCAAGTCTTTATATTTATGTATGAAATCAAGCAAGTAATCAATATCGATAAACTTACCATTTTCATCACGTATTTCTGTCACACCATCTGTAAAAATAATAATTAAATCATTTAAGTAAATAGGGATTTCTTGTTGTTTATAGCGCTCAAGTTGTTTGACACCTAATACACGTCCTCTGACGTCAATTTCTTCAAACTCATCTTGTTCGGCTCTAAATACATATCCGGGTTCATGACCAGCCGAACTGCAATAAAGCAAGTGATTCATTTCTTCATAAAGACCATAAAACATTGTCACAAACATATCTTGATTGACATTTTTTTCCACAACGCGGTTTAAACGTTTTAATCCATCACTTGGTAATTGTGAATGACCATATGAATCCATACCGAACTTGATCATACTCATTGCTAAGGCAGCTGGAATCCCTTTCCCAATTACATCAGCGACAGCAAAACTCATCGTTCCATCTTTATGATCAATCAGATTAAAATAATCACCGCTTACTTTTTGGGCAGCAACAGAAATCACCCCGATTTGAATACTGTCGAATTGAGGAATTTCTGTTTGCAGCATGGTTTGTTGTAAACGAGAAGCTAAATCCATTTCTTTATCATGATAGTACAACTTATCAACTAATTCTTGATAGTCCTTATAACTGTATCCATAAGTTTGAGCAATCGTTTTTAAAATTTCTAAAGACATTAAAATCTGCTCTCTAGATAAATCCAATTCACTTGCACACGCTTTATGGATGTCCAGTACATTTTCAGCATGAATGTGTTTTTCTAAAATTTCTTGTCCGAAATCTTTGAATTGATTAAGCACAGCTTGCTTATTATAGGACTCTACATATAATTGCAACATTCGCAAATATTTTTCTTTAAATTCTTCCACTTGTATCGTCCTTCTTTCTGAATTCTCTTCTTAAATCTTAATTACAAAAGGGATAGACACCTTATCACAGTATTTGCTCAATGAAAAAGTCCGGCCTCTATTATATTTTTTATGTAAAAAAGAGGCAAAAATCAATATCAGCATCTCTAGGAACGCCATATTACACTATATTGATAGTCGAGCAATAAAGTCATACGTGTACCATAAGCTGAAATTGTTTCTCTGCCTCTTTAAACGTTTGGTTCAGGCTATACTAAGTGTGCAAGTCTGAACAAAGTTGTAAGGCAGACATCTACATCTTGCCTCAACCTTTTGTAATTTAATTGTGTCGTTTAAACTTCAATTAATTGCGATGTGTCAAGCCTAAGCTGATTTGAATCGCATTATCAATTTCTTTCATCTTTTCGTCTGATAAATATGTCAGTTTTTCTTTAAGTCGCTTTTTATCGACTGTTCTAATCTGTTCAAGTAATATAACAGAATCTTTGTCCAATTTATATTTACTTTTTTCAATTTCAACATGAGTAGGAATTTTTGCTTTATTAATCCGTCCAGTAATTGCTGCCACAATAACTGTCGGACTATACTTATTTCCAGTGTCATTTTGTATAATTACAACAGGCCTAACTCCCCCTTGTTCAGAACCTTGCACTGGTGATAAATCAGCTAAGTAAACATCGCCTCTCCTCATCATTCATCCTTGTCAAAAGCTAAATATGATTCATTGCAATCACAGGCTTCACATTCTACTGAAAATGCCTCCGTTGCGAGGGAGAGATTTAAGTCAGCCATCTGTGCATAGCCTTCTTTCAGTGACTGTTCTAAACTATAACTTCTATTCTGATTAAAAGTTGACATGAGTAAGACCTCCAAGAATTAAAGAAATACTAATTTAATATTCAAACTTATAATAACAAATTTCAAAATACCTGACCATACTATTTTTGCAATTCGTTAACAATATCAAATACTTTTTCTGGTTCATAAATTCTTGGAACACGTCTTCCGATACGGCAAAGCACTTCATAATTAATGGTTTGCTGCTGTTTCGCGTGTGATAATAATGATTGCGGACCGCTATGTTCACGATTTAATAAAGTTACTTTATCTCCGACATTAATGTCTTCATTTTCAGGTAATGCAATCATCATCTGATCCATGCAAACACGGCCGATAATCGTGCATTGCTGTCCATTCACTTCCACATTTGTACCTTGCATCATTCTTGGGAAACCATCTGCATAACCAACAGGTAAAATCGCAATTTTTTCAGATTTTTCTGCGGTATAAGTGGAACCATAACTTACAGTGTCTCCTATGTTCAAATACTTAATATCTACAATTTCAGTTATCCATTCTGCACTAGGATACAATTCAGCATTTGTCTGTTCTTCAACATATTCAGATGGATAGTAGCCATATAAAGAAATACCAGTTCGTACCATGTTGCAAATAGGTGCATCAAACAAAATCGTACCTGCAGAATTTTGAGCATGAACATACGATGGATGCGGGATTGTGTCCACCCAATTTTCAAAAATTTCATATTGCTCTTTTGTATGTGGACTATCCTCATCTGCTTGTGCAAAATGCGTAAATACACCTTCAAAAATCAAATGCTCATGTGACTGTATCAAAGCTACTGTTTTTTGATAGTCTTCTGCTGATTTTACACCTAAGCGTCCCATACCTGTATCGATTTTGACATGCAGCCATAAATCCTTTTCTAAGTCTTCATCAAGATATTTAATTGCTTCATTTAACCATGCATATGAAGGTACTGTTAAAGCAACACGATGCTGAATTGCTTTATTGATGTCTTTAGGCATTACAACGCCTAAAATTAATATTTTCGTATCAATTCCGTGCATTCTTAATTCAATTGCTTCATCCAAAGTGGCAACAGCGAAAAATTCAGCACCATGTTTTTTTAAATAATGGCCTACATTTACACTGCCCATTCCATATGCATTCGCTTTGATAACCGGCATAACTGTTTTATTAGGTTGTAATTTGCCTAGTACTTGATAGTTTTTTAATATTGCTTCTAAATCTACCTTAAGATACGTAGGCCGATAAAATTTATCCGCCATGATCTTCAACTCCTTTATTTTAAACCGTCTCTTTCGGTTTAATTCAACAATACTGCTATTATATTACATTTTCTCAAGAATCACCTGACTCGCGGCATAATTTTCAGTGTGTGTGATACTTACATGTACTTTAAACCCTTCATATCGAATATAAGGACGTCCCAATTCATCATTTTGACAATTAATATCTTGGAAACTTACATGCTTTCCTAACCCTGTGCCTAATGCTTTGCTGAATGCTTCTTTACATGCAAAGCGTCCTGCTAAGAATTCAGCCCGCCGTTGTTCATGAGAAAAACTTTCAAATTTAGTTAATTCATCTTTACTCAAAATGCGCTCAGGCAACTTTTTTTGACGTTCCATCAAAGTTTTAATCCGACCAATTTCAATCAAGTCGATTCCAATACCATATATCAACTTATTCACCTACTTCTAATTCTTCACTTATATTTAATGAAGAATGTTTGATATTATCCATAATTTGTTGAGCTGTGGTTTTGTCGATTAATAAAATTTCCGCATTACCGCCAGCTGTCGAAAGATTCAAAGTCGCAAGTTGATATTTGCGCATTAGCCATCCTTCTTCTATATCTACATTTTGAATACGAAACAAAGGAATTTGCAAATGTTTTACAAACCACATGCCTTCTTGAACGGTAATAGCATGTGTTTTCAATAAATAACCATGTTGTCGATTCATTAACCATGGACGTAATAAGCAATCCCAAATAATTTGCAACAAAATAAGCCCTGCTACAATAATACAAGTAATTTTAAAAGGTGTATTGCTAAGCCAATGCAACCACACATGTTCAATTACTAATGCAGCAATTAAACATACCGCAATGATAACCGTTCGTATTATCGCACCGATAACCAACACTCTTTTCCCTTTAGAAGACATGCGATTAAGTTTCATAATTTCTCTCCTTCAAGTACCATATTTTCAGTTCATCTGCTTCATTATTTTGAACGAAGCGCAAACCTATGTTTAGACTCCCTGCACCTTTTGCTGTAATAAAATTAAAATGTGCAAGTTCTGCTTTTTTTAAAAATGGATTTTGCCTTTTCTCAAAACCAACAAGTTTATTTTTCTTTGTATAGTAATAACGCGTCCGAACTAATTGGGAATGTTTCAATGTCAATTCATCAGATGAAATAAGCAATCCTGAATACTTCACAGTTATAATACTGTTAATAATTACAAGCACTATTAATAATAAAGCAATTACTAAAGACCAGACATTCCAAAAATAATTCCCTGCTATTCCAGCAATAAGAATGATTCCTACAATGATTTGAGCATTACGACGAATGCCGCCTTTAGGCAATCCTGTTTCAACAGATTGAAACTTTAAAGATGGTACTAAATAATGTAGCATGTCATATGCATTTTTTCTTTTCATAAAAGGCAATATGACAACTTCGCCAGAAGCATTTTCACTTTCCATTTTATTCACTCCATCACTTGTAATCACAAAATAAATCGTTGTATACCCAATCAATCTACGTAAAAATGATTGCTTTTCAACAACAGCTTGAATGCGTATTGTAGGGACTGTCAGACTTTTCACATTAAATAACCCATACCTAATTTTTAATTGGTGATTCTCTTCTTTTAATGTATAACCATAATATCTTGTGAATTCAATAATTACCCCAATGATGTAAGCTATCAGCAAACCGATTATAATAAGTAATGATGTTACGATATAAGCTGCTTGAGCAATATGCTGAAATTGATTAAAAATACGTTCCCAAGGTATGACACTTTGAAAACTTCCTAGGATGGGCATAATTGTTAATATTGCAAGCACAATAGAACCGCTTGTCAATGACATTAAAGTTAGTTCTTTTAAAGTTAAACGGAAAATTGTTTTTTGATCTTGATTATATTCTGCATTGATTGGTCCTTCTTCATTCTCAGTAACAATATCATCTGCTGCATCAATTGTATTTTGAACCTTTTTAATTTGTTGTTCGATATATTCACTCTGTGCCTTAGATACTATTTCAAGCTTTATACTGTCACTTGGTACTTTTATTTCTAAAATTAAACCACCAAACAATCTATTAACGATGTCTTGAGAAGTATCGACAGATTGTATACGTTGTATATCTAACTCTTTTCGCTTTTTATTAAATACACCATATGTAACGATGAAATGATTATCTTCAATCCAATACCTAGTTGTAAAAACTTTTGCAGCATTGATAATAAATGAAGCTATAAATAAAATAAGCAAAAAGCCAGGCCAAAGGTACTGTTTTAAATCAGCAAAATGAAAATCTTTAATATTAATAAAGAACAAAATTATGACAATGAAATTTTGTTTTATTGTTTTAATTAAACCTGACAAATATGAAATCGGATGTAACTTTTGTGGTTTAAACATCTGCATCTACCTTTTCTAAGTAATTCATACAATATTCTTCCATATCTTTTGTTGTACTTTTGTCGATTAAAGGAAGGACAATTTTATGTCCCGCCGTCACAATATGATTTTTACATAACCCGAATCGATTTAATAACGGTCCTGTTTTACGCTCTAAATATTGCACTCTGTCCAATTTAATGACTGCTTCTTTTTTAAAAAAGAAGGTGTTAATAATCATGATGTGGTTATCTTTAAGAGTGAAATATCTATGATGGTATAAAATCCATGGTTGTACTGCAAAAAACAACAATTGCAGCAGTAGTAATATACCAACACTATATATAACCCACGGTGACCAATTAAAATAATAAGAAAAGATGCTGAAACCTAGAGCTATTATGAAAACAATCAAAAATCTTAGAGTGAAACTTAAATAATAGTAACCTAAGACTATTCTAGGACTTTGCTGTCGAGATTCCATTAAGTTGCCTCTCCTATCATAAAATATTTATACATATAGTTATATTCTAACAATAACCGAAACAA